>DATCSZ010000098.1:0-2491 GCA_036568205.1 Pseudomonadales bacterium
ACCGCGCTGTTTCTGGCCAAGGATGCGCAATATATCACCGGCCAGATTATTGCCGTGGATGGCGGCCGGTCACAGGTTATGTAAGGCAATCGAGATTTTGCAGCATCGGTATTCTTCCCACGGCTGCAAATCAAGTTATACATTGCCGGTAATCTTGACCGGCTGAAGCGGGGCCCACGGGGTGACGGAATTCTTGTGGGTTCGACTTTAGTCGAACATTATCAGCCAGCTTGTCCGGCTTAAGCTTCCGCATCCTGCTCACGCCATTTTCCTGCATCCGTGCAAGCCCGCGCGGCCTGCCGTCATTCGTCTTCAGGCATCAGGCAGTTCCACCATCCACAGCTTCTGTTTGCTTTTATCAAACGCCTGCCACAGTTCGCGGTAGGTTTTATTGGCAACAGGATGCCGGGCAGCCGGTGCAATGTCCGCCAATGGCAGCAGTACAAAAGCGTTTTTCAGGATTTCCCGGCGTGGCAGTTCAATACCATCAATCACGCCAACCTTGTCATCACAGGTCAGGATATCAATATCCAGTGTCCGGGCACTGAAACGCTCGCCACCACGCACCCGGCCGTGGGCATCTTCCAGCTGGCGCAAGAACCGTGACAGCTCGGCAACCGTGCTGCCGGTGTCGACCTGCACCACCAGGTTATAGAAATTGTCGCCATCAAAACCAACGGCCTCACTTTCATACACCGGCGATGCTTTCATGCCGGGAAACGCCGCCGCTAACGCCTGCAGTGCAGCGCGAATGTGTTTGTCGGGCTCGATATTGCTGCCCAGGCTGAGATAGACAAGCGCCATCAGGCCTGGTCCTGCCGGCTGCGCTCGATAATCACGCCGACATCGCGCGCGCCACGCACCGCACCGGGCTTTGACAGCCGCAGCCGCAGCCACGGCACGGCAAACTCATCCAGCACAATCTGTGCACACTGTTCAGCCATTGCCTCAATCAGCTGGAACTCGCTGCCGGCAATAAACGCGATCAGGCGTTTGGATACCGCCTTGTAATCCAGCGTGTCGTCAATGCTGTCCGATTGTGCCGCCTTGCGGATATCGGTGGCCATTTCCAGATCCAGGCTGACGGTCTGGCGCACTTCGCGTTCCCAGTCGTAAATGCCGATGATGGTGTCGATTTTCAGATCTCTGACGTAAACAATGTCCATTACTCACCTGTCGCTTGTAGTTCAGTCATTGGCCAGCGTGGCCGTACATCAATGCCCAGCGGGGTCTGCTGGCCGGCTTTCAGTCGCTGGCAGCCGGCATAGGCAATCATCGCGCCATTGTCGGTACACAGGGATGGCCGGGCATAAAACAGTTCGCCGCCCAGTTTTTCCACCATCGCCTGCAAATGCCGGCGCAGGCTGCGGTTGGCGCTGACACCGCCGGCAATCAGCAGGCGCCGGCAGCCGGTCTGTTCCAGCGCCCGCCTGCATTTTATCGTCAGGGTTTCTGCCACTGCCTGCTCAAAACCGGCGGCAATATCGGCCTTGTCCTGATCGTCCAGCGCGCCGCAATCGGTAATGGTGGTAGCGGTAAAGGTTTTCAGGCCACTGAAGCTGAAATCCAGCCCCGGCCGGTTGACCATCGGCCGCGGAAAAACAAACCGCCCGGCCGTGCCTTTTTCAGCCAGCGCGGCAATCGCCGGCCCGCCGGGGTAGGACAATCCCATCATCTTGGCTGCCTTGTCGAAGGCCTCGCCGGCGGCATCATCCAGCGATTCGCCCAGCAACTGGTAACGGCCAATGCCATCCACCTGCACCAGCTGGGTATGGCCGCCGGATACCAGCAATGCCACCAGCGGAAACGCCGGCGGATTGTCCTCCAGCATCGGCGCCAGCAGGTGGCCTTCCATATGGTGCACACCGATCGCCGGCTTGCCCCACACATAGGCCAGGCTGTGCGCCGTGGCAGCACCCACCATCAACGCCCCCACCAGCCCCGGCCCGGCGGTATAGGCAATGCCGTCAATGTCGGCAGGGCTGAGGCCGGCTTCAGCCAGCACCTCGTCAATCAATGGCAGCAGCTTCACCACATGATCACGCGAGGCCAGCTCCGGCACCACGCCGCCAAAATCGGTATGCAGGCTGACCTGGCTGTACAGCCGCTCGGCCAGCAGGCCCAGCTGATCATCGTAGATCGCCACGCCGGTTTCATCACAGGAGGTTTCTATGCCGAGTACTCGCATATGCTGCTTCACTTTTTGATCGAGGCGGCATTTTACACCATGATGATCATTTATACTGCTGCAAACCCCAAGGCCGTTACGATGCCCCTGACCCTGCTGTTGTTTGCCCTGAGCCTGATACCGGCGGCCTTTGCCGAGCTGCCGCCACCGGCTGCGCCGATGATCGAGTGGGATGCCGCCGAGGGTGAGCTGCACTGGCAGCGCAACAACAATGACCCGGCCATTGATTACTGGCTGGAATTTTCCCGCCGCAGTGATTTTGCCACCCTCACCGACAGCCGCTGGATCAACAATGCAGGCAGC
>DATCSZ010000099.1:0-12532 GCA_036568205.1 Pseudomonadales bacterium
TTATGTCTACCGAGGGCCTGAACAAGGAGGCCGAGGGCAAGCTGAGCCTGGCAAAGGACCAGGGCCTGGTGGGCCAGGTGGCGCAGCGTGCCGAGCCGATCAACCTGGAGAATGCCTCGGCCCACCCGGCGTTCAAGCTGCTGCCGGATATCGGTGAGGAGCCGTTCAATTCCTTTCTTGGCACGCCGATTATCCATCACCGGGATGTGCTGGGTGTGCTGGTGGTGCAGCAGCGTGAGTCGCGCCGCTTTACCGAGCTGGAAGAATCCTTCCTGGTGACCATTGCCGCGCAGCTGGCCGGGGTTATTGCCCATGCCCAGGTTACCGGTGCCATCAACAATATTGATCCGCGCCGCAGCGGCAAGAGGGATGTGCGTTTCAGCGGTGTGGCCGGTTGTCCCGGCATTGCCATCGGCACCGGGGTGCTGGTGATGCACCAGGCGGATCTGGCATCGGTGCCGGATCGCCAGTGCAGTGATGTGGAAGAGGAAATCGACTTTTTTAATACCTGCCTGGAGGCGGTGCGTGAGGATATCCGCCGGCTGCAGGACAAGTTTGCCGGCCGCATGGCGGCGCAGGAGCGTGCGCTGTTTGATGCCTACCTGCAAATGCTGGATGATGCCGCGATTGGCGGTGAGGTGGTCAGCCGTATCCACCAGGGCCAGTGGGCGCAGGGTGCGCTGAGCCAGGTGGTGCTGGAGCATGTGCGCAATTTTGAGCTGATGAACGACCCGTACCTGCGTGAACGCGCCGTGGATGTGAAGGATCTGGGTGTGCGGGTGCTCACCTACCTGCAGCAGTCCGAGCCGGTGGCGCGCGAGTTTCCGCGTGAGGTGGTGCTGATTGGCGAGGAGCTGACCGCATCGATGCTCGGCGAGGTGCCGCGTGACAACCTGGTCGGGCTGATTTCGGTGCGCGGCTCCAGCAACTCGCATGTCGCCATCCTGGCGCGCTCGATGGGCATTCCGACGGTGATGGGTGTGGTGGGCATGCCCAGCAAAAAGCTGGATGGCCAGACCGTGATTGTCGACGGCTACAGCGGCACGGTGATTGCCAATGCCACCGAGTCAACACTGCAGCGTTACCAGGATGTCTGTGAGGAAGAGCGGCTGGTCAGCAAGGGGCTGGAGCAGCTGCGTGACCTGCCGTCACAGACCCAGGACGGCCACCTGTTGCCGCTGATGGTCAACACCGGCCTGATGGCCGACCTCAACCGCACACTGGAATATGGCGCCGAAGGGGTGGGCCTGTTCCGCACCGAGATCCCGTTTTTGCTGAATGACCGCTTTCCCAGTGAGGAAGAGCAGCGGCTGATTTACCGCCAGCAGCTGGAGGTGTTTGCCCCCAAGGTGGTCACCATGCGTACGCTGGATATCGGTGGTGACAAGGGGCTGCCGTATTTCCCGATCCAGGAGGAAAACCCGTTTCTTGGCTGGCGTGGCATTCGTATTACGCTGGATCACCCGGAAATTTTTATGGTGCAGATCCGCGCCATGCTGAAGGCCAGCCTGGAGCTGGATAACCTGCAGATTCTGCTGCCGATGATTGCCAGCCTGAATGAGCTGGACGAGTCGCTGGAGATGATTCGCCGCGCCTGCCGTGAGCTGCAGCAGGAAGGCTGGCCAATCAACATGCCGAAGGTAGGGGTGATGATCGAGGTGCCATCGGCGGTATACCTGGCCCGCGAGCTGGCCCGCAAGGCGGATTTCCTGTCGGTGGGCAGCAACGACCTGACCCAGTATCTGCTGGCGGTAGACCGTAACAATACCCGCGTGGCGCACCTGTATAACCATTATCACCCGGCGGTGCTGCGTGCCTGCAACGACATCGCCCGCTCGGCCCATGCGGCCGGCAAGCCGGTGTCGGTATGCGGTGAGCTGGCCGGTGACCCGGCCGCAGCGGTGCTGCTGATGGCAATGGGTTATGACACATTGTCGATGAATGCCACCAATATTCCGCGGGTGAAATCGATTATCCGCTTTATCGAGATGGGCTATGCCAAAAAGGTGCTGGAGGCGGTGCTGCGGCTCGACAATGCCCAGGATATTCATGACTACCTGGTGCGTAACCTGGAAGGTGTTGGCATCGCGCCGCTGTTTCGTCCGCGCCTGAATATCTGACGATTCGGGTCAGCTGTGGCCGGCGGCCTTCAGCCGCGCCAGTACACTGGCCAGGCAGGCCTCGAAGTGGGTGGTTTTGTCCAGTACGCTGGCATAGCCGCTGGTGAAGTCCTTCAGCAAATCATCGGCACTGCGTTCAAACAGCTTGTTGTTGTAGCGGTCGCAGAAGATATAGCTGTGCCGGTAGCTGGAATAATAACTGAGGTAACACGGTGTGCGCCGGCCGTCATGGAGAATGTTGATCCACTGGCCGGGGGCGATGCGCTTGACCAGTGCGGCTGCCATGTCCGGGCCTGGCCGGCTGTTTTCCGTTACCAGGGTTTCGCTGCCAAGGCGCTGGTGTTCATGGCCAATGGTGGCGGTGTCGATGTCGGCAACCATCTCGCTTTCGTAATCGTCGATAATCATGTCAACCGCAAAGGTATGGCCCAGTTCGTCATCGTCGATGTCGGCCAGCGGCCGGCCGCGCATCAGCAGTATCTGGATTTCCTGCAGCTGGTCAAAAAAGGTTTTTTGCCACTCGGCGGGTGTGTTATGGCTTTCCAGCAGCTGGCGGAATTCACGGATGGTGGTGGCCAGGTTGCGGTTGGCGGCCTTGAAGCTGGCAACGCGGCTGTTGTCGGTCATGTCCACCAGCTGGCCCAGCAGTTGCAGGTCGTGGCGCCAGGCCACTGAATCGGCGCCGTGGGTCAGCCGTGTTTCAGCCAGTATTGCCTGCCACAGTTTTTCTGCCAGCAGGTGGAAGCGCAGCCTGCGCGGCAGGCGGGCGGTTTCCGCGGCTACCGCCTTGCCGGCCTGCTCGCTGGCCATGCGCCGGTTTTCGGCTGCCTCGAACTGGCGGGCCATTTGTTCGCGGCTGTCGTTGAACGGTTGTTCGTTGTCTGCCAGGTACTGGTCAACCAGCTCCAGCAGTTCACGGAACAGGGCGTTTTCCCCCTTGTAGCGCAGGCCGATGCGGGTCACGCAGTGCTGCACCTGTTTGAACAGCAGCTGCTCGTCGTGGCTGGAAAAAGTCAGCGCGGTCAGTTTGTCCAGCAGGCGCCGGGCCGGGTGCTGGCGGTCATGGAAAAACAGTTCATCACCCAGCACCAGCCGGGTATACGGCACTTTCAGCCGGCCAAACAGTTCGGCGATGCTTTCCGGCTGGGTTTCGGCCAGCTGGCGAAAGGCCAGGCCGAGCAGGTTGATGATGTTTTCATCGTGGCGTGACAGCAGCCATTGCTGCTGCGGCCCCTGTTCTATTTGCAGCTGCTGTTGCAGGTAGGGCAGCAGTTCTCCATCGGTATGCGGGTCATAACCTTTTTGCATGCCGGCCAGCAGCTGGTCGATTTCTTTTGCCGCCAGCTCATGGCGCTTGCGGTCCGGCTGGGCTGGCCATTGCGCCATCGGCTGGTAGCCGGTGGCGTGGTAATCCGGCGGGATAACGCTGTTTTCCAGCAGTTGGTTAAAGTCGGAGTCGATGGTGTCCAGCGACAGCTCCTGCGGTGACAGCAGCGGAATATCCAGCCCGTCATCGGCACCCTGCTCGCCGGGCAGCTGCACGGCAATGCCGGCCGCGATCAGCTGTTCGGCCAGCTGCCGGTAAAACGGCGTCAGCTGGTGGAACAGTTGCTGCTCGAACAGTTCAAACATCGCCTTGCGCACGCTGGAGTGCATATTGCTGATTTTCAGCGAGGCATACAGCGCGTTGCACAGGATGATTGGCCCGAACGGGTCGTTTTGTTCGTTGATGACCTGTTTGCCGAGCACGCCTTGCAGCGCCCTGGTCAGGGCGCGGTTCCAGTCGTTATAGGTGCGCAGGCTCTTGTCGGTCAGGTTTTTCAGGTAAACCTCGTCTTCCCGCGCATGGGCAGCCAGTGCCTCGAAGCTGTCGAGAATCAGCCGGGTGGCGGCCGGGTCCTGCGGCTGGCCGGTCATTACTTTCAGCGCTTCCAGCAGGTGCAGGGCAAAGGCATTGAGCAGATGCGGCTGCAGGCGCTGCAGTTGTTCGATGGCCGCGATAAAGCGGGCTTTTTCCTGCTCCGATTCATGATGGCGGGCAGCCTGGGTCAGGTGTGGCTGCATCTGCTGCATGATTTGCCGGTAGGCTGCCAGCCATTGTTCGAAGGCAAAGCGGGTGGCCGGCCGCAGGCGGTGATCCACCTGCTCAAGGAAAAAGTCAAAGCCGTCGAATGTGGAGGGCATGGTGTCAGTACAGCAGTGAGAACAGCTGGCGCTGGTAGGTTGCGACTAACGGATCCTTGTTGCCGAGACTGCTGAAAATATCCAGCATCAGCTTGCGTGCCTGGCCGTCGGCAAAATTGCGGTCGGTTTTCAGGATTTGCAGCAGGGTTTCCAGTGCATCGGCGGCATGGCTGTCCTGCCAGTATTTTACCGCCAGCTGCATTTTCAGCTGCAGGTTATCGGGCTGTTGTTCCAGCTGTTCAATCAGTGCCACCAGCTCGGGTGTTTTGGCGGCCGTCTGTTGCAGCTCCAGCTCGGCGACCAGCTGCTGGTAATGATGGTTCTGGTCGGCCATCGGGATGCCGGCCAGGATCTGGCCGGCCTCGTCCAGCCGGTTCTGCGCCAGGCAGCACTGGGCGAGGTACAGTCCGATATCACTTTGCTGGCCGGAATCGCGCCAGGCGTCGCGCAGCAGGCTGGCCGCTTCGCTGTACTGCTGGCCGGCCAGCAGGGTTTTGGCCTGTTCCAGCTGCCTGTCCCAGGGTTTGGGCAGGTATTTGCCGAGCATCTCGCGGATGAATTTTTCGGTTTGTGCGCCGGCAAAGCCATCCACCGGCTGGCCATCCTTGATCAGCATCACTGTTGGCAGCGAACGCACGCCCAGCTGCTGGGCGATCATGCCTTGCTCATCGGCGTTGATTTTGGCCAGCAGGAAGGCGCCAGCGTATTCATTGGCCAGTTTTTCCAGCACCGGCATCAGCTGCTTGCACGGTGCGCACCAGTCGGCCCAGAAATCGGCCAGTACCGGGCGCTGGAAGGATTCATCAATCAGGGTTTGTTGGGCGTTTTCAGCGGTGACAGTGATAATGGCGGCAGCTGCAGGGGTATCGGTCATGGTGTACTGTGTTCCAGCAAGGTTTGTTCAAATGCCTGTTCCAGGCGGCTATTGCATTGCGATTTGTGCCTAATGATAAAGAGCTGGCGCTGCAAGTCCAGCGCCGGCACTGCCAGTTCGACAAATTCACCGTAGTGCAACTCGGCCTTGATGGCCAGTTCGGACAGACAGCTGATGCCAAAACCGGTCTTGACGGCCTGTTTGATCGCCTCGCTGTTGCCCAGCTCCAGCAACTGGCCCTGTGGCTGGAACTTGTCGGCCGTGGCATTGCTGAAGATGGCGCGGGTGCCGGAGCCTTGTTCACGCAGAATCCACGCGGCCCCGGCCAGGTCGGGGTAGCGGATGCGCTGGCGGCGGGCCAGTGGATGGCCGGGGCTGCAGAAGATTTTCAGGTCGTCACGGCGCCAGGCGATACGCTGCAGCTGCGGGGTATCACACAGGCCTTCGATCAGGCCGATGTCGACCCGCAGGTGCAGGGTGTCGTCGATGATTTGTTCGGTATTGCCGACTTTCAGGTCGATGGTGACATCCGGGTAACGGGTCAGGAAACCGGCGATGATTGACGGTGCCAGGTAATTGCCAATGGTGCTGCTGGCACCGATACGCAGGCTGCCGCCCAGCTGGTCACGTTTGCCCAGTTGTTCGATATCACGTGCCAGTGCCAGCAGTTGCTGCGCCTTGGGTTGCAGCTCGATGCCGGCGGCATTCAGTTTCAGCCGCTTGCCCTGGCGGTGGAACAGTGCTGTGCCGAGCTGTGATTCCAGCTCCTTCAGCGCCATGCTCATCGCCGACTGGGTCAGCGCCACTTCATCGGCCGCCTGGCTGATGTTTTCGTGACGGGCGATGGCGGCAAAAATGGCCAGCTGCTTCAGGGTAATCCGCATATCATTTTTCTTGATGAAAAGTTGGCGATTGATGAGCTGGATTGCTTTATAACCGCTGCCGGCAGTGATGGCAAGCGTCGCCGGACTAGCTTGCCATCGCGTAATTTTCGCCCTGTTTTTCTGCCGGTATATTCGAGTATACTTGGCGGCTGTCAAACAGACGCGCCGCTGTGGATGAAGCCGGCGCGACAACATAACAAAGCAAAAAGCACGGGGTAAAACAATGGCAGCAGAAAAAAAGCTGGATCTCAGTTATCAGCAGGCACCGGATTGTACCGACCTGGATCATATTCCCGGCGATTATGGCAAGGTGCCGTATGTCGGCAACACCTTGGCACTGGTCAATGACCTGTTCGGTTTTATGGACAAGTCCTACAAGCAGTACGGCGAAGTGGTCAAGGTGTGCATCGGTGGCGTCAAGGGCCTGATGGTGATGGGGCCGGACAATTACCAGCAGATTTATCTCGACAAGGACAAGAATTTTTCTGCGCAGATGGGTTACGAGCACTCGCTGGCGCATTTCTACCGTGGTGCCTTGCTGCTGCGCGATTTTGATGATCACCGTTTCCAGCGCCGCATGTTCCAGACCGCCTTCAAGACCGAGCCGATGCGCGGTTATGTGGATGTGATGAACCCGTTGCTGAAAGCCAACATGGACAGCTGGGAAGGCCAGAAAAACTTCCTGTTTTTCCCGGCGATCAAGAAAACCCTGCTGGATGTTGGTGCCACCGTGTTTATCGGTGTCGAGGAGCTGGGTCCGGAAATGGACCAGCTGAACGAGGCATTCCTGAATATCTCGGAAAAAGGCCTGATGGGCCTGTTCAAGATTGACCTGCCTGGCTTCAAGTACCACAAGGGCATGCAGGGCGCCCGTTACATGGAAAAATACTTTACCGACATTATTCCCAAGCGCCGTGCCGGTGAAGGCAAGGACATGCTGACTTTCATGGCCAAGGAAAAAATGGAAGACGGTGAGTATTACCCGACCTCCGACCTGATTCCGCAAGCCAGCTTCCTGCTGTTTGCCGCCCATGACACCACCACCTCCACGCTCAACCATGTGCTGCTGTATACCGCCCAGCACCCGGAATGGCAGGAGCGCCTGCGTGCCGAAGCGCGTGCGCTGGGCAAGGAGCAGCTCGATTATGAGGACCTGGACAAGATGGAAAGCATGGAGCTGGTGTTCAAGGAAACCCTGCGCCTGACACCATCGGTATCGATGATGACCCGCCGCACCATCAAGGACTGCGAAATCGGTGGCCACAAGGTGCCGGCCAACACCATGCTGTTTATCCCGCCGGTCTACAACCACTATATGGAAAAATACTGGAGCAACCCGTACCAGTTCGATCCCGAGCGTTTTGCCCCGGGCCGCGAAGAGCAGAAGAGTCACAGCTTTGCCTATATGCCGTTCGGCGGCGGTGCGCACAAGTGTATCGGCATGCATTTTGCCAACATGATTGTGAAATGTTTTATGCACCAGTTCCTGCTCAAGTACGAGTACAGCCTGCCGGAAAACTACCAGCCGAAGATGGAGGCCTTCCCGCTGCCGAAAACGGCAGATGGTTTGCCGGTCATCCTGAAGCCTATCCGTTAAGTCATGCCAGGCCAGCGTTTGCTGGCCTTTTTGATGCAGGAGACTAAAGGTGGCACAACAGACCTTGCTGGAAAATGTCCGTGTATTGCTGGCCGGCAAGCCCGGCTGCCGGCAGCAGACCGTGTTCGGCCTGCCGGCTTTCCTGCTGCATGGCCGCCTGTGCTGTGCCGTGGATAACAGTCGCCTGCTGGTGCGTGTGGATCAGCACAGTTACCGGCAGATGCTGGACCAGCCGGCGATCCGGCCATTTGTGTTGTGTGGCCAGCCACTGACTGGCTGGCTGCTGATCGACAGCCGGGCACTGGGGCCGCATGAGTTGCTGGTATGGGTGGAAAAATCCTGCCGCCATGTCAGCAGCCTGCCAACGTTCACAGGGATGGATCATGAATCGTCGCCAGCGTATTGAACAGGGCTTTGCCCGCCTGGGGCATGCCGCCCATGACAAACCGTATTATTTCATTGCCCTGGCGCTGTTGCTGCTGCTGTTTTTTGTCTGGCAGCTGCAGTTTCTGCAGATGGATACCACCACCGAAGGTTTCCTGAAAAAAAACGACCCGGACCTGGTGGCGTTTGAGCGCTTCAAGCAAACCTTTGGCCGCGATGAACAGTTTATTGTGGCGCTGGAATCGCCGCATATTTTCAGCCATGACTTCCTGCGCCGCCTGGTGCAGCTGCACCAGGCGCTGGAGCAGCGGGTGCCGTACCTGGCCGAGGTCGATTCGCTGTATAACGTGCGTGATATTTACGGTGCCGATGACGAGCTGGTGGTGGCCGACCTGCTGGAGCAGCTGCCGCAGGATGCCCAGCAGCTGCAGGCACTGCGGGACAAGGTGCTGGCCAGCGAGTTGTACCGCAACAGCTATATCTCGGCCGATGGTGGCCTGACCACTATCTACCTGCGCCCGGAGGTGTATGTGCGTGAGGTGGATGCGCAGGGCGAGGTGAGCTATCACCTGCTGGCCGACCGCGAGATCCAGCAGATGGCCAGTGCCATCCGCGAGGTGCTGGCCGATGGCTTCCAGGACCTGGCCGAGCGCAGCTATATCGCCGGTTCGCCGGCCATTACCGACGAGCTGTCGGTATACCTGGTCGGCGACATGGCGCGTTTTATCCTGATGGCGCTGGCGGTGATTGCAGCGGTGCTGTTTTTCCTGTTCCGCCGGTTGCTCAGCATTGTGCTGCCGCTGCTGGTGATGCTGCTGGCGTTGCTGTCGACGATGGGCATGATGAGCCTGACCGGCCAGCCGGTACAGTTGCCGACGGTCATCCTGCCGTCGTTTATCCTGGCGGTTGGTGTGTGTAATGCGATTCACCTGCTGACGATATTTTTTCGCCATATCAAGCGGGGTGAAGACAAGCGCAGCGCCTTGTCAGGAGCGCTGGCCCATGTCGGCCTGCCGCTGTTTTTTACCTCGCTGACCACCGCCGCCAGCCTGTTGTCTTTTGGCCGTTCGGAAATCCTGCCGGTGGCCAACCTGGGGCTGTTTGCCGCCGTTGGTGTGGCCTTCGCGTTCGTCTATACCATTGTGTTGCTGCCGCCGCTGCTGGCCATTCTGCCGGTGCAAACGGCCGCTGAAGGCCGCCGGGCACAGGCCGGCCGGATCACCTGGTTTGAGCGTTTTTTGCGTTTTTCGGTGGCGTTTTCCGCCCGTTACAGCCTGGCGATTGTCATTGGCGGCCTGCTGCTGATGGCGGTGGCCGCCTACAGTGCGGCGCAGCTGCGGTTTTCCCATGATGTGGTCAAGTGGCTGCCGGCATCGTCCACCGGCCGGCTGGCCATCGAGCATGTCGGTGAACGTATTGGCGGCAGTGTGTCGATGGAGCTGGTGATCGACAGCGGCAGCCAGGACGGCATGCGCAATGCAGACCGGCTGCAGACGATGGCGCAGCTGGCCGATGATATTGCCGCGTACCACACCGATATCCTGTCGGTTGGCAAGGTGATGACACCGGCGGCGATGATCAAGGAAACCAACCGCGCACTGTTTGACAACGACCCCGCGCAATACCGTATCCCGGACGATGATGCGCTGGTAGCGCAGGAATTTTTGATGCTGGAAACCTCCGGTGCGCGTGACCTGTTCCGGCTGGTGGACAGCAACTACCGGCTGGCGCGCATGACGGTGATGACACCCTGGGTGGATGCGCTGCATTTTGGTGATTTTGTCCGTGATATCGAGGCCATGGCCAGCCGGGCCTTTGCCGGCATCGCCACGGTTGAGCTGACCGGCATTGTGCCTATCCTGGCCAAAACCCTGCGCCATATGATGATGGCAACGGCGGTCAGCTATGTGATTGCCTTTGCGGTGATCTCGCTGATGATGATTGTGCTGCTGGGCAGTGTGCGCTACGGCCTGGTCAGCATGATTCCGAATATCCTGCCAATTACCGTGGCGATGGGGCTGATGCAGGTTACCGGCGCGCCGCTGGATATGTATTCGATGCTGATCGGCTCGATTGCGATAGGCCTGTCGGTGGATGATACCGTGCACTTTATGCACGGTTTTCGCCGGGTGTATGAAAAAACCGGCGATGCCCACCGGGCGATTGACGAAACGCTGCATTCCTCCGGCCGGGCGATGCTGAGCACCACGATTGTGCTGTCACTGGGTTTTCTGGTTTACCTGTTCTCCGGCATGAACAACTTGCAGGATTTTGGCTTGTATACCACAGTGTGTCTTGTTATTGCGTTGCTGGCTGATTTCTGGCTGGCACCGGCGTTGATGTTGTTGATGCACCGCAACAAAACCCAAGCAAGCAGCAGGCACTGAATGGCCAGAAAATTTGCCGACACACCCGCCAAACGGTTTTTCAAACTGGGTTCGATGAGCGCCCGGGTGGCCGGCAAGTATACCGGCAACCGGCTGAAAACCCTGTTTGCCGATGACGATGCGCGCCGCCAGTCGCAGGCCGCACTGTATGACGAGATTGGCGAGCAGGTGGCCGAAACCCTGGGCCAGCTGAAAGGTGCGGCGATGAAGGTTGGCCAGATTGCCTCGCAGCTGCAGCATGTGCTGCCGGAAGAATTTACCCGCCAGATTGCCCGCCTGCAGCAGCAAAGCCCGCCGATGGACTATGCAGTGATTGCCCGGCAAATCCAGTGCGAGCTGGGTTTTTTGCCTGAGCAGCTGTTTGCCCGTTTTGAACCGGCACCGTTTGCGGCCGCGTCGATTGGCCAGGTGCATCGCGCCACTACCCGCGATGGCCGTGAGGTGGTGGTCAAGGTGCAGTATCCCGGTGTCTACCGTTCCTGCCAGTCAGACCTGGTGCAGCTGAAGCGGCTGTTTTCGCTGAGCGGCCTGTTGAAAATGGACAAGGCGGTGATGGACAGCCTGTTTGCCGACATCGAGGCCAACCTGATGGCCGAGCTGGATTACCGCCAGGAAGCGGCCAACCTGAAACATTTTCGTGCCTTTCATGCCGGTTTTCCCGACATTGTCATCCCCGAGGTGATTGAGGATTATTGCAGCGGTGCAGTCCTGTGCCTGGCCTATGAGCCGGGCGACAGTTTTGCCAGCCTGCAGGACAAGGGGTACAGCCAGCAGCAGATCAACCGCTGCGCGATTAACCTGGTGGCGGCCATACTGCGTGAGGTGCTGTACAACAACCGTGCCCACTGTGATCCGCATCCCGGCAATTTTGCCTTTCGCCCGGATGGTTCGGTGGTGATTTATGATTACGGCGCGGTGACCGATGTCGAAGACTGGGTGATCGACCATTACATCGACATCCTGCAGGCGGCCATTGAACAACGATTTGATGCCATTGATGCCAAATTGCTGGCACTGGGTGTGCGTAATCCCGAGGTGGAGGCGTTGCCGGTCGAATGGTACCGCCAGTTGTATGTGGATTTTATCGCGCCGGCACTGCAGGAAACCTGCCTGGATACCCTGCTGGCCGAGGCGCAGCCGAAAATCCGCCAGCAAATGCCGCAGTGGTTTGCCCTGCGTGCCGCGTTCCAGCCGAATGCGGCAACCATGTTCCTGAACCGGGTGATCGGCGGTCATCTGCTGAACCTGGCGCAGCTGGGGGTTGATGCCGACCTGAAACCGGTCATACTGTCGCATGTCTTTGACGAGGAGCCCGCCGATGAGTGACAAGGCTGAACAGATTCGCCAGCAACTGAAGGCCTTTGTGCCAAACCTGAAACACTGCAAGCTGCTGGGCATTGATGTGCTGGATGCCGGTGTCGGCCGGCTGGTGCTGGTATTGCCGTATGACGAACGCATTATCGGCAACCCGGAAACCGGCGTGATTCACGGCGGCGCGCTGACCACGCTGATGGATACCGCCTGTGGTTTTGCTGCCATCAGTGCGCTGGATGAGCCGGGCATTTGCCCGACCCTGGACCTGCGTATTGATTACATGAAGCCGGCAGAGCCAGGCCGTGCGGTGATCGGTGATGCCGAGGTGTACCGGGTCAGCAACAACGTGGTGTTTGCCCGTGGTGTGGCCTATCACGAAGGTGAACAGGGTGACCCGATTGCCCATTGTACGGCCAGTTTTATGCGTATCGAACCACAACCGGGAGCACGCTGATGGACATGATGCAGCAGATCCGTGAGGCCCGCAGCAGCGGCAATTTTGCCGCCGTGATCGAGCGGGTGCCCTATGCCCGGCTGATTGGCATGCAGGTGATGATGATTGGAGATGAGTTGCTGTTTGTGCTGCCGGCCAGCGAGGACAATATCGGCAATCCGACCCTGCCGGCCTTGCATGGCGGCTGTATCGGCGGTTTTATGGAAAACGCCGCCATCATGCATGTGCTGGCGACGATAGAGGGTGAGCGTATTCCCAAGGTGGTGGATTTTTCACTCGACTACCTGCGTCCCGGTCGTTTTCGTGATACCTATGCCCGTTGTGAAGTGGTGCG
>DATCSZ010000100.1:0-1167 GCA_036568205.1 Pseudomonadales bacterium
GGTTGTGGCGCCGAGCAACCTTGCCGCCAATTTTCTGATAGCCTGGCTGGCGCCCTCGTTACTGAATTTTGTTGCCATTTATCTGCTGACCAGCCTGCTTTACCGAGCCCTGATTGCACCATGGCGCCACAACTCCGCGCCGCTACCAGATACGGAAATGCGCAAGCGTGTCAGCAGACATCTACTGATAACCGGCGCCAGCATCGTCCTGTCATTCTTTGTTCTGCGTCAGTCGGAAATTCTTTTTCTGCGTGTTTTTGCCAATGCCAGTGATATCGCGTTTTTCAGCATCGCCTACACCATCGGCTTCGCGCTGGCCGCCCTGATTCCGGGCGCTTACGCAGCATTGCTGCTGCCGATGATGTCGCGACAATCCGTTCAGCCATCGTTTGCATCCGATACTTACCCGCGCTCACTGCGCTATCTGATGCTGCTGGCCCTGCCCATGGCAGTCGGCACCTGGTTGCTTGGCGAACAGCTGATACTGACGCTCTACGGTGAATCCTATCGCCCCGCCGTCACCGCTCTGTTCTGGGTTATTGCCGGCGTCGCCATCAGCGCCACCACTCAGGCAGCCGTCAGCCTGCTGGTCAGCCAGGATCAACAGGGGCGGGTACTCAGGATCAATCTGCTGGTTGCAGTAGCGGTTCTGGCAATGGATGCGATGCTGATCAGCCGGTTCGGACTTTACGGCGCTGGCCCCGCCTTTTTCTTCGGCTGCCTGCTGCATAGCGGGTTGATGATCGATACTGTTCGCCGGCTTTATCAACTGACCTGGCCCTGGCAGGACAGTTTGCGCATCGCTTCTGCCGCCAGCCTGACCGCACTTCCGACCGCACTGGTGTTGTGGCTGTTACCGGAAACGACTTTGCCGCTGTGGCGAATGCTGGCCGGCGCGCTGACCTACAGCATGGTGTACTTTCCCGCATCGGTGCTGTGCGGCTGCTGGCAGGTGGAGGAAAAAAGCCGGATCAGCGAACTTGCCGGACGATTGCCGGCACCGCTGGCAGGATTGCTGCGCAAGTTATTGCGCTGACTGTCATGCGCCCGGCATCAGCAATGCATTACGCGCCTCACCGGTCTGCTGCTCCGGTAATTCCAGAGCACGAATGACTCTGGCCGGAGTGCCGGCGACTATGGTGTTGGCAGGCACATCGTGCAACACCA
>DATCSZ010000101.1:0-10218 GCA_036568205.1 Pseudomonadales bacterium
CCATCGCGGCTGCCATCTGGCGACCGTTGCCGATACCGCCGGCAGCCAGTACCGGGGTTTTCACTGCATCGATAATCTGTGGCCACAGAACGATAGAGCCTACCTCACCGGTATGGCCGCCACCTTCGCTGCCCTGGGCAATGATGAAGTCCAGGCCGGCTTGTTCGTGTTGTTTGGCCTGCTTGACCTTGCCGCACAGGGCGCCAACCAGACGGCCGGAATCCTGGATGCGCTTGATGATGTCAGCCGGTGGTGTACCCAGGGCGTTGGCAATCAGTTTGCACTTGGGGCGCTTCAGAGCTTCGTCAACCAGCAGGGTGGCGATGGCTTCGTTCCAGCCCAGCAGGCCCATTTTGTCGTCCTTGTCCGGCCACTCGGGCACACCGTGGTCAGCCAGCAGTTTGGCGGCAAAGTCGTGATGCTCCTGTGGCACCATGGCCTGCAGCATTTCTTCCAGCTTGGCCGGGTCCATTTCGCCCATGCCTTCATATTTTTGTGGAATAACAATGTCCACGCCGTAAACGTGATCACCAATGTGTTCGTCGATCCAGTCCAGCTCGGTTTTCAGCTGCTCCGGGCTGAAGCCTACTGCACCCAGCACGCCAATGCCGCCGGCCTTGCTTACGGCAACCACGACATCGCGGCAATGTGTGAAGGCAAAGATCGGGTACTGGATACCCAGCTTTTCTGCGAGTTCTGAACGCATAGTCATTCCTCATTTGGGGTGGTTGAACAAAACAGCACAAGAGTATGACCGATTAATACGGAAAAACAATGCGCGGAAAGCGCAAATTGCGTTGACAAAAACGATCATTTTTAACGGCCGCCGCCAATCCATCACGCTGTGACAGATTGCTTACAATTTGCCGGTGGCTTGTTTATAATGCGCGCCACGGCCTGCCGGGGGCGGGCAATGCCAATCGGGAGTAAAACATGTCAAACGAACCAACACAGTGCCAGAACAGTGACAGCTGCGCGGATGCCAAGGCGATTCTGGGGCTTCTGACTATTGTGATTGTCACCGCCTGTTTCTGGCTGCTGGGCCAGTAAACGCAGGCGCCGGCGGGTTCTGCCTGCCGGCGGCACGGTTTTGTTATCACACCCTAATGCCAATCTCGACACCATAAAAAGACATTGCCATGAACCCGAATTACCTGGATTTTGAACAACCGATTGCCGAGCTGGAAGTGAAAATCAGCGAACTGGCCTCGGTATCCGACGGTGTGGATCTGAATATCAGTGATGAGATCAACACGCTGAAAGAAAAAAGCATCAAGCTGACGGAAAAGATTTTTGCCGACCTGACACCGTGGAACATCGTCAAGATTGCCCGGCATCCGTTACGCCCTTACAGCAGCGACTATATCCCGCGTATTTTCAGTGAGTTTGATGAGCTGCACGGCGATCGTCATTTTGCTGATGACAAGGCGATTATTGGCGGCATTGCCCGCCTTGATGGCAAGCCTGTCATGGTCATCGGCCAGGAAAAGGGGCGTTCGGTAAAGGACAAGGTGGCACGCAATTTTGGCATGCCGAAACCGGAAGGTTACCGCAAGGCATTGCGCCTGATGGAAATGGCCGAACGTTTCCGGCTGCCGGTGATTACCCTGATCGATACCCCCGGCGCCTATCCGGGTATTGATTCCGAGGAGCGTGGTATTTCCGAGGCCATCGCCCAGAACCTGGCAGTGATGTCGCGGCTGAAAACACCGATTATCTGTGTTGTGATCGGTGAAGGCAGCTCAGGCGGTGCGTTGGGCATTGGTGTCGGTGATCATATCGCCATGCTGCAGTATTCGACCTATTTTGTTATCTCACCCGAAGGCTGCGCCAACATCATCTGGAAAACTTCCGAGAAGGCGCCGGATGCGGCTGAAGCGATGGGCGTGACATCGTCCAAGCTGGAGCAGCTGGGCATTATTGATGCCAGTATCCCGGAGCCGCTCGGTGGCGCGCACCGTGATGTGGATGCTATGGCTGACAGCATCAAGCAACACCTGATCCGTGAGCTGGACAAGCTGCAACAGACAGACATCGATACCTTGCTTGAGCAACGCTACCAGCGCTTGATGTCCTACGGCAACGATTGACCATGTTGCAGGCGCTGCAGCAGGAAGTTACCCCCTTTCTTGCTGCCCGCCGCTGGTTGGTTGCTTTCAGCGGCGGCATGGATTCCACCGTTCTGCTGCATGCCGTGCAGCAAACCCTTCAACAACTTCCCGCAGACAACAAACCCGAGCTGATTGCCTTGCATGTGCATCACGGCATGCAGGCGGCGGCTGATGAATGGCAGCAGCATTGTGCTGATATGGCTGCCAGCATGGGTGTACAGTTTGTTGCCGAACGTATCACTCTTGCTGCCAATGGCAGTCGCGAACTGGCTGCCCGGGAAGCACGCTACCGGGTTTTTGCCAGGCATGTGCAGGAAGGGGATTGCCTGTTGCTGGCGCATCACCAGGATGACCAGGCGGAAACCATGCTCTACCGCTTATGCCGAGGCGCAGGATTGCACGGCCTCGGTGCCATGCGCAGCAGGCGCCCGTTCGGGCGTGGCTGGTTGCTGCGTCCGTTGCTGACCTGTCAGCGGCAGGCGCTGGCCAGCTACGCTGCGCAGCACGAATTACACTGGGTGGATGATCCGAGCAACTGCGAGGAGCACCATGACCGTAATTTCCTGCGCCGGCAGATCATGCCATTGCTGCAATCGCGCTGGCCGCAGGCAGTGGCCAGCATGGCACGCGCTGCCCGTCATTTGCAGCAGGCGCAAAGCCTGCTGGATGAACTGGCTGAACTGGATCTGCTGGCGGCAGGTCATGGCAATGACGGCGAGGCCTGGCTGGGCATTGCCGGTTTGTCACGCCTGTCGCCGGCACGGCAGAATAACCTGCTGCGTTACTGGTTGCGCCAGCAGCAGTTGCCATTGAGCGAAAAACAGCTGCACACCCTGTTGAGCACCGTGATTGAGTCCCAGCCATCGGCCATGCCGGCCCTGCGTATTGGTGGATGGGTGCTGCGTCGTTATCGCCAGCGTCTCTATTTGTGTCCGGCACAACCGGAACCACTGCTGCCGTGTGACTGGCATACGGGTGGCGTACTGCACCTGCCGGATGGCTGCTGTTACCGGCTCAGTGAGCCGCGCGATATAGTGTTGCATGTGCGCCCGCGTTGCGGCGGGGAAAAAATCCGCCTGCCGGGCAGTCGCCACAGCCGCCTGCTGAAAACCCTGTTGCAGGAAAGGCAGCAGCCTGCCTGGCGGCGTGACAGGCTGCCGCTGTTTTATTACCAGGGCGAGTTGCTGGCTGCCGGCGAGTGGTTGTCAGAACAGGGGGAGGCCGTGTTGCGGGGCGCGCGTATTGTCCGTTGCGCGCCGGGCGATTAATCGTTGTCGAGGTGTTCCTGCTCGCGCCATTCCCGGAATGCCCGCTTGATGTCTTCTTTGGCTGTATTGTTCATAAAAAAGTACGGTGTCAGTGCCAGCCGGTTAAGCTCGTCAGTGCGGATGTAGCGCTTGCCGTAGTAATAGGCTTTCTGGCTGATGTCGGCAGAGATGCTGCCATCACTGGTAAACGGGCCGGTGATGATGGGGTGGAAATAGGCAGGCAAACCCAGCAGGATTCGATCAGCACTGTCCAGTGCGCTGGTGTCAATCTCGATATAACTGTTTTCCGGGTGTTCGTTATAAGCGGTTTCGGCAATATGGCTGCCACCACTGTTGTCGCTGTACAGGCGCACGGTTTTCAGCGCGGTGTCAAAACTCAGGTAAATAATGTGATGCTGGCTGTAATCGACCGTAAAGCGGTAGGCGAGGCGGGCGCCGGCATGCGGGTAGGTAGCCAGGGCTGTGTCAATATCAGCCAGGCCCTGGCCGAAGCGGGTGAGAGCCAGATCAAATTCGCCGTTATTGTCCACAGACTCCACGACCAGGGTGTCAGAGGCCACTGAACGGCTGGCGCCGTAGACAGTGGCGCCTTCGGAAAAGCGGAAGTCAAAATCACCATCACTGACCCAGCCGCCTGATTCCGCCCAGATTTGTGCATAAGGCAGGAAATCGAAACCATACAGGGTCTGGTAATCCTCTATAGCATCACCGGACAGGTCAAGATCGGTGCGGATATCGCCGTAACCGCCAAAATCCCAGACAAAACGTGTGGCCAGCTGGCGTTCAAAGACATTCTCGTCAATGGTTTCGTAGATGGGCTGGTTCAGCCGCTGCACCGGCGCCCACAGAGTATTGTTGCTGAGTACCCGCCAGCTGCGGATTTTCTGGAATATCGAGTCGGCCAGCAGCGGGTTGCTGATGCTGGCCCAGCTGACGGTCGTTTCATTCCAGCTGTCCTTGCTGTAGGGCAGGTCATTGAGGGTCTGGTCGTCGTCTTCATCCGGCTCGACATTGCTTGCCGCCGGACGGAAATTGTCAAAATCGAGGATCATGATGTCATTGTCGATATCAACGCTGTCACGATAAAAGCTGCGCATGTGGAAGCGGTGTAAAGAGCCTTCTTCCAGCAGGATCTCGTTGGCTGGCCGGGCAACACTGACATCGTCATCTTCCTCGTCATCACTGCCGCCATTGCAGGCGCTCAGCACACTGCCAAGCACAAGTACAAGCAACCAGCGGTGGCGGGTGGGGATAAGGGTTTGCATAGCAAGGGCCTGTGTCAAGACAACGAGTGGTTGGACGTATGATACAGCCTGAATGTTCCGCTGTCAGACCCGTGTGGCAAAATTGCCACTGGCCGGCGCCTCACAACAATGAGGCGGACAGGAAGTTGTTGCGATAGCGTTCGTTCATGGCCTGCGCAGCAATGGCCGCTGCGGCCTTGCTGTGGAACAGGTCGCTGATATACACAACCTGGTTGTTGATACGCAAAATGGCATAAAAACGCTGTTCCTGATACCGGATCTCGATGTCTCCGTTTGGGGTGCTTGCCTGCATGGTGGTTCTCCTTGTCCTGTTTCGGTGCCAGCTCATTATAGCGATTTGCCATGACGGTTTTAGACAAAATGGTTGTTTGCTGGCGGCGTTGAAATCAGGACCGGTTCTATGCCACTGGCAGCAAGGGCTGGCGTGATGGCTGTTTGCCAGGGCAGTCTGGCGATTGTGGAAAAACAGTGAACGGATCGACAGTTCCGGGTGCTGTTTTGGTGGTCATTCTATAGTGAAACAGGGCGCTGATGATTGATGGAGGCATGTATGAAACAGTTTCTGTTGTATAGCCTGCAGTTTATTGCCTTGTTGTTACTGGTGCTGTTGTTGACCGGCCAGTTGCTGCTGGGGCAGTTGTCATGGCCGCTGCTGCTGATGCTGGCGGTGCTGGTGCTGGGCGGCCTGTGGCAGTTGCGCCAGCTGCTGCGTGGTGCGGATGACAACCCGTATTATGCCGACATGGTTCGGCAAAAACGTGACTGGGTGCGGCTGCACAAGCATAGAAACAAGGGAATGTAAAAATAACAGGGCAGGGGCATTGTTTTTTTGTGAACCTGTCTATACTCAACACACAGGAAGTGTGAACCCGCTCAAGGAGAGAGATGATGAAGACCCTGCTGTTAACTGCCCAATTGATATCCGTAAGCGCCTTGCTGGCGTTTCTTCTGCTCAGCCAGACCTTGCCGGTCGATATTCGCTGGTTGCTGGTGCTGATGATGCTGTTTGTCGTGTTTGTCGTGTTTGCCAGTGTTATCTGGTACATGTACTGCGAGGCCAGCGAATCCTGTCGCGACCGTGGTGCCAGCATGCTCAGCCGCCGGCAGCTGGTTGAAGTGTATACCTTGCTGGCGCGTGACAAGGCCCGGCTACGCTGATGCCAAAAACAAAAAACCCCGGCGCCAGGGCCGGGGTTTTTTTATTGCTGGTGGGCAATCAGCGTTGCAGGTACTGCAGCTTGTCGGCCACACCATTCCATTTTTCTGATTCCGGCATGGCATCCTTCATCTCGGTGATGTTTGGCCACTGCTGGGCCAGTTCGGCATTCAGCTCGATAAATACTTCCTGGTCGGCCGGCACTTCGTCTTCAGAAAAAATGGCATCAACCGGGCATTCCGGCTCGCACAGGGCACAGTCGATACACTCGTCCGGGTGGATGACCAGAAAGTTCGGGCCTTCGTAAAAACAGTCAACAGGACAAACTTCCACACAGTCAGTGTGCTTACAGTTAATGCAGTTTTCGCCGACGATGAATGCCATAGATGTTCCTTTAAATACAGTCTTAAAGATTGCGCGGTAGTGTACCCACTTTCTGTGCGATTGTTAACAGCTCCACTGAATAAAAGCTCAGCTTTTCTGCAGCAGCGCCTGCAAGCGGTACAGCATGTCCAGCGCCTGGCGCGGGCTGAGATCATCCGTGTCCAGGTTACGCAAGGCCTCTTCTACCGGTGAAGGGGGGGCATCGACAAACAGGGCCGCCTGCATGGGTTGCGCCGGCATTTTATTGTCGCTTGCCGGCTTGGCCACACTGGTATTTTCCAGCTCCTGCAATTTGTTGCGGGCAAGATGCAACACACGGGCCGGAATGCCGGCCAGTTTGGCTACCTGGATACCATAACTCTGGCTGGCTGGTCCGTTGTTGACATGATGCAAAAAGACAATGCTGTCCTGGTACTCGGTGGCTGACAGGTGCACATTGGCGGCCAGTGGATACGATTCCGGCAGGGCGGTCAGTTCAAAATAGTGGGTGGCAAACAGGGTCAGGGCACGGATACGGCTGGCCAGTTCCACGGCGGCGGCATAAGCCAGTGCCAGGCCATCAAAGGTGCTGGTGCCACGGCCTACCTCATCCATCAATACCAGCGAGCGCTCGCTGGCATTATTGAGGATGTTGGCCGTCTCGCTCATCTCCACCATAAAGGTGGAGCGACCGCCGGCGAGATCATCGGCGCTGCCGATGCGGGTAAAAATCTGGTCCACCAGGCCAATGCTGGCCGATTGGGCCGGTACAAAACTGCCGACATGCGCCAGCAGCACAATCAGGGCCGTCTGGCGCATATAGGTGGATTTGCCGCCCATGTTCGGGCCGGTAATGATCAACGTGCGGCGCTGTTCATCCAGGCAGACATCATTGGCAATAAAGGGGGTTTCCAGCACGCTTTCCACCACCGGGTGGCGGCCCTGGCGAATATCCAGCACCGAGTTTTCCAGCATGACCGGCTGGCACAGGTTGAGCCGTTCGGCAGCACGGGAAAAATTGCACAACACATCCAGCGTTGCCAGTGCCTGGGCACTGGCCTGCAGCGGCAGCAGAGACCGGTTCAGCGTTTCCAGCAGTTCGTCATACAGTGCTTTTTCCCGTGCCAGTGCACGGGATTTTGCTGACAGCGCCTTGTCCTCAAAGGTTTTCAGCTCCGGGGTGATAAAGCGTTCGGCATTTTTCAGGGTTTGCCGGCGCTGGTATTCAATCGGTGCCTTGTCGGCCTGGCCCTTGCTGATCTCGATAAAATAGCCATGCACCCGGTTATAACCAACCTTCAACGTGGCAATGCCGGTTTTCTGTTTTTCCTGCTCTTCCAGCCGGATCAGGAAGTCACCGGCATTCTGGCTGATCGCACGCAGTTCATCCAGCTCGGCATCAAACCCCTCGGCAATCACGCCGCCATCACGGATCACCATCGGCGGGTTGTCGATAATCGCCTGTTGCAACAGTGTCGAGATGTCAGGAAAGCTGGCGATATCGGTCATCAGTTCCTGCAGTAACGGGGTCTCACAGGCCTGCATCAACTGTTGCAGATCCGGCAACACCGCCAGTGACTGGGCCAGCCGGGAAAGGTCACGCGGGCGGGCCGAACGCAAGGCCACCCGGCCGAGAATACGCTCCATATCACCGACGTTTTTCAGCAGGCGGTGGCAATCCTCGTTGACATAGCTGTCTGACAGGCTGGCTACCGATAAATGACGTTGTTCAATAGCGGCTTTTTGCGTCAGGGGCTGGTTCAGCCAGCGCCTGAGCAGACGGGCACCCATCGCAGTGGCGCAGCGGTTGATCACACTGTAAAGGGTATTGTTCTCACCGCCGGACAGGTTGCTGTCCAGCTCCAGGTTGCGGCGGGTGGCGGCATCCATGCGCACCGAATGCTGGCGGCTTTCATGTTGCAGCCGGCCAATGTGTGGCAGCTCACCGCGCTGGGTTTCCCGCGCATAGGCCAGCAGGCAGCCGGCAGCGCCGAGTGCCAGGGTCAGCTGTTCGCAGCCAAAACCGGTCAGGTCCTGGGTGGCAAACTGCAGGTTCAGCAGGCGCCTGGCAGTATCCTGCTCAAACTCAAACGACGGCCGGCGGCGCAGCCCCTGCGGCCAGGCCGACAAAAAATCCCCGGTGCTGTATTCGTCAATCAGCAACTCTGCCGGCTGCAGGCGATGCAGCTCGCTTTCGGCAGTTGTTGCATCGTCCACTTCAAATACACCAAAACGGCCGGCAGCCATATCCATGACGGCAAAACCAAAACGCCGGCCATCACTGCATACGGCCACCAGCAGGTTGTCCTTGCGGTCTTCCAGCAACGCCTCGTCACTTAATGTGCCGGGCGTGACAATACGTACCACCTGGCGTTCCACCGGCCCCTTGCTGGTGGCCGGATCACCAATCTGTTCACAAATTGCCACCGATTCGCCGGCTTTCACCAGCCGTGCCAGATAAGCATCAGCCGAATGATACGGAATGCCGGCCATTGGAATGGGCTCGCCACCGGATTTGCCGCGTGCGGTCAGGGTAATATCCAGCAGCGCTGCGGCTTTTTTGGCATCGTCGTAAAACAGCTCGTAGAAATCGCCCATGCGGTAAAACACCAGCTGATGCGGGTGTTGCGCCTTGATGCGAAGGTACTGCTGCATCATCGGGGTGTGGCTGCTCAGCTTGTCGGCGGTTGCTTGCATGGCGAGTCATCATTGGCAGTGGATGGGCCGGCGCTGCATTGGCGGCCGGCAAAGCGGCAAAGAATAACAAATCGCATTGGCTGGCGTACAGTCCGGGCTGGCGCTTGATGGTGACAGGCGGTGAGGCTGCCAGTGGTGGAAATGTCATGCGGTTTTGGTTACTGTTCATCCGGTGTCTGGCTGGGAAAGGCTGTTATGAATACCCGAACCGTTATATTGTGGGATCCACTGGTACGGCTGTTTCACTGGTCGCTGGTGCTGGTTGTGCTGGCTAACCTGTTTGTCAACGAGAAGGGTGAGCAGTGGCACCAGTGGCTGGGTTATACTGGCGGCGCTTGGGTGTTGCTGCGTGTAGTCTGGGGTTTTGTCGGCAAGGGTGCAGCACGCTGGACGGATTTTTTCCCGACCCCAACGCGGCTGTGGCAGCATGCCCGCGCATTGTTGCGCGGTGAGCCGTACCACCGCATGGGCCATTCACCCATTGGTGCGCTGGTGATGCTGCTGATGATGCTGTGTGTGCTGGGTCTGGCAGTGACCGGATTTATGTATCTGCACAGCGAGCGTTTTGGCTATGAGCTGTGGCTGGAAGATCTGCACAGTCTGCTGGCAGCCAGCTTGCTGACCCTGGTGTGTGTGCATATTGTCGCAGCAGTTTTTGAAAGCTGGCGGTTGAAAGAAAACCTGCCGCTGTCGATGATTACCGGCAAACGGCGCCTGCGTGATGATGCACAGGAATAATTGCCGGGCCCGTGTTGTTTTTCCACCAAGCTGAGAGGGTAATTTATGCGTAACACAAGACAAGTGGCGGGCGGCATGTTGCTGGCTGTGCTGGCGGCTTCACCGGTGATGCTGCAGGCCGCTGATGCGACTGTCAGCACCAATGTGCGTGATTTCATGAAAAGCTATGTCAAGCCGGCAGAAAAACTGGCCAAAAAAGGCGAGGCAGAGCCACTGCGCCGTATCCTGGCGGCAGTGCCGGCGATGGCACAGGCAGATGACCAGGCGCAATGGCAGGTGATTGCCGACAAGGCGCTGGCATCCGGTGATTTGCGTGCCAGCTGCAAGGCGTGTCACAGCGAGTATAAAAAAACCTACAAAAAAGAGTATCGTGACAGCAAGGTTGAGGTGTCTGCTGAACTGGTGGATTACCTGAAAAAAGCGCTGTAATACCTGCACAAAAGGGATAATGGCAAAGCCGCTGCAGAATCAATGCAGCGGCTTTTTTGTTTTCGGCACGGGCGGTCAGGCCGGTTCGGCAGCGGGTGTCTTGCTGTGTGCAGTCAATGGCAGTAACAGCAGGCTGGCCAGCATCAGGCCGGCCAGCAGTACAAACGCCAGCGTATAGCTGCCGGTGGTAT
>DATCSZ010000102.1:0-1494 GCA_036568205.1 Pseudomonadales bacterium
TCTATCCGAGTTTTCTCGATACACCGATAGAGAAAAACGCATTGGGCATCGATGGCCAGCCGGCCGGGCATGCCCGTTCCACTGCCGGCAATGTTCGCAGCGCCGCCTGGATGGCCGGAAGAATCCAGGCCGCCGCCGCCATGCGTAAGGACTGGTTGTTTCCGGATCACCTGTCCGCATTTGCCAGCATTCTATGGCGTGTGTGGCCCTCTCTTTATATACGGCTGATACGCCGCAAGTTTTCCGCAGAGTTGCAGCGTTGATGGAGTGGCTCTGGCTGCTGGCGCTGTTCGTGCTGTTTGCCTACACAGTGGAGGCCGTTACCGGCTTTGGCAGTATCGTTATTGCCCTGTCGCTTGGTGCGCTGCTGTTGCCGGTGCCGGAGCTGCTGCCGGTGCTGGTGCCATTGAACATTCTGATGACGGGCTGGCTGAGCTGGCGTTTGCGCAGGCACATTGATTTTCGCTTGCTGCTGACACGGATTCTGCCATTGATGGGCGCTGGCACTCTGACTGGCTACCTGCTGTTGCCGCTTGTCAGCGAACAGTGGCTGAAGCCGCTATTCGGCATGCTGATAGTCTGGTTTTCCGGTCGGGAGCTGTGGCGTCTGCACCACGACAAGCCGGTGCGCCACCCGCGCTGGATTACGCCGCCGCTGATCTTCTCTGCCGGCATGACCCATGGCTTGTTTGCCTCCGGCGGCCCACTGCTGGTCTATGCACTGGCAGGAACGACACTGGATAAGGCACGCTTTCGAGCAACCCTGATCAGCGTCTGGTTTATTCTGAACAGCGGTCTGACGATCGCATTTTTACTGGATGGTCGTTTGTTCTCGGCGCTGCCAACGATTGTCTGGCTGGCAGGTCTGATTCCGGTAGGTGTCATGCTCGGTGGTTACCTGCACCATCATGTTGACGAATCAGTATTTCGTAAGCTTGTCTACTCACTGCTCGTTGTTACCGGGGGGCTTCTGATCTGGACTGTGCTTTATCCCCTGTAGGCGCCGTGGGTCGGCCGCGACTTGCTGCAGCGCATCGCGGTCGTTCCACTGTTCTTACAGGGCTTGCACACCACCACTGGTCAGGGTGCCGTCACGATAATCGCGCAGCGCCTGATCAATCTCCGCTGCCGTATTCATCACAAACGGACCGTACTGCACCACTGGCTCATTCAGTGGCCGGCCGGCAATCAGCAGGAAGCGACCGCCTTCAGGGCCGGCGGTCACCTCCAGCATATCGCCACTGCCGAGCAGGGCGGCGGCATGGGTGCGAACATCCTTGTCGTCGCTTTTTAACGTGCCTTCAAACACATAAATAAAAGCGTTATGACTTTCCGGCACCGGCAGGCTAGCCGACTGATTCGCGGCCAGCTCGATATCGACATACATCGGCTCGGTGCCGCCGGCCTGAATCGGCCCGCTATAGCGCTGGCCGGCCAGCTGCAGATCACCAGCAATCACTTTGATGCGCACGCCCGGCAGTGGCTCGTGCCAGG
>DATCSZ010000103.1:0-4456 GCA_036568205.1 Pseudomonadales bacterium
GGCGATTTGCGTGAGCAGGCATCCACCAGGTAACGGCACTGGTAGGTGTTGCGAGCCTCGCTGGCAAGGTGCAGGGTGTGCACCCGGTGGCCTTCGTCTTCCTTGCCGATGGCAATGTCGGTCACCTTGGTGCCGTCAACAAAATGCACGCCCAGTTGCTGTGCCTGTTCGGCAAGGAAGTTCTCGAAAATACCGCGATCCAGCTGGTAGCTGGGGCTGTGCGGAAACACCCGTGCACCGAATTCAATCTGTTCGTGCAGCGGCTGCTCGCGCAGCTGCTTTTCGCTGCGGAAGAAAAAGCGCAGGCCCAGCTTGGGCAGCTGCTGGCGGCTGAGATGGTCTTTCAGGCCCAGCACATTGGCAAAGTAGTAGGAGGACAGCTCCACCGTGGATTCACCCACCTTGTGTGCCGCCTCGTCAACCGGGTGGCAGTTGCGTTCGATAACGGTTATCGACAGCGCGTCGCCGAGGCGGCGTTTCAGCTGGATGGCCAGCGACAGGCCGGCCAGGCCGCCGCCGAGAATGGCTACATCGGTAGTGATCGGTGTGTTCATGGAGTCCCTTTTATGGTTTGCGTTATAACCAGCGTTTGAAAACCAGCGAGGTGTTGATGCCGCCGAAAGCAAAGTTGTTGCTCATCACGTGCTCTACTTCCAGTCGCCGGATGTCGTTTTGTATATACGCCAGATCCCCGCATTCAGGATCAATGTTTTTCAGGTTCAGGGTCGGGTAAAACCAGCCTTCGTTCATGCAGTGGATGCTGGTCATCGCTTCCAGCGCGCCGCAGGCACCGAGGGTGTGGCCGGTGTAGCTTTTGAACGAGCTGATCGGCATGCGGTTGCCGAATACCCGTTCGGTTGCGCGGGTTTCGGCGATGTCGCCACGGTCGGTGGCGGTGCCGTGCGCATTCACATAACCGATGGCCTGGGCGTCAATGCCGGCATCACGCAACGCCAGTTCCATCGCCACCTGCATGGTGTCGCTGTTGGGCTGGGTAACATGGGTGCCGTCGGCGTTGGTGCCAAAGCCGGTGATTTCGGCATAGATGTGTGCGCCACGTGCCCTGGCGTGTTCCAGCTCTTCCAGGATCAGCGTGCAGGCGCCTTCACCAATCACCAGCCCGTCGCGATCACGGTCGAATGGCCGCGGGGTCAGTTGCGGGGTGTCATTTTTGGTGCTGGTGGCAAACAGGGTATCGAATACCGCCGCTTCAGTCGGGCACAGTTCTTCACCGCCGCCGGCCACCATCAGGGTTTGCTGGCCGTTGCGGATCGCCTCGTAGGCATAGCCAATCGCCTGGCTGCCGGAGGTGCAGGCACTGGAGGTGGTATACACCCGGCCCTTGAGGCCAAAATACACGCCGATATTCACGGCCGTGGTATGCGCCATCATCTTGATGTAGGTGTTGGCATTCAGGCCACGGGTGGAGCGGTTGACCAGCATGTTGAGGAATTCGGCGGTGGCATCGGTGGAACCGGTGGATGAGCCGTAGGCCACGCCGGTCATGCCGTCCTGCAGCTGTTCCGGCACCAGGCCGGCATCGGCCAGCGCCTGCTCGGTGGCAGTGACTGCCATCAGTGCCACCCGGCCCATGCTGCGCACTGCCTTGCGTGACATGTGCTCAGGCCGGCTGAAGTTTTTTACCGTGCCGCCAAGGCGGGTATCCAGGCCTTCGTAGACATCCCAGGCATCCATGTAGACGATGCCGGACTGGCCGGCACGGATATTGTCTGCCATTTCCTGCCAGTTGTGGCCGATTGGCGAAAAGCCGGCCATGCCGGTGACTACCACACGTTTCATCAGCACAATCCACCGTTAACCGCCAGCACCTGGCGGGTGATATAGGACGCCTCGTCGGACATTAAAAAGTTGACTGCCGCGGCCACTTCGCTGGCCTGGCCCACCCGGCGCATCGGGATGGCCTGTTCGATAAATTCCACCGGCGCCTGTTCTGCCATGTCGGTATCAATCAGCCCCGGTGCCACGCAGTTGACGGTAATCTTGCGTTTTGCCATTTCCAGCGCCAGCGCCTTGGTGGCGCCGATAATACCGGCCTTGGCGGCACTGTAGTTGACCTGGCCACGGTTGCCCATGATGCCGGATACCGACGAGATGGTGACAATGCGGCCCGGTTTTTTGCGCCGCACCATCGGCATGATCAACGGCTGCAACACGTTGTACAGGCCATCAAGATTGGTGTGCAGCACCACGTCCCAGTCGTCGCCGCTGATCGCCGGAAAGGCATTGTCGCGGGTCAGGCCGGCGTTGCAGACCACACCATAATAGGCACCGTGTGCCTCGATATCGGCGGTCAGCGCATCCGCGGTGGCCTGGCGGTCGGCAATGTCGAATTGCAGGATACGCACCTGGCGGCCCAGGGCACGGATGTCGTCGGCCACCGCCTCGGCGGCGCTGCGTGAGGCCAGGCAGTGCAGCACGATGTCATAGCCGGATTGCGCCAGTCGCAGTGCGATGGCCTTGCCAATGCCCCGGCTGGAGCCGGTGACCAGTACGGTATGTGTCATGTGTCGTTTTCCATCATTTGTTTCATTTGTTCGTCGCCAGGCTGGAACACATTCAGGTTGGCACTGACCAGCAGTGCGCCATCGGCATCGTGGATGCTTGCATCGAACGATGCCATGCCATTGGCATCCTGGAACACGCGTTCCACCTGTACCTGCAACGGCTGGCCGTCGGCAAAGCATTCTACATGGCTTTGGTAGTTGCGCGAACCGATCAGGAGCCCGAGCCGTGGTGCCTCGCCCTGCTGGCGGGCATTAAAGCCGGCCCAGGCGGCGATGGTTTGCGCCATGTATTCAATGCCCACCCAGGCCGGCACCGCCGGTGCACGGCTGAACAGGCCACGGTTGTCGGCGCTGACGCTGGCCAGCGCACCGCTGTCGGTGACGCTGTCCAGCCGGTCAATCAACACCATGTTGCCGGCATGCGGCAGCAGTTCCTCAACGGCGATGCTGGATGGTTTCATAGGCTTTCCCCACAATCAGGCTGGTGTTGTTGCCGCCAAACGCAAACGAGTTGCTCATGCACAGGTCCAGTGCCGGCAAATGGCGGGTTTCACTGACAATATCAATACGCGGCAAAGTGTCATCGTACACGCCGTCCCATACCTGGGCCGGCAGCCGGCCGTCACCGCGCAGCAGCAGGCAGCACAGCGCCAGCTCGGTGGCAGCGGCAGCGCCCAGGGTGTGGCCGGTCAGGCTTTTGCTGGACGAGCAGGGCAGGGCAGGGCCGAACAGCTGCGCCACGGCGCGGCTTTCCATCGCATCATTCAGCGGGGTTGCGGTACCGTGCAGGTTCAGGTAGCTGATGTCGCCGGCAGCAAACGGTGATTGTGCCAGCGCCGCCTGCATGGCCGCCACCGCGCCACTGCCGGACGGTTCCGGTGCCGACATATGGTGGGCATCGGAGCTGCAGCCCACGCCGTACAGCTCCAGCGCATCACCGAGCGGTTCGCGGCCCAGCACAAACAGGGCCACGGCCTCGCCAATGGTAATGCCGCAGCGGTTGGCGCTGAATGGCTGGCAGATGCTGTCGCTGACCGATTCCAGCGCCGAAAAGCCCTGTACCGTCATCCGGCACAGGCTGTCGGCGCCACCGACAATCACCGCATCACAGAGATCGAGATCCAGCAGCCGGCGTGCCGTGGCAAAGGCATTGGCGCTGGAGGAACAGGCGGTGGAGATGGTAATGCCCGGCCCCGCAGTACCGGCCAGTGCGGCCAGGAAATCCACCCCGGCGCCCATTTCCTGCTGCTTGAAGTGGTAGCCGGGCGGGTGGCTGCCATCACGCAGCCAGTCCTGCATCGCGTCTTCGCTGCGGTGGATGCCGGAGGTGCTGCTGCCCAGCACCAGGCCAATCCGCTGCGTGCCGAACTGCCCGGCCAGTGCCTCAACGGTCGGGCGAATCTGCTGGTAGCAGGCGGCCAGCAGCTGGTTGTTGCGGCTCTGGTAGATTGCCAGTGCATTCGCTATCGCCGGCAGTTCGGCGGTTACCCGGCCCAGCACACAGGGCCGGCCAGGGCGAAATTCATCACTGCATTCCAGCCCCGGCGCCTGGCCGCGCTGCCAGTTGGCCCACACACTGTCCCGGTTGTTGCCGAGGGCATTCAGCAGGCCAAAATCCTGGATAAAATAACGTTTGTTCATTGCCAATGCTTGTTGTCCAGTAAGAGCAGCTGAAAGTGGCTGCCGTTGTGCTGTATATCGATTTGCTGCTGGCCATTGTCGTCCAGGCTGTAGCTGGCTTCACCGACCAGTTGCTGCTGGTAAAACCATTGCCGGCGCTCGCCATGCTGGTATACCTGCCAGGCCGGTGTCAGCCATTGTTGCAGCTGTGCCGGGCTGGCCTGCAGCAGCAGCAGCACACTCAGCAGTTGCCCGGCCGGCAGCGGCTCGCCACGGTAAAACGGCGTGCTGTGCAGCTGGTCGCCGGCAGC
>DATCSZ010000104.1:0-3886 GCA_036568205.1 Pseudomonadales bacterium
CGAGGTGCAGCTGTATGAACCGGTGGCCAGCGGCAGCCTCGGCAGTTTCCGTGCCATTGACGGCGTGCAGTATGTCGAGGGCAGCCGCAGCGCCCCGGTGCGCCTGCATCATGCCAATCGCAGCTACCGCACCGTGATCCAGGGCATTGCCGCAGACAGCGAGCTGCTGCGGGTGCTGGACACCGATTTGCAGGCCATTCGCCTGCCGGACAACGGCCTGCTGCTGACCGACCACCTGGCGACCAAACTGCAGCTGGCGGTCGGTGACAGTGTCGACGTCGAGTTTCTCGATGGCAGCCGGCGCTGGCGCAGCGTCACCGTCAGCGCCTTGTCGCAGCAGTATCTTGGCCTTGGCGCCTACATGCAGCGCGATGAGCTGAACCGGCTGATTGGCGAAGGCCCGGCCGCCAATACCGTGCTGCTGGCCATTGACAGCGACAAGGCAGGCACGGTTTACCAGGCGCTGAAAACCCTGCCCATGATTGCTGCCGTCAACCTGCGCCAGACCGTTATTGACAGTTTTTATCGCATCATGGAGCAAATGGTGCTGATCATGACTTTTGTCAACGCCGCGCTGGGCGCGGTGATTGCCTTTGGTGTGGTCTACAACACTGTACGCATTGCACTGGCCGAACATGGTCGGGAGCTGGCCAGCCTGCGCGTGCTCGGTTACAGCGAGGGGGAGGTGGCCTATATCCTGCTCGGTGAGCTGGCGCTGCTGACACTGCTGAGCATTCCGCTGGGGTTCTGGCTGGGTGTGCATTTATGCCAGTTTTTGGCGGCCAACCTGCAATCGGACCTGTTCCGCATTCCACTGGTGCTGAACAGTTATACTTATGCCTTTTCGGCGCTGGTGGTGATGGCATCGGCGATTGCATCCGGCCTGATTGTCTGGCGCCGGCTGCACCGGCTGGACCTGGTCGACGTTCTGAAAACACGGGAATGACATTATGAAAGCAAAACCCTGGATCATTGCCGGCATTATTGCCCTGCTGGTCATGCTGGCCCTGTATTTCACCCTGCGGCCACAACCGGTGCTGGTGGAAACCGCCCAGGTCAGGCATGCAGCGCTGCGGGTGTCGATTGACGAGGAAGGCACCACCCGTATCCGCGACCGTTATGTGGTATCAGCACCGGTGGCCGGCGTGGTGCGCCGCATTGAGTGGAAAGTCGGTGACGAACTCGAACAACAGGCGCTGCTGGCCGAACTGGAGCCGCTGCAATCGACCGTGCTGGATGCCCGCAGCCGCGCCGAGGCCGAGGCACGCATCGCGGCCGCCCGTTCCGCACTGCTGGCCGCCGAAGAACAGGTGAAAGCGGCGCAAACCGATGCCGACTACCAGAACGACGAATACCGGCGCAAAAAAACCCTCAGTGAAAAAAACATGATCGCCGCCGAAGAACTGGCCCAGTCACATGCTGCGCGCCAGCGTGCCGCCGCGGTATTGCGCTCGGCACGCTTTGCCGCTGATGTTGCCCGTTATGAACTGGATGCCGCCAGCACCCTGCTGAAATATTCTGCCGCCAGCGCTGACAAGGGTGTGTTAAAGGAGCGGGTTCTGATCAGCTCGCCGATCGCAGGATCGGTACTGAAGGTCTATCGCCAGAGCGAAGGGGTGGTCAACGCCGGCGAAGCCCTGCTGGAACTGGGTGACAAAAGCGCACTGGAAGTGGCCGTCGACGTACTCAGCTTTGATGCCGTCAAAATCCGGCCCGGCACACCGGTCGAGCTGGAACGCTGGGGCGGCGAACCACTCAGCGGTGTGGTGCGCACCATCGAGCCGGTTGGCTTTACCAAGGTATCGGCACTGGGTGTGGAAGAACAACGGGTATGGGTGATTGTCGACATCCACTCACCGCCGGCACAGTGGCAGGCACTCGGTGATGGCTACCGGGTGGAAGCCGGCTTTGTCATCTGGCAGCAGGATAATGTGCTGCAACTGCCCTCCTCGGCATTGTTCCGTTATCGTAACCAGTGGCATGTGTATGTGGTGGAAAACGGCCGTGCGGTGATGAAAGCGGTCAGCATTGGCCAGCAAAATGGCCTGGCCAGCCAGGTACTGCAAGGGCTGGATAACGGCGCAATCGTGATATTGCACCCCGGCAACGACATCAGCGATGGCGTGCGGGTCAGGGTTCGCCAGTAAGCGCACGCCTTTGCGCAAACGTTTCTGCTGTAGCGCGGGAAACCGGCAAATGCGTCAGGCCGGGTCACCGCATCAACAGTTAAAACAGATATCCACCACCCGGCGTGCGCATTCGACATCCTGGTCAACCGCACCGCCGCCAATGGCCAGCGCACCCACCAGCACCCCGCCATTGATCAGCGGCAGGCCGCCGCCCAGCAAGGTCATGCCGGACAGCTGCAACATGCTGTCACGCACATCAGGTAATTCCTGCACGGCAGCGGCAAACTCCTGGCTGGACAGGCCCAGCAGGGCCGTGCGGGCCTTTTTCTGCACCAGCTCGTCGGCGATCAGCGGCGCGCCATCCATCACCAGCATGGCCTTGATGCGGCCGGCAGTATCCAGCACGCAGGCGGCAATGGCGATATTCATGTCGGCCGCCACCGCAGCGGCCTCGTTGACCAGCGCCAGTGCGCTGCTGTGGCTGATGTTTTTCTGTTCAACAATATGCATGATGTTCTCCCTAGCGGACTATCGCCGGATTGGCCTGGGCCGGATGACCCAGCATCGCTGTTGGTGATGGCGGCTGGCTGCCGTCAATATCTGTTACCCCGTATTCCAGCGCCTCATCGGCCGCCACCAGAATGCGGCCGGATTTTTCCATCAGCGCCGGGTCATGGAACAAGGCATCGATTACCCGCCCGGTAAACTCCGGGCTTTCTGACATTGCCTTCATGCCGCCGTATTTTTCCGGCTCGGCATCCATGACTGCCAGCGTGCGTTCGGTACGCAACAGGCCCATCCAGATGCTGACACAGGCAATATTGAACGGCCGGAAATCCACCGCCATGTCATTGGCGAACTTGTCCACCGCCGCCTTGCCACCCCCATAAGCCGGCCCGTGCATATAACAGCGGCCACCGGCAGACGAGGTATGTACCACCAGACCCGCGCGCTGGCGCACCATGATCGGTGCGGCATAAAAGCTGGCAACATAATGTGAACGCATGCCGACATCCATGATCGCCAGCTGCTGCAGGCCTTTTTCCCAGAACGGCTTGTCATCGACCAAGCCGTCCGGAATCGCACAGGCATTATTGACCAGGATATCCAGCCGGCCCTGCTCCCTGTCCACCTGCTCGAACAGCGCCTTGACCTGGGCATCATCGCCATGATCCACCGCCACCGGCACCGCTTCGCCACCCCGCGCACGGATTGCTTCGGCAGTCTGGTAGATGGTGCCCGGCAACGGCGCATCGCCTTCATGCCGGCTGCGGCCAGTGACATAAATCACCGAACCGGGCCGTGCCAGGGCCAATGCAATGCCCTTGCCGGCGCCACGGCTGGCACCAGTCACGACAATCACACGTTTGTTGTCCATAAAAAAACCTGCCCTTGTATTCAAAAAACCACAGGAACGGTAGCCGTGAAAACCACTGAATGCAAGCCGGGGTGGGTGGCGTTATCGCCGGCAATCAAAAAGGGCCTTGCTGGCCCCTGGTATTACTGATGGGTCAGCAATCGTGTGAATGGCCTTTATGCTGGCCCTGGCTGCTGTCATGGCCCTTGCCCTTGTCATGACCGTAGGCATGGCCCTGGCCGGGGTGGCAGTTGCTGCTGTCGTCTCCCGAGCCGGGATTACCGGTATCATCCTGCCCGCCATTGTCGCCGGTATCCGGCGGGTTGTCCGGTATCGGCGATTCGTCGGTACTACAACGAGGGCCAATGGTAGTTCCTGTAGCTATCCAGTCTTCAATCCA
>DATCSZ010000105.1:0-1076 GCA_036568205.1 Pseudomonadales bacterium
ACAAACTGCAAGGTGGCGACGAACGACATGACCCCGAGCGAAGTCAGACTGTGGCGATGCCCGACCCAGGAGTAAAACAGGTAGGCCAGAGCAATCACACCGACAATCAGCACGCGCCTTGCCCACAGCAGCCAGCGGTACAGGTCCTCGCCGGGTTGTGGACGCCGCAGTGGCAGCAGCAGATGGTGCAGGGTCATGCCGGACAGTGCCAGCGTGGCGACAATCAGCATGCCTGTGGCGCCGGCCAGGCCGGCCAGATAGGCGAGCAGGGCTCCCTGATCGCCAAACCGGCTCGACAGGCCCAGAGCAAAATAATCGGCCGGGGTGGCGACATCTTCGGCGAGCGCAGCCCAGACAATAATCGGTACACAGATCGCCATCACCAGCAGCATCAGAGGCACGGCCCAGCTGGCGGTAATCAGGGCACGCGGGTTCAGGTTCTCGGCGAAGGCCATGTGGAACATGTGCGGCATCACCACGGCCGAGACAAAGAACGCCAGAATCAGACTGTGCCAGGTGCCGTCCTGTAGTGGGAAATACAGACGGGCGAGCATCTCCGGGTGTTGGTCAAGCCAGCTGTTCAGGCCGTCAGGACCATCGAATACACCGAACAGGCCGATCAGGGCTACGCCGACAAACGCCACCAGCTTGATCAGCGATTCGGTAGCCATGGCCACCACCAGGCCCTCGTGTTTTTCCCGGGCTGTGGCGTGACGGGCACCGAATAGAATGGCAAAAAGGGCCAGCATGGCGCAGAACCACAGGCCGACATCCAGTGGCTGGGCATCACCACTCATGATCGCAACGGACTCGGCGACGGCTTTGATCTGCAATGCCAGCAGCGGCAGCATGCTGGCGAGCATGATCAGCGTGGTCAGGGCGCCGGCGGCGCGGCTGCGATAGCGAAATGCGAACAGGTCGGCCAGCGAGCCAAGCTGGTAGGTGCTGGTCAGGCGCAGAATCGGTGCCAGCAGAATCGGTGCCAGCAAAAACACACCGGAAATGCCGAGAAAATAGGCGAGATAGTTGTAGCCGTACTGATAGGCGTAGCCAACGCTGCCGTATACCGCCCAGGC
>DATCSZ010000106.1:0-14023 GCA_036568205.1 Pseudomonadales bacterium
GGCAGCAATACCATCAGCCAGCGCCTGCCTGCCAGCCGCGAAATCAGCAGCAACAAGGGCGGATAGACAATATAGAACTGTTCCTCAATCGCCAGCGACCACATATGCAACAGCGGCTGCAACTCGGCTTCCGGCGCAAAATAACCACTCTGGCGCAGGAAAAAGATATTGGCCGCAAATACTGCCTGGTAGCGCACTGATCGCCCCAGCTCCTCGTAATCGTGCGGTGCCAGCAAAAACCAGCCGGCCACCAGCGTGGCCACTACCATCACCGTCATTGCCGGCAGGATACGCCGTGCCCGACGCCACCAGAATGCCGCCATGCTGAACTGGCCTGATTGCATCTCCCTTACAATGATGGAGGTGATCAGGTAGCCGGAGATGACAAAAAACACATCAACCCCGACAAAACCACCGGAGAAGACCGTAAAACCGAGGTGGTAAAACAGCACCGGCAGAATGGCCAGCGCGCGCAGCCCGTCAATATCTGCGCGATACTTGATAACCGACATCAGGGAACATCCACAAAACAGTCAGAAAGGCGCCACCGGTCAACAGCGGCGGCGATCAGGCATAATAACGGCTGAACACATCAATAAATCGTTGCAGCTCTGCCGCCGGCAGCCGGTTGATGCCAGCGGCAGCAGCACGCCCGCCGCCGGTGGCAAATTGCTGGCAGATATCCGCAGCACCCTGCTTGTTGTTCAGCGGCGCACGTACACTGACCAGGTAATCGCCGTCACCCAGCTCGGTAAGCACCGCATGGGCACGATCCGGCGCATGGTTGGCCAGGTCATTGCTGTAAACCCCGCTGACACGGCTGGCCCAGGGCTGGTTCGGCATCATGTAAACGGCTGCATGGGCAAGTGCCTGTATCGGCTCCAGCGAGGCCGCTTTTGCCATATCATCACGATAACCATCCGCCAGCCTGTCGAACACGGCCTTGTTGTGCTGCATAAAATCCAGCGGCGAATCGTACTGTGCCAGCTCGCGGTACAGTTCAGCCGGTCGAAAATGCAAATCATCCAGCGACGCGCCGTAACCGTTGTAGTTGATATATATTCCCAGCGATTTCAGCTGCTGCAACTGCCCAGCCGTCAGCTGTTGCGTCCTGGCCACCGCCTCAGCACTGGCATCAAGATTGTCACCAAAGGCACCGACGATGGCCCACAGAGCAAATCGCCCCTTGAGATGACCGTTAACCAGCAGGCTGGTACAGACATTGGCATCGGTATTGATCAACGCCGTCAGTTGCGGATGATCCGGAATATCACCGGCGACATGGTGATCACAGTAAAACACCGGGCAACCAGCCGCCAGAATGCGCTGCAAGTCTGCCTTGTTTTTGTCCATCGACACATCCAGCACGGTGATCACATCACCGGCTGCCGGCTGAACCTGTTTCAGCAATGAGATATCGCGTTTGACACCCGTCACCAGGGTGGCATCGCGTGGCTCTTCGCGACGCAACTGTACCAGTGCACACAAACCATCGGCATCGCCATTGAACACATCAAAATACGGCATGATTATTTCCTTCAGAGATTCAGTTTATTGAAAATTCGCGACGGTATATGGGTGATAACCAGCATGATATAACGCCAGAACCATGGCAGATAAACCGTGCCCTTGCGTTTTTCCACCGCCCTGGCAATGCCGGCGGCAATCATTTCCGGTGTCGCCCATAACGGCCCGCTTTTGTCGAAGCTGGCTGTCATCGGTGTATCGACAAAACCCGGCTTGATGATCAGCGTGTTGACGCCATGACGCAACAGGCGAATGCGCATGCCCTGCAAAAAGGTATTCAGTGCCGCCTTGCTGGCGCCATATACATAGTTGCTGATGCGTCCGCGATCACCGGCCACCGAGGCAATAAATGCCAGCGTGCCATGCCCCTGCTGCTGCAAGTGATTGGCCAGCACCGTCAGCATGCTCATGCTGCTGATCACATTGACCTGCATCAGTTGCTGCAGCGCAGCAACATCCTGCTCGCACTGCTGCTGGTCGCCAAGCATGCCATGCGCCATCAGCACCAGATCCGGTGCCGGCATGGCTGCCAGCGCCTGGTCCAGCGCCGGCAGGTAGTCGCCACTGGCATCCATCACGGCGGTGCCTGCCTGGCTGGCACCACGCACCACAAGATCATCCGCCAGCCGCTGCAGCGCAGCGGCATTGCGCGCCAGCAGGAAAAAACCGGCCTGCTGGCCGGCATAATGCCGGGCAAATGCCGTGGCTATCGCCGATGTGGCACCAATAATCAGGATATTCATCATTATTCCCCGTTTTTGCCTGTTACCCGCTGCCAGAAACCCGAGTTGATTGCCGGATCACGCATTGCCTCAAGCTTGTGCCACTGCGGATAGCCCGCCTGGAACATCGCCGCCGGCATACGTGCATCCTTGGCCGGATACAGGCGTCCGCCTGCGGCCCTGACGATATCATCAAGTCGCAACAGGAAGTCGAGGGTTTTTTGCCCCTGCATCGGAAAATCCATCGCCAGGGTTGCGCCTTCACCGGCAAATGACAACACACCTTTTGACGGCAGGTCGCCCATCATTTTCAGCACCACCAGAAACGAGCCCAGCCCGGCCTTGCTGATGCAGTGCAACATGTCACGGATGCCGGCTTGTGCATTGGCCAGCGGAATCAGGCACTGGTACTGGACAAAACCGCGGCTGCCATAGATACGATTCCAGTTCAGGATACCATCCAGCGGGTAAAAAAACGGGTCGTAATGGCGCTGGTCCTGCACCCGTTGCTGGCGCTGGCGATGGTAATACAGGGTATTGAACGGTTTCAGTGTCAACCGGTTGACCAGTGACAGCGGCGGCGTGAACGGTATCGACAGCTTGTGCTGCTCATCCGCCAGCGCCAGCGAACCGGCGGCAGCATGATTGCCACGGATAAAATGGCCACGTCCCAGTCGACTGCCACCGGCCAGACAATCAATCCAGGCTACCGTGTATTCATGGCTGTCGGCGGATTCTGCCGACAGGCTGAAAAACTCGCCGAGATGCTGGTAACGGATGCTTTCACAATCGATCATGCTGCTGTCGACCCGGCGCAGTTGCAGGCTGGCCCGGGTAATAAAACCGGTCAGTCCCAGGCCACCTACCGTGGCCTGGTACCATTCACGGTTTTCACTGTCGGAACAGAACAGCCGCGAACCATCACTGCGCAGCAGTTCAAAACCGTACAGGTGGTGGGAGAAACTGCCGGCAACATGGTGGTTTTTACCATGCACATCATTGGCAATGGCACCACCGACCGTGACATGTTTGGTGCCGGGTGTGACTGGCAAAAACCAGCCTTGCGGCAGGCAGACCCGGATAATATCCGCCAGGGTGACGCCTGCCTCACAGTCAAGACGGCCGCTGTCGGCATCGAAAGCAATAAAGTGGCGCAGCTGGCGGCTGGACAGTACCTGACCCGCAACATTCTGGCAGCTGTCTCCATAACTGCGACCCAGACCATACGGCAGCAGTGTCTGACCAGATTGTGGCCAGTCACTGTCACGGCTGGCCAGGCAGATGCCCTGCTGTCTGCCATAGGGATAACCACCCCAGCTGCGGTAGCTCACAGCGCCGCCCCGAAGATGGCCAGCACACACAGGCCGGTGAACAGGCTCTGCAGGTCCTTGACGGCAAATACAATCGGGTCGTCATCCATCTGGCCGCGATGGGCCACCAGCCATACCCGGCTGATCCAGTACAGCAATACCGGGCAGGCCAGCCACAACACCTGTGGCCGGGCATACAATTCCAGTACATCGGGGCTGTTCACATACAGCGCAAAGACCAGCACGGCAATATAGCCACTGGCAGCACCGAGGCCCGACAACATGCCGGCATCCTCGGCATGATAACCACGCCCGGCGGTTTTCATGCGTTCACTGTCTTTCAGCAGCAGCAGTTCGGTATACCGTTTTACCAGTGCCAGGCTGAGGAATATAAACATCGAGAATGCCAGCAGCCAGAAAGAAAAATCGACGCCCAGCAGCAGGGTGCCAGCCACAATACGCATGGTATACAGCCCGGCCAGCACGATGGTGTCAAGCATGACAATACGTTTCAGCTTGAACGAGTACAGCAGGGTCAGCAGGTAATACAGCGCCAGCGCCCAGACAAAGCCGGCCGGCAACAGCAAGGCCAGCAAGCCCACCAGCAGCAACAGCAAGGGCAGCAGCGCCACACCGGCATGCAGGGAAATAACACCGCTGGCAAACGGCCGCTTTCGTTTGCTGGGATGCTGGCGGTCGGCTGCCAGGTCCAGCAGGTCATTCAGCACATAAACGCTGGACGCTGCCAGTGAAAAACAGAAAAAACCGATCACCGCCAGCAACAGCAACTGCGGATCCTGCCATTGGTGGGAGGTCAGCAACGGCACCAGCAGCAGCGCATTTTTCACCCACTGGTGCACACGGATGGCTTTCAGCCAGGTTTTCAGCGTTGCCTTCGGCGGCGCCAGCTGGCGGGCATTGCCACACAGGCGCTGTGCCTGCTGCAGCAGCAAGTGGCTATTGCTGACCACCACCGCCTCACCCGCGTGATGCCATATTTTCAGGTCCACGGCATGGTTGCCCAGATAGATATAGTTGCCCTCACCAAAACGTTCATTCAGCAGCTGCGCCTTGCGACTGCCGGTCAGGTTGGTGCTGTCGGTCGTGGAAAAAATGCCATCAAACAACTGCAGGTAATCACTGACGGCATTGGCGGTTTTGGCCGGTGCCCCGGTGGCCAGGTAACAGGCATGTCCTTCATTGCGTGCCTGGCGCAGATACGCCAGCACATCGCCGTTATAAGGCAGCAGGGAAACGTCAAGCGCCACCCGCTCGGCGATGCGGTTTTTCAACACGGCCTTGCCTTTCAGCAGCCAGAACGGCAACAGCAGGATCATCAGCGGATTGCCCTTCAGCAACAACAGCACATTTTCCAGCAGGGTATCGCTGTGTGTCAGCGTGCCGTCAAGATCAACAATCACGGGTTTGGCTACAGACATTCAGTTTTCCTTTGGCAATTGCGGCCGGATACCAAGCAAGGACATAAGCGACAGGGTAAGAACACCGATCAAGACAGCAAACCACAGTGTCGCCAGGCGACAGATATAGGTAATGGCGATGGCGCTGGGCATGTCAAAACCGATCTTGTGCAACAACCAGGCGATGGCAAACTCGGAAGCGCCCAGCCCGCCTGGCGACATCGACAGCGCACCCAGCAACACACCCAGGCCGTAAACCGCCATGGCCATCAGCACACTGACCTGGTCCGGGCGGTACTCCTGCATGACCAAAAACAGGCCATAACCTTCCAGCCCCCAGGCCAGCACACCAATGGCCAGGCCGGCCAGAAGGAAACGCCAGCCGAGCAGGTCGCGGGCATTGCCCAGCGTAACGGCAACAAACTGCAACACAGCAACAATGCGCCCGGGCAGGTGGCGGGTCCAGCCGGCTGTCAGCCAGCGGTCGGCAGGCATGTGTACCATCACCAGGCAGGCAACAATAATCAGCAAGGTCAGGCCAGCAGCCAGCCAGACCCTGTCATCCAGCAATGCCGACAGGCCAAAACCGGCCAGCACCAGAATCGCCAGCAGATCCATGATACGTTCTACAAACAGCGCGGCAAAGCTGCGGGCATGGCTGATGCCATGGCGTTTCAGGTACAGCGAACGCATGCCTTCACCCGCCTTGCCCGGCGTCATGGTCAACGAAAAGCCGGCAACATAAATTGCCAGATGGCGCCGATGGCTCAGCGCCGGCCGCTCGCCGTGCGCGATAAACCAGTGCCAGCGCCAGTAACGCAACAGGTAATTGGCCAGCGACAGCAGCAGAATCATCAGCCAGACCAGTGGATCCAGGCTGGTAATCGCCTGCCAGACCAGCGCGCCATCCGCATACAGGGCCAGCGCCGCATAAAAAACCACGGCAAGCACCAGCATCAGCAAGCTGGAATGGATAAGTCGGGACATCGGGAACGTCTTGTTATGATCTGCGATCGGCCATTCTATCTGCTTGCGCCAGCGGCAGCAAACACAGCCAGTTCAGTCCTGCCGGCCGGTCATGCCGGCCAGGATGGCCAGCTGCTCCTGCAGCTGGCCGATTTGCCCGGCCTGGTCGGCCACCGCCTGTTCAAGCTGTGCCAGCCGCTCCTCCAGCGCTGTCGCAAGCGGCCGGGCGGCTGGTCTGCCGGCAGGCTGGGTCCACTGCGAAACATCCGGCTCGCCGCTCAGCAGATGCATGTAACGTTCCTCACGCTGTCCGCTCTGGCGTGGCAGGCGGCAGATCACTGGCGTGGTCTTGTCGCACAACAGCTCCAGCAGGCCGGCAATTTCTGCATCATCAGCAAAATCGTGCATACGCTGGCAACGGGTGAACAGCTCGTGAACGGTCTGTGGCCCGCGCAGCAGCATCACATTCAGCAGCGCCTGTACTTTTTTGTCGACCCCCAGCACGCGGCTCAGGCGTTGCTGGTATCGATCAGCGCGGCTGCCCCACTCCACGTCAACCAGCTTGCGCTGCTCCAGCAGCCGCAGGCTGTGTTCGATCTCGCCAGGCTGGTAATGGCTGACCGGTTCACGGCTGGTTTTCTGGTTGCAGGCCAGCACCAGGTTGTTCAGCGTCAAGGGATAGGCATCCGGCGTAGTCAGCTGCTTTTCCATCAGCGCACCGAGAATACGTGCTTCAATGGCATCCAGCTGTGGCAGGCCAGGCAGGGCTTGGTCGGTCATACGGTTTCTCCTGTGGTCGAAATCAACGGGCGTTGCTGTGCAGCCGGGCCAGTTGCCGGTCGTGCCAGCGGCCCAGCAATACCAGGCCAGCCAGCGCGCCGGCCAGTGCCCAGGCCATGTCAGACTGGGTATCCCAGACATAACCCTGCATGCCAAGAAAGGCTTCGGCGGCCTGTTCACTGACAAGTGCCACCTGCCATTCAATCAGTTCGTACAGGGCGCTGATCGCCAGCGTGACACTGGCTGCCAGCAAGGCCAGCCAGCCTCGGCCATTGACAATCTGCCGGCGCAGCATGATTTCGCGCGCAATCATCACCGGCACAAAACCTTGCATAAAATGGCCCAGCTTGTCGTAATTATTGCGTTGCCAGCCCATCGGCCCGGCCAGCCAGTCAAACAATGGCACCTCGGCATAGGTGTAATGACCACCGACCATCAGCACCACACAATGCGCCAGGATCAGCCAGTACAACAACGGCGTCAGCGCCACCCGGCGCCAGCCCAGCCACAGCAGAAGCAGCGCTGCAATCAGTGCCGGCAGCACTTCCAGCCACCAGGTCAGGCGGTCCGCCGGGCGGATCGCCGACCAGGCCAGCACCACCAGGAATACCAGCGCCCACAGGATTTTCATCAACCGGTTTTTTTGCATAACACCCCTTATAAGGCAATCACCGCCTGGCCACAAGTGCCGGCTGCAGCGTTTTTCCGGCACAAAAAAAAGCGGCTGCCATCCAGGCAGCCGCTTTTTTGTTCTGGTGCTTATTCCAGCAACAGATATTGCCGGTTTTTCTCCAGCATCTTTTCGCCAATGCCTTTGACTTCCGCCAGCTGCTCCACCGATGTGAACGGCCCATTAGCCTCACGCCAGGCAACAATTGCCTGCGCCTTGACCTCACCAATGCCATTCAGCGCCTCGGAGATCTCCTCGGCACTGGCGCTGTTGATATTAACCGGGTAGGCAGCCAGGGCCGTGCCCGCCATGCCCAACACCAGTACCATTGCCATAATTGCTTTCTGCATTCCGTGTTTGATCATTGTTTTCTCCTTTTCCATCAATGAACGGAATGCCAACTATAAACCGGCCATATGGCCGGTTTGTATCCTGCAAATGCACTAGATACCGGGTTTTTTGCCGGTAACAGTTCACATTATGCCGATTGGTGCAGGTGGATATCGCGCTGCGGAAACGGGATAGTCACGCCATTGGCATCAAAGGTGGTCTTGATGGTTTCCAGCAAATGCCATTTCAGCGGGAAATAATCACTGCCCTTGACCCATACCCGTACCGTCAGGTCAATGCTGCTTTCACCCAGCGCATTGACAGCTATCACCGGCTCCTTGTCGGTCAGGATACGTGCATCTGCCGCCAGGATCGCGGCAATCAGGTCACGAGCCTTCTTGATGTCATCGTCATAAGAGATGCCGATCAGCAGGTCCAGCCGGCGTGTCGGCCGTGCCGAATAATTGATAATGGTGCCGCCATAAATCTGTGCATTCGGCACAATCACTTCCTTGTTATCAACCGTGACCATAATGGTATTGAACAGGGTAATCTTTTCCACCGTGCCATCCACACCGGCGGCCTCGATATAGTCACCGGCCTTGAACGGCTTCAGCAGGATCAGCATCACCCCGGAGGCAAAGTTGGACAGTGAATCCTTCAGCGCCAGGCCAACCGCCAGGCCGGCAGCACCGAGCAGGGCCAGCAGCGAGGTGGTGTCAATACCGACCTGCTCCAGCGCGATAATAATGATGGCGAACTTCAGCACCGTTGACAGCACATGATGCGTGAAGCTGGCCAGTGCCTGATCAATACCACGCGCCAGCAGCAGCCGGTTGATCAAGACCACCAGGCGCCGGACAATCCAGCTGCCGATAACATAAATAACCAGCGCCAGCGCCAGCTTGCCGGCCGACACCAGTAACATATCCAGCAGATTGTCGTTAGCGAGCAATTCGTTGAGTTTTTCCAGCATGCGGATTCTCCTTAATTAAAAAAGGCACCCGAAGGTGCCCTGTCGTGAAAAACCGTGCTTAACGCAGGCTTTCGTTAATGTTCTGCAGGGCTTTTGAACCCGGACACAATTCCTGCTCAGTCAGGCTGTTAAGCGGCTTGTGAACGGTATCCAGCACATCATGCAACTCCTGGCTTTCCGTGTCCACATATAACAGGCCGGTCAGGATCTCGTTTTTGGCCTTGGCTTCGGCGACTGCATTCAATGCCGACTGGCGGTCAGTCGGATCCCACGACGGGTTCAGTTTGTGCAAATGAATCACCGAGCCATCATGCATGGTCACTTCCTTGTCTTCACCTTCTGCATAGCGGGTGGTGATTTCCTCATGCAGCGGCACAAAATCAATGGTTGATGTGGCGTCGATATGTTCACGCACATAATCATAGGCCTTGGTCGAGCCGCTGTTATTGTTGAATGTCACACAGGGCGAAATCACATCAATAAACGCAAAGCCGGGGTGCTTCAACGCGGCCTTGATCAACGGCACCAGCTGCTCCTTGTCACCGGAAAAACTGCGCGCAACAAATGTGGCGCCCAGTTGCAATGCCACACTGACCAGGTCAATCGGCTCATACGGGTTGACCGAACCGGCCTTGCTTTTCGAACCGATATCGGCGGTGGCCGAATCCTGGCCCTTGGTCAGGCCGTAGCAGCCATTGTTCTCGACGATATACATCATGTTCAGGTTACGGCGTATCACATGGGCAAACTGGCCCATGCCAATTGAGGCCGTATCACCATCACCGGACACACCGATATAGGTCAGCTCGCGGTTGGCCAGGTTGGCACCGGTAGCCACCGACGGCATACGACCGTGCACCGAATTAAAACCGTGCGAATTGCCGAGGAAATAGGTCGGCGTCTTGGATGAACAGCCGATACCCGACAGCTTGGCTACCTGGTGTGGCGCCAGTGACATCTCGAAACAGGCCTGGACAATCGCGGCACTGATGGAATCGTGACCACAACCGGCACACAGGGTGGAAATGGCCCCTTCGTAATCACGCTTGGTAAAACCCAGTTTGTTGACCGGCAACTCCGGGTGACGAAAAGCAGGCTTGAAGTATGTCATACGGGGTTAGGCCTCTTCTTGGCTGGCACGCAATGGCGTGACATTGTCAGCCGGGTGATTCTTGCGGATCGCGTTCTTGATAAAAGTGGCAGTGATCGGCATGCCATCATAGTTCAGCAGCGGGATCAGCTGGTCCGGCGCAAAACCGCATTCATTGACCAGCAGGCTGCGCAGCTGCGCATCCCGGTTCTGCTCGATAACAAACACCTTTTTGTGCGCACGGATAAAGTCTTCCACCTTGCGTGAAAACGGGAATGCCTTGATACGCATGGCGTCCAGCACCACACCGTCATCAGCCAGGTTGTCCAGTGCCTCGCAGGCTGCCTGGGTGCTGGTACCAAAGAAAATCACGCCGTACTCACTGCGGTTTTCATCCTGGTAAAACTGTGGCGCGGGCACCAGCTCCTTGGCGGTATCCCATTTTTTCAGCAGGCGCTGCATGTTTTTGACATACTCGGCGCCATCCTCGGTGTACACCGCGTATTCATCACGCGAGGTACCACGGGTAAAAAACGAGCCCTTGGTCGGGTGGGTGCCCGGATAGGTACGATACGGAATGCCATCACCGTCCACATCCAGGTAACGGCCAAAGCGGCCCTGCATGTTTTCCAGGTCGTCGGCATTAAACACCTTGCCGCGATCGTAACGACGGCTGTCATCCCATTCCAGCGGATCACACATATTGTCATTCATGCCCAGATCCAGGTCACTCAACATGATCACCGGGGTCTGCAGACGTTCAGCCAGGTCAAATGCCGCAACCGTCTGGTCAAAACACTCTTTCGGGTCACTGGGGAACAGCAATACATGCTTGGTATCACCGTGCGAGGCATAGGCAGCGGCGAGGATATCCGACTGCTGGGTGCGGGTTGGCATGCCGGTGGACGGGCCGGTACGCTGCACATCAATCAGCACCGCCGGAATCTCGGCAAAATACGCCAGGCCCAGAAATTCGGACATCAGTGATACACCAGGACCGGAAGTGGCAGTAAATGAGCGGGCACCGTTCCAGTTGGCGCCGATCACCATGCCAATCGCGGCCAGCTCGTCCTCGGCCTGCACAATGGCATAATTGGCGCGGCCGGTGCCGGGATCAATACGCATGCGTTTGGCATATTTGGCATAGGCATCCACCACCGAGGTCGACGGGGTAATCGGATACCAGGCCGCCACGGTGGCACCGGCATAGACCGCACCCAGGCCGCAGGCCGCATTGCCTTCCATCAGGATTTTGTCGCCGACATTGTTGCAGCGCTTGACCCGCAATGTACACGGGCAGTCGTAGTGTTCACGCGCATAGTTATAACCCATTTCCAGCGCATGGATATTTGGTGCAATCAGTTTTTCCTTGCCCTTGAACTGGTCGGCGATCAGGGTGGTCAGCACCTCAAACTCGATATCCAGCAAGGCTGCCAGTGCGCCGACATAAATCACGTTCTTGAACAGCAGGCGCTGGCGCGGATCGCTGTATTCCTTCAGGCACATTTCCGTCAGCGGCACACCAATATAAGTGATGTCGTCACGGATCATTTCCTTGCGCAGCTGCTTGGTATTGTCATAAAAAAAGTAGCCGCCCGGCAGCACTTCCCTGACATCCTTCATCATGCTCTGCGGGTTCACCGACACCATAAAATCGGTGCCGCCACGACGACCGGTATAACCTTTCTCGCTGACCCGCACCTCATACCAGGTCGGCAGGCCCTGGATGTTGGACGGAAAAATATTTTTTGGTGATACCGGAATGCCCATGCGGAAAATCGCCTTGGCAAACAGGTTGTTGGCGCTCGCCGAGCCGGTACCGTTGACGTTGGCGAACTTGATGACAAAATCATTGACGGATGTTATTTGGCGCATGATGACTGCCCTGCTTTGGTAACACTGTACAAGAACTTCTGCATATCCCAGGCCGAGGTCGGACAACGCTCGGCACACAGGCCACAATGCAGACACACGTTTTCATCCTTGACCATCACCCGCCGGGTGGGCAGATCGGCAGACACGTACAAATCCTGTGATGTTTCGCGGGCAGGCATCTTCAGCTTGTCGCGCAGCGCCTGCTCCTCATCCTCGTTGAACACAAAATTGATGCAATCGGTCGGGCAGATATCCACACAGGCATCACACTCGATGCACTTGCTTTCGGTGAATACGGTCTGCACATCGCAGTTCAGGCAGCGACGCGCCTCGGCAAAACCGGTATCACGGTCAAAGCCGAGTTCGACTTCGGTTTTCAGGCTTTTCAGGGTCTTGTCCAGTGCCTCATGCGGCACGGCGTGACGCAGCGCAGCGTTGACATCATTGTCATAAGACCACTCATGAATGCCCATTTTCTGGCTGATCAGGGTAACCCCCGGCGCCAGCCGCTCCTGTACCGACTTGCCGTTCAGGAACAGGTCAATCGACACAGCCGCCTGATGGCCCTGGGCCACGGCAGTGATGACGTTTTCCGGGCCAAATGCGGCATCACCGCCAAAAAACACATGCGGCAGCGACGACTGGAAGCTGACACGATCGACCACCGGCATGTCCCACTTGCCGAACTCGATACCCACATCACGCTCGATCCACGGGAAACTGTTTTCCTGGCCGATGGCCATCAGCACATCGTCACAGGGGAATTCCACCACCTCACCGGTTGGTTTCAGTGAACGCTTGCCGCTGTCGTCATAATGCGCTTCCACCACGTCAAAACGCATCGCCACCAGCTTGCCATTGCTGACAACAAACTCTTTCGGTGAATGGTTTTCATGAATCGGGATGCCTTCACTCTGGGCATCGGCAATTTCCCACGGCGAGGCTTTCATGTCACTGAACGGTGAACGCACACAGACCTTGACACTTTGTGCGCCGAGGCGCAGCGCCGTACGGCAGCAGTCCATGGCGGTGTTACCGCCCCCCAGCACAATCACGTTTTTGCCAATCTTGCCGGTATGCTCAAACGCCACACTGGCCAGCCACTCAATACCAACATGGATATTGGCATCACCTTCCTGGCGGCCGGGCAGGCTGGCCAGGTCACGCCCTTTCGGCGCACCGGTGCCAACAAACACCGCATCATACTGCTTGTCGAGAATCTCTTTCAGGCTGGACACATAGGTATTGAAATGGGTGGTGACACCGAAGTTGAGAATACGGTCCACTTCCTCGTTCAACACCTCGATCGGCAGGCGAAAGGCCGGAATCTGGCTGCGCATCATGCCACCGCCAACCGGCTGGTCATCGTACAGGTCAATCTCATAACCCAAAGGCGCCAGATCACGCGCCACCGTCAGCGATGCCGGGCCGCCACCAATCAGCGCCACCCGCTTGCCGTTTTTCGGCGCAATCGCCGGCATACGGCTGTCAACATCCAGCTTGTCCTTGTTGTCGGCTGCCACCCGCTTCAGGCGGCAGATCGCCACCGGCTCTTCCTCTACCCGGCCACGACGGCAGGCAGGCTCGCAGGGACGATCACAGACCCGGCCCAACACGCCCGGAAATACATTGGACTCCCAGTTGACCATATAGGCATCGGTGTAGCGTTCCTGGGCAATCAGGCGGATATACTCCGGCACCGGTGTATGCGCAGGGCAGGCATACTGGCAATCAACGACTTTATGGAAGTATTCAGGATCTTTGATATTGGTAGGCTTCAAGATGTATTTCCTGACAAATTATGGGGTTGATGGCGACATTTCAGTGCCCACCCTGACAAAATTCACACATAAAAAAAGACCATTTCGGCCGCGTGCAATTGTTCCACAGATGCTGACAAAATTCAGCAACAAATCAGAAAAAAATATTTGCCCAGTCCGCGGGCTGCGGCGACTTGCGGGCCGACAGGGACACCTGCAAATCCCTGCTTCAGGCAGGGGCTTTGTACCAGAATGACAGGGCCTGTTCGATCACCCAATCGGGGTCATCCATCGTCAACTCATGACCAGCCGAGGCATGCAGCGCCAGCGCGAAATGATAACGGCTGGCAAGCCGTTCGCTGCAGCGGGCTGCTGCCAGCCGATCCGCCCGGCTGGCCAATAACAGCACCTTGTGCGGGGCAATGGCGAGATCACCGGCAAACGAGCGCGCCAGCCGGACTTGTCGCAGCACATTGGCAGCCCCTACCGGCTGCGCCTGTGCCAGACGGATACACTGCTGCAGCCAGCCGGCCGGCAAGCCCCGGTTCATGACCAGCGGCAGGATCAGCCGCTCGCTGGCTGGCGGCGGCAGGCTGGCG
>DATCSZ010000107.1:0-10417 GCA_036568205.1 Pseudomonadales bacterium
CACTGGCTGTCAGTGTCAGGGAGCTGCGCCTGGATGGCGAGTCTTATGGCCAGTGGCAGTTTGACTGGCGCCCGCAACAGCAGGGTGCATTGCTGGATAATATCCGGGGCTTCAGCCGGGAACTGCGTTTTGGGCCACAACAAACCGGTGAGCCCTGTCGTTTGCAGTGGCAGGCTGGTGAGCAGCCAGTGACGGCGTTTCGTTGCCAGGTAACAACCGACAATGCAGCCACTGCCTTGCAACAATGGGGATACCGCCAGGAAGTCAACAGCAAGCATGTCACTGTCAATCTTGACAGTCACTGGCCAGGCGGGCCGGGGGATTTTACCCTGGCTGACAGTCATACACGCTTTCAGCTGGATATGGGTAAAGGCAACTTTGCTGATCTGTCAGGTTCGGGCACCGATGCGCTGAAGGCACTGAGTGTGCTGAATATCAGCAGTGTGTTACGGCGCATCCAGCTGGACTTTTCCGACCTGACCAATGATGGACTGGCATTTGATTCCGTGCGTGGCACGGGTGTGATTGATCAAGGTCGACTGACGGCCGAGCAACCGTTTGTGATCAAGGGCGCGGCCAGCCAGATCCGGCTGGCTGGCATGGCGGACCTGTTAAATGAGTCGCTGGACATGACCATGACCGTCAGCCTGCCGCTGGCCAGTAATCTGCCGTGGGTGGTGGCTCTGGCTGCCGGCCTGCCGGCGGCTGCCGGTGTTTATATCGTCAGCAAGTTTGTTGAAAAGCAGGTCGACAAGATTTCCAGCGTTGTTTATAACGTCAAGGGCGATTTTGACGAGCCAACCATTCGTTTCCGCAAACTGTTTGATACCGGTGATGACGGGGAGAAAAGCAAGGGAGGCCAGCCGGCCAATGACTGATACACTCCAGGTTGCTGCCATCCAGATGGTCAGCGGTGCTGACTGGCAGGCCAATGTTGCGCGTGCCCGGCAGCGGGTATGTGAAGCGGCAGCCCTGGGTTCCCGGCTGGTGGTATTGCCGGAAAATTTCGCCACATTCATGGCAGCAGACCTGCCGGCAGTCAGCGCTGCCGAGGCAACGGCTGCCGGTCCGATACGACAGATGCTGGCCACCCTGGCGGCAGAGGCGGGTGTGTTTCTGGTGGCCGGTACATTGCCGGTGGCGGCTGGTGACGGCAGTGGTAAAAGTTTTGCCGCCAGTTTTGTTTACGGGCCGGATGGTACTGAGCTGGCACGTTATGACAAGATCCACCTGTTTGATGCCGATGTGGATGATGCCGAGCAGCGTTACCGTGAGTCAGACCGTTACTGTCATGGTGACAAGGTGGTGACGGTCGCTGCCGGGCTTGCCACGATTGGCCTGTCAGTGTGCTATGACCTGCGTTTCCCTGAGCTGTTTCGCCAGCAGCGTCGACAGGGCGCCAATGTGCTGGTTGTGCCATCGGCCTTTACCTATGCTACAGGCCAAAAGCACTGGCAGGTGTTGTTACAGGCGCGTGCCATTGAAAACCAGTGTTTTGTTATCGCTGCCAACCAGGGTGGCTGGCATGATGCGCGCCGGCGTACCTGGGGGCATAGCATGATTATCGGGCCGGATGGTGAGTTGCTGGCTGGCTGTGGTGAGGGCGAAGCGGTGGTCAGTGCCAGGCTGGATTTTGCCATGCTGGGTCGCTTGCGCTCAGCCATGCCGCTGGAGTCGCACCGGCGACTGGCAGAGTAAGCCGGCCGGTAACCCTTGTCAGTTGCTGTTGTCAGGCAAGTCTTTCAGGAACTGGAACAGTTTGCGGTAATGCTTGCGGCCGCTACCGGCCTGCTGTTCCTGGCAGGCCAGGCGTACCAGCTGGCGTAGCTGCTGAATGTCACAGCCGGGGTGCTCATCAATCAGCTGTTGCAGGACGCCCGGCTGTTGCTCCACCAGTGCGTCGCGCAGCTGTTCCAGTTGCTGGTGATGGCGGGCTTCATGGCGGTTGCCGTTTTCCCAGTTGTCGATGGCGGTGCGGATCGGGTCAGCATCAATCTGGCGCATGATCTTGCCGATTAACTGCAGGTGCCGCCGTAATGCGCTGTTGCTTTTGATCCGCCGGGCCTCGGCGATGACCTTGTCCAGCGCATCCGGTACCGGGATCTTGCGGTAGGCACTGTCGGGCATGTGCAACAATTTTTCGCCCAGTGCCTGCAGGTCCTGCATCTCGCGTTTGGCCTGGGACTTGCTTTTGATCTCATCCTCAAACGCATCGGCAGTCATTTATTCAGTCTCGTCAAAACGGTTGTTGACCAGGTTTGCCAGGGCGGCCAGTGCATCCTCGGCATCGCTGCCATCAGCATGGATGGTGATGTCGCTGCCTTTGCCTGCCGCCAGCATCATCACCTGCATGATGCTTTTGGCATTGATGCTGTGGCCATCCTTTTCAATGCGGATGTCGGCGCTGAACTGCTCGGCCAGCTTGCTCAGCCGGGCAGCGGCCCTGGCATGCAGGCCCAGTTTGTTGCAGATGGTCAGTGTGGTTGCAGGCATATCAATGATCGTGAAGGTCGCGGTGATCGATCAGCACGGAAGGGTACAGCCGGCTGAAGTAGTCTTTCAGTTGTTCGGCAATAAATACCGAACGGTGCATGCCGCCGGTACAGCCGATGGCAATGGTGACATAGCTGCGGTTGCCGGCATTGAAGCGTGGCAACCAGTATTCAAGATAGCTGCGGATATCAGCCAGCATTTTGACAACATCATCCTGCTGCTGCAAAAACGCCTTTACCTCGCCATCCTGGCCGGATTTTTTGCGCAGGTTCAGGTCCCAGTACGGGTTGGGCAGGCAGCGCACGTCGTAAACCATGTCCGCATCGACAGGAATGCCGGACTTGAAGCCGAATGAGGTGAACAGGATGGACATGCTGCCGTCATGCAGGTGGCCGCATACCCGCTTGCGGATCATGTCGCGCAGGCTGTGCACATTCATCTGGTTGGTATTGATTTGCAGGTCGGCAATGGCGGCAATGGGTGCCAGCAATTGCTTTTCCTTGCGAATCGCCTCACGCAGGGATATTTGGTTGTTGCTGAGCGGGTGCTTGCGCCGGGTTTCGCTGAAACGCTTGATCAGCACCGGACTGCTGGCATCCATATAGATGATCTGGGTTTGCACATCCGCCGGCAGGCTTTGCATGATGCGGGTGAAGGCATCGATTTCATCGGTATGGTTGCGGGCATCAATACAGACCGCGAGGTAGTCATTTTCCTGTTGCTTGTTTTTGGCGCGCTCAACCAGTGCCGGCAACAGGCCGACCGGCAGGTTGTCGATGCAGTAATAACCGGAGTCTTCCAGCACGTTCAGCGCGGTGCTTTTGCCGGACCCGGAGCGACCGCTGATGATGACAAGACGGGTTGGCATGGTGGGTGCCGTTCAGGCGGCCTTGTCGAACTGCATGGCGGCGGCAAACAGTGCCTCGCTGCTCTGGGATTTGCGCAATTCGTTGCGAAACTCGCTCTGGTCGAGCAGCCGGGCCAGCTGGGCCAGGGTTTGCAAATGCTCATCGGTCCCCTGTTCGGGCACAATCAGCACAAACAGCAGGTCAACCGGCAGGTTGTCCGGCGCGTCAAAGTCGATCGGTTCCTGCAGCTTGACCAGGCAACCTATGGTTTTTTCCACCTTGTTGCAGCGACAGTGCGGAATGGCGATGCCTTTTCCGATAGCGGTGCTGCCAAGGCGTTCACGGGCTATCAGGCGTTCAAACAATTCGTTGCTGTCGATTTTTGGCAGGGTGCTGTGAAGAAAGTCGGCGACATTTTCCAGCGCCTTTTTTTTGCTGCTGCCGGGCGCATGACAAAAAGTACGATCCTGAGTCAGTATTTGATGAATAATCATGATCAGCCACTGTTTGCTGGTTGCGTGCCGGCATTCTACTGATGTTGCCGGGTTAAAAACAGGCTTTTTGATGAAAAAACCTTGAGGAAATCAGGGATAAAAAATGCCGCATTTGCGGCATTTTTCCAGATTCAGACGCCGGCCTGCTGGCGGCGGCTTTCCTGTTTGCCCTTGTGTTTGAGAATCTGCCGGTCCAGCTTGTCGACCAGTGCGTCGATCGAGGCATACATATCCGGTGATTCGCACTGGGCAAACAGGTCGGCGCCCGAGATATGTACGGTTGCTTCAGCCATCTGGCGCAACTTTTCCACGGCCAGTGTGACGTTGATGATGGTGATGTTATCAAAGTGCCGTTCGAGCTTGTCCAGTTTGCCGGTGACATAGTCACGCAGGGCAGGGGTTACCTCTACGTGATGGCCACTGATATTGATTTGCATACAAGTACTCCTTTTCCAGGGTTCAGGACTTAGCCTACATGCAAGACAGCGGTGCTGCAATGTCTTGCCTATGACGGTGCCAAAGCACCGGTTTGGCAATCGCTTGCCAAAATCTACACCAGTCGCTTGCGCTCGTTGGATGGCGGTATCGCCATCGCTTCACGGTATTTGGCAACGGTGCGCCGGGCGACGTGGATGCCCTGTTCTGACAACAGGCTGGCCAGTTTGTTGTCGCTGAGCGGTTTTTTGCTGCTTTCCTGGCTGATCAGTTTCTTGATCATGGCACGAATGGCGGTAGATGAGCACTCGCCACCGGCATCGGTGCTGACATGGCTGGAAAAAAAGTACTTCAGCTCAAAAATGCCGCGTGGTGTATGCATGTATTTGCGGTTGGTCACCCGTGAAATGGTGGATTCATGCATGTCGATATCGCGTGCAATATCCTGCAGGATCAGCGGTTTCATTGCCTCCTCGCCATAATCGAGGAAGCCCCGCTGGTGTTCGACAATCTTGCTGGCCACTTTCAGCAGGGTTTCGTTGCGGCTTTGCAGGCTTTTGATAAACCAGCGCGCTTCCTGCAAATTGTTGCGCAGGTAGGTATTTTCCTCGCTGTTGTCAGCGCGCTGGATCAGCGAGGCATAATCATTGTTGATGCGCAGGCGCACGGCGTTATCGGCAGCCAGTTCCACCATCCAGCGATTCTCGCGTTTTTTGACAATCACGTCCGGGGTGATGTACTCGGTGTCGCCACTGTCGATGCTGTCACCGGGGTGGGGATTAAGGCGCAGAATCATGTTGACCGCTTCTTTCAGCCGGCCTTCCTTGAAGCGGGTGCGCCGTTTCAGCTGGGCATAGTCATGGCTGGCCAGCAGCTGCAGATGGCGGTCGACAATCAGCCGGGCATCATTGACAAACGGTGTATTGTCGGGAAACTGGCGCAGCTGTACCAGCAGGCATTCACGCAGATCCACGCTGGCCACGCCAACCGGGTCAAATTCCTGTATCAACTGGCGTACTGCCTCGAATTCCTCGAATTCAATATCCAGCTCATCGGCCAGGCTCTGGTACAGCTCGCGGGCCGGCAGCGACAACAGGCCATTCGGGTTGAGGCTGTCAATAATGGCCAGGGCGATCACCCGGTCACTGTCGACCAGGCGGGTAGTATTCAGTTGCCAGCGCAGGTGGTCTTTCAGGTCCTGGTGGGCGCTGTTGCTGTCGGCGGGGTCGGGCAGGTCACGCTGGTCGCTGGCAGGCAGTGATGAAGAGGCGTTCTGGTAAACGTCATCCCAGCGCGTGTCGACCGGTAACTCGTCAGGAATGTCATCGGACCATTCGGCCAGCTGTTGATCGCCGCCTTCATAATCGTCACTGGCATTGTTATCGGCAATGCCTTCGCGGTTGTCCGGCTGGTGAATCTCGCTGTCATCGTCGTCGATGCGTTCCAGCAGCGGGTTGCTGTCAAGTGCGTGCTGGATTTCCTGTTGCAGATCCAGACTGGACAGTTGCAGCAGGCGGATGGCCTGCTGCAACTGTGGGGTCATGTTGACTTGCAGGCCTTGTTTGAGCTGCAGCGATTGTTTCATGTGTTACGGATATTCCTGTCTGCACGATAACAAATATGTCCCTGGCCTGTGACTGTCATATCCATGCTGCGTTGGGTGACGCTGGTTTAAGTGTAGCCATGGCTGTTCAGGCAGGCAATGAAAAAAATGTCATGCGGGTCGCCATCATTACAGGCGGAATTGTTCGCCGAGATAAATGTCGCGCACTTTTTTGTTGTTCAGTACCGTATCGGCATCACCTTCGGCAATGATATGGCCTTCTCCGACGATGTAGGCGCGCTCGCAGATATCCAGTGTTTCGCGCACGTTATGGTCGGTAATCAGCACGCCGATCTGCTTGCTTTGCAGGTGGGTGATAATGGCCTTTATATCGCCGATCGAGATCGGGTCAACGCCGGCAAACGGTTCATCCAGCAGGATGAATTGCGGGTCAACGGCCAGTGCCCGGGCGATTTCCACCCGTCGCCGTTCACCGCCGGATAGCGCCATGCCGGCACTTTTGCGGATATGGGTCAGGTGAAATTCCTGCAGCAGTTCTTCAAGGCGGGCCTTGCGTTGTGCGCGGCTCATGTCATTGCGGGTTTCCAGCAGTGCCATGATATTGTCCTCGGTGGACAGCTTGCGGAAAATCGAGGCCTCCTGCGGCAGATAACCAATGCCCTGGCGCGCACGGCCATGCACCGGCAGCGCGGTGATGTCACGGCCATCAATGCGGATGCTGCCCTGGTCGGCAGCAATAATGCCGACAATCATGTAGAAACAGGTGGTCTTGCCAGCGCCGTTTGGCCCCAGCAGACCGACAATCTCGCCGCTGTTGACGGTCAGGGAGACATCCTTGACGACCTGGCGGCCCTTGTAACTTTTGGCCAGATGGCTGGCTGTCAGTGTGCTCATGGTGTGTCGGGCTCCGCCGGTGCCTTCTTCTGCGCCGGGATAATCACCTGCACGCGTTGGGGGGTTGTGTCGGTGTTGTCGCTGCTGCTGGTGCCGGCCCGGAATACCTGCTGGTCCAGCAGGTAGACAATATGTTCGCTGCTGATGCTGGCTTCTCCCTGTTGCAGGCGGGCGTTGCCGCTCAGCTCAATGTTGCCGCTGTCAATGCGGTAGAGGATGTGGTTGGCCTGGGCATCAATGGCCGGTTTTTGCGGGTCCGGCTTTTGTGAAAAACGGGCCGGTGTGCCGTTGGCATTCACCTCGGTGGTGGCACGGCCGGCCGGACTGGAAACGGTAACACTGTCTGCTTCCAGCAGCAGGCTGCCCTGGCGGATCAGCACATTGCCGAGATAGGAGGTCAGGCCCTCTTTTTCATGGCGTACCGCGCTGTCGGCGAGAATCTCGATCGGCTGGTAACGGTCGTCGTTGTCAGTTGCTGCGCGGCTTGTCATCGCCAGCATTGCCAGTGTCAGCAGGGCGAGGAGGCCGGTAGTGGGTACGAACATCGCCCGCAAGCTCGATAGTGTGTGTGTTGAAGTCAATCTGCATACCTTTGGCGGTGGTTGTGCTGCGGTCGGCGACAATATCAATGCCGGCATCGCTGTGAGCCTGCTGCTGCCGTGCGTCGATGACCAGGCGACGGGTGTGTATTTTGGCAGCATTTGCCTGCTGATAAAAGACAACATCATCGATCAGGGTCAGCTGTTGTGACGGGTAATCCAGCAGGCCACGACGGGCTTGCCCGGCCCAGCTGTCAAGACCGTTGCCGGCGCTGAACAGCGGCTGCTGCATTTCCACCAGGTCACTGCCGCGATACTGGCGTGCGCTGGTGGTCTGGATACGGCTGACCAGCTCGCCGTTGTCGTTGAAGCTGCGGCTTTCCAGCTGGTCGATATAACTGGAAAGCTGCTGGTCCCGGGCTGCGGGCGCCTGCCGTGCCGGTTGCCAGTCAGCCAGCGGCCACAGTTTGTCCTGCTGGCTGACCAGCAGGGCGGCGATGACCGCCAGTAGTACCAGCAGCGGCTTTTTCACGGCAGATAGCGCTGGTGAATACCGGCCAGTTGTTGCTGCGCATCCAGGATAAACTCGGCCAGCTGCCGTACCGCACCCCGGCCACCAGCAAAATCACTTTGCCAGTCGGCATATTGTTTGACCAGCGGATCACCATTGGCAACGGTACAGCCCAGCCCGGCGCGATGGATGGCGGTCAGGTCCTGTACGTCATCGCCGATATAGGCAGTTTCGTCAAGGCGGATATTGAGCTGCCGGCACAGTTCTTCCAGCGCCACCAGCTTGTCTTCGCGCCCCTGTATAACATGGCCAATGCCAAGATTGTCAGCGCGGTTTTGTACCAGTTGTGAGCGGCGGCCGGTGATAATGGCAGTGTTGATGCCTGCCTGCTGCAGCCATTTGATGCCCAGTCCATCGCGGATGTTGAAGGCTTTTAACTCCTCACCCTGGTTGCCGAAATACAGGCTGCCATCGGTCAGTACACCGTCAACATCCATTACCAGCAGGCGAACGGCTGCGGCTTTGTCACGAATGCCTTGTTTGTTCATGCTACACCTGCCTTGAGAATATGATGCATGTGGATAATGCCAACCGGCCGGCGCTGGCTGTCAGTCGCCACCAGCGAGGTAATACGTTTTTGTTCCATGATATTGAGTGCCTCGACAGCCAGCATGTCGGCAGAAATGGTCTGGCAGTGGCGTGTCATCACGGTGGTGATGGGGGTGGTTTTCAGGTCGTGATCCGTGTCGAGGCAGCGCCGCAGGTCGCCATCGGTAAAAATGCCGAGCAAGACATTGTCGTGATTGACAATGGTGGTCATGCCCAGGCCCTTGGCGCTCATCTCGAACAGGGCATCCTTGACCAGGGCGTTGTCATGCACCACCGGGATGTCGCCGTTGCCGCTCATAATGTCCCCCACTTTCAGCAACAGTCGTCGCCCGAGTGCACCGCCGGGGTGGGAAAAAGCAAAGTCCTCGGCAGTGAAGCCGCGCGCTTCCAGCAGTGATACTGCCAGTGCATCGCCCAGTACCAGGCTGACGGTGGTGCTGGAGGTCGGTGCCAGATCATGCGGACAGGCCTCGCGACTGACACTGGCGTCGAGGTGCACTTCCGATGCTTCTGCCAATGGTGAGCCGGGGTTGCCGGTCATGCTGATCAGTTTTGCGCCCATGCGTTTGATTAGTGGCACGATGGTGAGAATTTCCGAGGTGGTGCCGGAATTGGACAACGCCAACACCACATCCTTGCTGGTAATCATGCCGAGATCGCCATGGCTGGCTTCGCCGGGATGCACAAAAAAAGCCGGTGTGCCGGTGCTGGCCAGGGTGGCGGCAATCTTGTTGCCAATATGGCCGGATTTTCCCATGCCGGTAACGACCACCCGGCCTTCGCAGTCCAGCATCAGCTGGCAGGCCGCCGAGAAGGCGCTGCCAATACGCTGCTTCAGTGCGGTCACGGCCGCAATTTCAATATCCAGTGTGCGCTGGGCGGATTCGGTGAAGGTGGTGGTCATACGCAGGGTCACAATGGGTTCGCTTGTTGGTGGGCGATAGTATACCCGAATCGACGGCCAGCAAAACGTCTGCAGGTGGCTGGAAATCAAAAGGCGAAATGCCGGGCAAGTTTGCAAAAAAGGCGGGAATTTCCTCTGTCGAGGTTGGTCTTTGTCCCGGATGCCGCTATCATTGTGTGCGTTTTTTCAAGCCTTGGTGCCGGCTTTTCGGTGCCATCAAGTCAAGTTAACTGGAGACTTATATGAATTATAAGATGGTGATTGCCACCGCTCTGCTGGGCTGTTCTTTTGCCAGCGGTCTGGTGCAGGCCAAAGTTTCGCAAGAACAGGCAGCCAAACTCGGCGGTGATGAGTTTACCCCGATGGGTGCCGAGGTTCAGGGCAATGCTGATGGCAGTATCCCTGCATGGACCGGCAAGATCCGTGGTCTGCCACAGGGGCTTGAGTATTCCGGCCCGGGCGATATTTATCCGGATCCATATGCGGATGAAAAACCGCTGTTTATTATCAGTGCCAAGAACATGGCAGATCACGCAGAAAAACTGACTGATGGCCAGAAAGCCCTGCTGAAAAAATTCCCCGATACTTTCTCGATTCCGGTTTATCCCACACACCGTGACTTCCGTTACAGCGATTTGCTGGAAAAACGCACGGCCTGGAATGCGCTGAACACCCAGCTGGACAATGGTCTGGATGGACTGAAAAACTACACCGGCGGTGCACCTTTCCCGATGCCGGCCAACGGTGCCGAGGCGATCTGGAACGGTCGTATTGTGCATCCGACGCCAACCATGAACGGCACCATGGATGACATGGCAGTCTACCTGAATGGCAACCGCCAGATCCGTCGCCAGGTGTATGTGGGTGAATTCCCGTTTTCCTACAAGGAGAACCCGGTAGGCAAGGTGGATGATGCAATCGGCATCAACGCCGGTCTGGTGCATGTTACCGTGGAGTTGCCGGATCGCCAGAAAGGCCAGATGACCATCGTGCATGAGGCGCTGGACCAGGCCAAGAATGATCGTATGGCTTGGGTCTACATTCCCGGTTCGCGCCGTGTACGTCGTGCGCCAACGGTTGGTTACGATACCCCGGACGGCCCTGGTGGCCTGGTAACGGTTGATGA
>DATCSZ010000108.1:0-6673 GCA_036568205.1 Pseudomonadales bacterium
ACCCGGAGGGACGTTTTACGCTGGCCTTTGTCGGTTATGGTGATGAAGCACAGCATACGGTACTGGAGCTGACCCATAACTGGGATACGGATCATTACGATATTGGCAATGGTTTTGGCCATATAGCCATTGCGGTAGACGATGCCTATACCGCCTGCGAGGTGATCCGTGCCAAGGGTGGGGTAATCAGCCGTGAGGCCGGGCCAATGAAGCATGGCACGACGGTGATTGCCTTTGTGCGTGATCCCGACGGTTATGCGATTGAGTTAATCGAGCGGCAATAGCCGGTCACAGCGTGCTGCCAGGATAAAATCCGTGCGTTGCAGGCCGCTGATCCGGTGAGTCCACCAGCTGACCGTCAGCTTGCCCCATTCGGTGAGCAGGGCAGGGTGGTGGTTTTCCTGCTCGGCCAGCCCGGCAATCCGGTTGGCAAAAGCCAGCGCGCCGGCAAAATCGGCAAAGCAGTAAACCCTTTGCAACTTTTTCACGCCATGGTCGTCAATGATCGTCCATTGTGGCAGCTGCCGCAGCAGTGTACGGGCCTCATCGTCAGTCAGCGCTGTGCTGCTGTTCTGGCAAGCCTCGCAGGCCTGGTTGTGCAGTGTGTGCATGATTGTTTCCTGCCGACGGTGTCGGTATATTGGCAAGCCGTTTGACGGTGATGGTAACGCAAAACAGGAGGGCATGACATGCAGCAAGCCGGCGATCTGAAAACCATCCAGCGACTGTTATACGTGGCGCTGGGGCTGCTGCTGGCAGCGGAAGCGCTGTGGCTGGCAAAAAGTGTGCTGGGTTATGTGCTGGTGGCCTTGTTTGCCGTTGTCATGTTTGTTGTGCACTGGCTGACCCGCAATAACCCCAAAGCCAGCCGCTGGCGCAAATTCCTGGCCTTGGCAGCACCGGTGCTGACGATTACCGGGCCGGTGATTTACCTGCTGTACATCCTGTTGTCGGGCAGCCCGTCCTTCTGGCTGCATGTTGCCCTGTTTGCCGGATTTGTGCTGCCACTGGCCTTGCTGATGCTGGCCATCTACCGGCTGCAGAAACTGCTTGGCCCGGCCGCCTGACCCCTGCACGACTTGCCTTCAACCCTGTAACCGGACGGGCTGCGCCTGACATATCCATGAGTTTTTACCTGCTGACCTTGTCGATTACCCTGATTGTCACATTGTTTGTGGCCTGGCTGCTGATGCGCCGGGTGCCGGAAACGGCAGACCCGCAGCACCTGCGTATCGCGCGCAATGTTGCCCTGTATCGCCAGCGGCTGGCAAAGCTGGACGATGAGCTGGCCGGCGAGTTGCTGGATCAGGATGAATATGACGAGCTGAAAACCGAACTGGCCCGCCAGTTGTTGCATGATGTGGATCGTTTGCAGCAAATGCCGGCCCGTGTTGGCCGGCATCGCCGCTGGTATGCCTTGCTGATTGTCACACCGCTGCTGGCCCTGTTGATGTACCAGAGCCTGGGTGGCTGGCCGGACTGGCAGATCAGTCGCCAGCTGCAGGCATTGCAGTCTGTTGCCGACGAGGCCAGCTATCGCAGCCAGCTGGCCGCTATTGTCGACCGTATCAGGCAGCGGCTGGAACAGCGCCCGGATCATGTCGAGTACCGGCTGTTACTGGCCAGTGAGGCGATGGGGCGTGATGATTTTGCCACTGCAGCGACCCACTACGGCATCCTGGCCGAACTGTTGCCGGAGGATGATGAAGTGCTGGCCCTGTATGCCCAGGCAGAGTACCTGCGTGGCGGACGACAGATCAATGCCACGGTGGCGCAATACATGGATCGTTCGCTGGTCATCAACCCGCAGAACCGCACCGTGCTGGGCCTGATGGGTGTGCATGCGATGCAGCAGGGGGATTATGCTGCTGCTGCCACTGCCTGGCGGCGTCTGCTGGCAGCATTGCCGCCCGGTTCACAACAGGCGGCACTGATAGCCAATGCCCTGGCAGCAGCCGAACAGCAGCTGCCGGATGCCGAGCGTGAATCCGCATCGCTTGCCGCGTTGCAGGTGGATGTGTCCGTTGCCGCGGCAGTGCCGCTTCGTGACGGCACGCTGCAGGTGTATGTGTATGCACGGGCGGCAGAAGGCCCGCCAATGCCGCTGGCGGTAAAACGACTGACACTGGCCGATTTGCCGGCGACGGTGATACTGGACGATGCGGCGGCGATGATGGCCGGCATGACGCTGTCGGCGTTTGATGATGTGGTGGTTGGTGCACGCATTTCCATCAGCGGTGAGGCAAGGGCCGGTGCCGGTGACTGGCAGGCAGAAACACAGCTGCCGCGCTGGCGTGAACACAACGGCCCGGTTGTGCTGGAGATTGCCGAGCCGCTGTAAGCGGCTGTCAGGGCGCTATTTTTTGCAGCAGCTCGCGGGTCAGTTGCTCTGCCTGCATGCGCTGCATATCGGTCTGGCTGGCCTCAAACTGGCGCACCAGCGGTTCGGCCATGCCATGCTGCAGGGCAACGGCGATTTTCATCCATGCCAGTGCCAGCACGCTGTCGCGCTTCACCCCCAGTCCTTCATCGTAGAGAATGGCAAGATTGTAGGCTGCTGCACCCTGGCCGTTCAGTGCTGCCTGTTGATACCAGTGGGCGGCTTTGGCCAGGTCCTGGTCGGTGCCTTCACCGAGATCATAGGCAACGGCCAGGCTGAACTGGGCTTCCGGCAGCCCTTGTTCGGCCGCTTTCCGGTACCAGGCAAATGCCTTGGCGTCATTTTTGCTGACCCCGCTGCCGTCACTGTAGTAATTGCCCATCATGTACTGTGCCTTGGGGTGGCCCTGTTCAGCCAGCGAATGGGTGATTTCCAGGGTTTCTGCCGCCGTGGCCTGGCGTGTTTCGGCAACAGCCGGTGTGCTCAGCAAAAGGCTGGCAAGAACAAGCAGTAACAGGGGCATGGAGGCTCCACAGGTGGCTGGTCATGGCGGCCTATGGTATAACAAAAAACCAATGGGGAGAAAGGCAGCAACATGAACCGGCATTCATGGACAACATTGCGCCAGCTGCAGGGCCTGCTGCTGGCAGTGGTGGTACTGGTATTTCCGCTGGCGGCGGTATGGGTCTTTGGCTGGGGTGGTGATCGTGCTGCCACTGCCGATGTGCTGGCCTGTGTCTACGCGTTTGGCCTGTATGCCGTATTTCTGGCACCGCTGTTGCCATTGCCGTCCTTGCGCCAGGTGCCGTTTTCCCGGCGACTGGAGCAGATGGTGCTGGTCTGGTTCTGGGTGACCTATGCCACCCATTGCAGCTGGGAGCTGGGCTGGCTGCTGGGCCATGAGGCGATCGCTGCCGGTCGGGACAATCCGCTGTTTTACAGCTGGTGGGCCTATATCGACGGGGGTGATTACCGCTATGCCGAGGCCACGACCACACTGATCGTGATGGAAATCCTGTCGGTTGCCAATGGTGTCACCGGTTTTGTCGCCTTATACCTGTGGCTGCGCCGGCCACAGCAGGCGAGGCTGGCCCTGCTGCTGTTTGCCGCGACGGCCTGTGTGCACCTGTATTCGACGTCGCTGTATTTTCTCAGTGAAATCCTGGCCGGCTTTCCCAGTGTCAATACCGGCCGGTTTATGGATGTCGGCATCAAGTTTGTGCTGGCCAATTCGCCATGGCTGGTCATGCCTTGCCTGGTGTTGTACTGGGTGTATCACCGCCTGCCATCGTCTGTTTGTGAAGGGGAAACCGTATGAAAGTCCTGTTGACCGGCGCCACCGGCCTGGTAGGCGCCCATACCGCGCTCGAGTTGCTGCGCCATGGCCACCAGCTGCGCCTGCTGGTGCGTAACCCGCAGGCGGCGCAGCGTTATTTTGCCCGCCATGGCTTTGAACTGGATGATGTAGTGGTTGGCGATATGGGGGATAGGGCACTGGTGGCCGGCGCACTGGCCGGCTGTGATGCGGTGGTGCATGCCGCGGCGGTGGTTGACCTGAATGCACGGCGGGCACAGCAGACGCTGGCAATGAACAGGGCCGGGCTGGACAATGTGGTCGGCCAGGCCTGCCAGGCCGGCATTGAACGGATTTTGTATGTGTCGAGTATTGGCGCGATTTTCCAGCCCGGTGCGCCGCGGCTGGATGAGTCGGCCCCGCTGGCCAATGCCCGCAATGCCTATTCGCGCTCCAAGGAACTCTGCGAAATCCAGGTGCGCGAGTGGCAGGCAGCCGGCCGGCCGATCATGACCACCTATCCCAGCGGGGTATTCGGGCCACATGACCCGAAACTGTCGCAAAGCAACGAGGGCCTGATTATCATGGCGCGCGACCTGCTGCCGCTGACCTCGTCAGGGCTGCAGTTTGTTGATGTGCGGGATCTGGCAATGGCGCACCGCCTGCTGCTGGAGCGGCCATCACTGGCTGCCGACCGCAGCCAGGAGCGTTACCTGGTGGCGGGGCATTTTATTCCGTGGCCGGACTTTGCCACGCTGCTGGAACAGGCAAGCGGCTGCCGGCCACGCCGCCTGCCGTTGCCCGGCGCGCTGCTGCGTGCTGTCGGGCTAATGGCCGATGGCCTGCGTTACCTGTTGCCGCTGGAATTCCCGATCTCGCAGGAGTCGGCGATGATTGTCAGCCAGTGCCCGCCGGCAGATTCCTCACGCCTGTTGCAGGTGACCGGCATGCAGTTCCGTCCGCCGCAGCAGACACTGGCGGATGCCGTGGCGTGGTTTCGCCAGCAGGGACATATGTAGCGGTGATCAGCGGCTGCGACAGAAAGCCAGGGTCAGTTGTTCCAGATGCAGCCAGGGTGATTCCTTGACGATGCCCTTGACCGACTGGTCAATGCGGCGGGCTTTTTCCAGCAGCCGGTACAGGCGTGCCGGTGGCAGACGGCTGACTGCCGTTTGCACCAGACGCTGGCGCATGTCCGGCACCCGCTGGTTACGCATGGCCTGGGCGATTGCTTGACCATCCGCGCCGGCCCGGTGCAGTGCCAGCAACAGGCGCAGTTCGCGGCCGATGCCCCACAACAGGATGGGCGCCTCACTGCCTTCGTCTTTCAGGCCCTGCAGGGTTTTCAGTGCGCCGGCCAGGTCACCGGCCAGGCATTTGTCCAGGTAGTTGAACACGGTATAACGGCTGGCATTGCTGACTGCCTGTGTCATGGCGTCAAGATCAATCACGCCGCCGTCGCTGATCAGCGCCAGTTTCTCGATTTCCTGGCGGGCGGCAAGCAGGTTGCCTTCGACATTGTCGGCCAGGAACTGGATGGCCTCGGCACTGGCATCCAGCTGGTGCTGGCGCAGCCGGCCCTGGATCCATTGTGGCAGTCGCTGGCGTTCCACCGGCCAGATACGCAGCGTGACGCCGCGTTCATCCAGCAGCTTCCAGGTTTTGTCACGGCTGATATTGCCTTCAAAACGCGGCATGCTGATCAGCAGCAGGTTGTCATCACTGCCATGGGCCAGCAGGGTTTGCAGTGCCTCGGCATCGGCAGCCGCGAATTTGCCGTTTTTGAAATCCAGCTCGATCAGCTTGCGCTCGGCAAACAGCGACAGGCTGTTGGCTGACATCAGCACATCCTGCCAGTCAAAACGGCCTTCGACATAATAACGTTCGCGTGAGCTGAAACCCTGCTGCCGTGCTGTATCACGGATCAGCTGGCAGCTTTCCTGCACCAGCAGCGGCTCGTCACCGCTGACCAGGTATACCGGCTGCAGACCCTGCTGCAGATGGCGCTCCAGCTGGTCGTGGTTAATCTTCATCGGTGCAGTCACAATCCGGTGGATTGGCCGCCAGTGCCTGCAGCTGTTGCAGGATTTCATCGGCCAGCTGCTGGTGCAACTCGGCGACGATACGCTGGCGTTCCATGCGTTTGCTGTTCAGCAAATCGCTGTTGTCCTGGAAAACCAGCTGGCGCTGGATGGTGTGTGGCAGCAATGGCTTGCCCTGGTGGCTGAAAATCACGGTCACGCTGAGGCCCAGCCAGTAGTCGTTCTGGCTGTAGCTCTGGCTGCTGCTGGCCTGCCATTGCTGCAACTGTTCATCGGCCAGGGTGATCGACCAGTCCGCCGTATCGTTCACGGTGATGCCTTTGGCACTGGCCAGGCGGCGCAGGGCGGTAGCAGTTTCGCCATACGGGTTGCCGCCGGCCAGCGCTAGCGATGACAGCTGGTCGCCGCTTCCCGGATTGCCGTGACCGCGCAGTTGCCAGCCGCAGCCGGCCAGCAGCAGGCTGAGCAGCACGGGCAGGGCGAGGCGGGGCAGCAGTCGGTCCATGTCAGCTGGCAACAATGTTCAGCAGTTTGTTGGGCACCCAGATCACCTTGCGAACGGTTTTGCCGGCCAGGTGAGTCTGTATATTATCGAGCGCGCTGGCGCTTGCCAGTGCCGCCTGCTGGTCCAGGTCGACGGCAACGTCCATTTTGGCGCGCAGCTTGCCGTTGATCTGCACCACTACCTCGATATGGCTTTTTACCAGCGCCTGTTCATCCACAGCGGGCCACCGGGCATCAATCACCGGCTCATCATGGCCAAATGCCTGCCACAGGGCATGGCAGATATGTGGCACAATCGGCGCCAGCATAACAATCGCAGTTTCCAGTGCCTCGCGCTCGACGGCCAGCGATTGCGGCGAGCGGTTGGACAGTTTGCCGACCTCGTTACACAGTTCCATCACGGCAGCAATGGCAATGTTATAGGCATAACGACGCTGGTAGGCATCAGTGACC
>DATCSZ010000109.1:0-9448 GCA_036568205.1 Pseudomonadales bacterium
AGCAGCGTCTGCGCCTGTTGCGCCCGATGTGGCGGAAAGCCCGCCGGTCGATGAGCCACCGGCGGTGGCTGAGCCGGTCAATCCGGCAGCAGAAAAACTGGCCGGCCTCACCCAGGGCAGCTGGCTGCTGTGGAACCGTGAGCAGGGCCAGCAACGCTGCCGGCTGGCAGCGTTTATCAAGCACACCGGCAAATACATTCTTACCGACCGCAGTGGAGCCAAAATCGGTGAATTCCTGCATGAGCAGATGCTGGACATGATCACTGATGGGCGTATCGAGCTGATTGAATCCGAGCTGATCTTTGAGCGTGCGCTGGAATCGGTGATTGGTGGCATTCGTGAAAAACGCTGAACACCAGGCGCCGGTACTGTTTCCCGGCGGCTGGTATGTGGCAGCGGAAAAGACCCCGTCACCGTTTTTCAACCAGCGGCCGGCCGCTGCCGATATCCGCCTGCTGGTCATCCACAATATCAGCCTGCCGGCCGGTTGTTTCGGCTTGCCGTATATCCGCCAGCTGTTCCTGGGTTGCCTGGATGTGAATGCCGATCCATCGTTTGCCGACCTGGCCGGGCTGGAAGTCTCGGCCCATTTCCTGATCGACCGGCAGGGCCGGATTTGCCAGTTTGTTGCTACCGGGCAGCGCGCCTGGCATGCCGGCGTGTCCTCGTTTGCCGGGGTCGACAATTGCAATGACTACAGTATTGGTATTGAGCTGGAAGGCGCCGATGATACGCCATTTACCGATGCACAATACCAGGCACTGGCGCAGCTGAGCCGTGACCTGATGAATTGTTACGGCATTGACGCCGGGCATATTGTCGGTCACAGCGATATTGCGCCAGGCCGCAAGACGGATCCGGGCCCCTGTTTCGACTGGCCGCGTTATCGCCGCTCACTGGAGAGCTGACATGTACTTCATCGCCATATTGATTGTGCTGGCGCTGCTGCAATACCGCAGTGAGTGGATCATGCGCCTGCAGAATGACAACCTGTTTGCCGGCCTGTGCCGGCACTGGGCATCGCTGGTGCCGGCCGGCAGCAACCCTCACATGTTGTTGTCGGTGCTGACGCCGGTGCTGCTGTTGGGGCTGTTACTGGCCTTGTTCGGCAAGATGCTGTGGGGGCTGCCTGGCCTGCTGCTGGCACTGCTGACGTTGGCTTATGCGCTGGGTCGCGGCGATTACAGCAGCCGTTTCGGGCAATACCGCCAGGCCTGGCTGGACGATGCACCACAACGCATCCCGGCCATTTTGCAGGCACTGGACCCGCAACAGGCGATCCATGCCAATGCCACCGCTGCCGAGTTGCATGTACAGGCGCGCTGCACCTTTATTTACAGTGCCTTTACCCGCCTGTTTGTGGTGTTGTTCTGGTTTGCCCTGGCCGGCCCGATGCTTGCCTTGTTGTACCGGCTGTTGCGCCTGTATGTGGCCGCTCATGCCAGCAGCACGGCAAGCCTGTTGATTGCCGCGCTGGAATGGCCGGTGGTGCGGGTGTTTGGCATGACGGTGGCGCTGCTGGGTAACTTTTCATCGACACTGGCTGTCTGGCTGGCCAGTGCGCTGAATACCGGCATGTCGGCACGGCGTATCTTGCATGAACTGTGCCTGGCGGCGCTGGGGCAGGATATGCAATGGCAGCAGCCGCGTTTTCTGCGCAGCCAGACGCCGGCGCAGCAGGCAGCAAGCGCCCAGGCTGAAATCACCGCCATTGAAGTATTGCTCAAGCGTTGCCTGGTGTTTGCAGTGGTGGTGATTGCCCTGCTGCATGTCATTCTCTAGTACGGGCAGTTGTGCGTTATGGGCAGCAATCGCATCGGTATTGACCTTGGCGGCAGCAAGACAGAAATCATCGTATTGCGCGGCACACGTATTTTCTGGCGCAAACGGGTGGCTACCCCGTCCGGCTCCTACCCGGCGATGCTGGATTGCCTGGCGGAACTGGTCAACGAAGCCCGCCAGCTGGCGCCGGGCGCGCCGGTGGGTATTGGCATGCCGGGGGCGCTGTGTGACGGGCGGGTCAAGAACGCCAACACCGTTTGCCTGAATGGCCAGGCTTTCCAGCAGGATATTGAAGCCAGGCTGGGCGGCCCGGTGCGTATCATGAACGATGCCAACTGTTTTGCCCTGTCCGAGGCAATCGATGGCGCCGGCGAGGACGGTGAGGTGGTGTTCGGGGTGATTCTCGGCACCGGTGTGGGTGGTGCGCTGGTGGTCAACAAACAGGTGCTGCATGGCGCCAATGCAATTGCCGGTGAATGGGGCCACAATGCCCTGTGTCGGCGTGCGCCCGTTACAGGTGGCAACAGCCGGGTCTGTTACTGTGGCCGAAAGGACTGTGTGGAAACCTGGCTCAGCGGTGCCGGCCTGGCGCAGACTTTCCTGGAAAGCTGTGGTGAAGCGGTCAGTGGCGAGCAATTGTCACGCCGGCTGGCAGCCGGTGATAGCCAGGCACAGCAGGTTTTCCGCCTGTACGTCGAGCAGCTGGCCGCATCACTGGCGGTGGTGATCAATATCGCCGATCCGGATATCATCGTGCTCGGTGGCGGCCTGTCGCAGCTGCCGGACCTGGCTGAAGCAGTCGAGGCACGTTTGCCCGACTATGTGTTTTCCCCTACACTGCGCAGCCGTGTGCTGGGCAACCGCCACGGCGATGCCAGTGGTGTGCGCGGTGCCGCCTGGTTGTGGCCCTGAACCGAGAATTTCATGATCGAACTGATTTTGGGTGGCGCCCGCTCGGGCAAAAGCCGCCATGCCGAGCAGCGTGTACTGCAAACCGGCAAACATCCCGTCTACATTGCTACCGCCACGGCCGGTGATGAGGAAATGCGCCAGCGCATTGCCCGGCACCGCCAGCAGCGCGGTGCCGGCTGGCGCACCATAGAACAGCCGTTATTACTGGCCGAGGCGCTGCAGCAGGCCGACCAGGCGGATGCCTGTATCCTGGTCGATTGCCTGACCTTGTGGCTCAGCAACTGCATGCTGGCTGAAGACCCGGCGCTGTGGTCGCAGCAACAGGCCGCACTGCTGGCCTGCCTGCCGGCGCTGAAGGCGGATGTGATCCTGGTCGGCAACGAGGTAGGCCAGGGCATTGTGCCGCTGGGTGAAATCAACCGTCGTTTTGTTGATGAAAACGGCCGCCTGCACCAGCAGCTGGCGCAGATCGCAGGTCGCGTCACATTGGTGGTTGCCGGCCTGCCGCTGACGGTCAAACCGCAACAGGGGAACCCCGCATGAGCTGGTATCTTGAAACCATTACAGCGCCTTGTGCCGACTGGCGTCGCAAGGCCGAAATGCGCCAGAACAGCCTGACCAAACCGCCCGGATCGCTGGGCCTGCTGGAAGATATTGCGGTCATGTTTTCCGCTTTCCAGGGGACGGTAAGCCCGTGCATTGCGCGGCCGGCGATTGTCATCATGGCGGCCGATCATGGTGTGGCGGCAGAAAACGTCTCGGCCTTTCCGCAAGCGGTGACGGCCGAAATGGTGAAAAATTTTTCTGCCGGCGGTGCCGCGATAACCGTGCTGGCACGCCAGCTTGGTGCCACGTTCCAGGTGGTCAACCTGGGCACTGTGGCCGCCTTGCCGGCCCTGCCGGCAGTAGTCGACCGGCGCATTGCCGCCGGCTGCGGCAATATCTGCATTGAGCCGGCAATGACAGCCGCCCAGCTCGAAGCCGCGCTGGCCGCCGGCCGCGAAGCGGTAGCAACGGTGCTGGCTGATGGTGCCGACCTGCTGGTGGGCGGCGAGATGGGCATTGCCAATACCACCTCGGCGGCCTGCCTGGCGGCGCGCTTGCTGGACAAACAACCGCTGCAGATTGTCGGTGCCGGTACCGGTATCGATGCAGACCGGCTGCAGCACAAAACTGCCGTGGTGGAGCGGGCATTGGCCTGTCACCCATCGGCTGAGCCGCTGGAAGTATTGCGTTGCCTCGGCGGTTTTGAAATTGCCGCGCTGGCCGGTGCCTATATCGCCGCTGCCGGCCAGCGCCTGCCGGTGCTGATCGATGGCTATATTGCCACTGCCGCCGCGTTGGCCGCCGTGGCCATCAATGCCGGCTGCCGGCCCTGGCTGGTGGCCTCACATTGCTCGGCAGAAGCCGCCCACCGGCTGATGCTGGATGCCTTGCAACTGTCGCCGTTGCTGGATCTGTCGCTGCGGCTGGGTGAAGGCTCCGGGGCGGCGGTCACGGTACCGCTGATCCAGGCGGCTTGCCGCCTGCAAAGCGAGATGGCCAGTTTCGACAGCGCCGGTATCAGTGGTCAGTTGTGATGACGCATTGTGTTACCACGCTGGATTTGCTGCGCCATGGCCAGCCCGAGGGTGGCGAGATATTCCGTGGCCGTACCGATGTGCCGCTGAGTGACACCGGCTGGCAACAAATGCATGACGCGCTGGCCGGTGAAAGCGGCTGGCAGGGCATTGTCAGCTCACCGTTGTCGCGCTGTGCCGGTTTTGCTGCCCGGCTGGCGGCCGATCGCCAGCTGCATTGCCGGCTGGAGCCGGACCTGCAGGAGTTGTCGTTTGGTGACTGGGACGGCATGGCCTATGCCGATGTGCGTGAGCGCTATGGTGAGCACTTTAACCGCTTCTGGCGTGATCCGCTGGCCAACCCGCCACCGAATGGCGAACCGCTGGCTGATTTCAGCGAGCGGGTGCAACAGGCCTTGCAACGCCTGCTGCAGGACGCGCGTGGCCAGCACCTGCTGCTGGTCACCCATGGCGGGGTGATCCGCAGCCTGCTGGCCGGCCTGCTCAGTGACCGGGGCGAGCATGGCCTGTCGGCGCTGATGCGTTTTGAGGTGCCGTATGCCGCGTTCAGCCGCCTGCGGATTTACCATGATGAACAGGGTGACTGGCCACAGCTGGTGTTTTTCAATCGTCACGGCCAGTGATCCGGCCGGCGGGCCTGATTGCCGGCTTGCCGCTGTGACACATGCACAGCAGCGCCATCTGGTGTAAAATGCGCGCCTTTCAACCCATACCCTATTGTGAGCCCCATGCTGGAAACCAATCCCGTTTACAACACCATCAAGGACCTCAAACAGCGCACCGAGTCGCTTAGGGGGTATCTTTGACTACGCAGAAAAAAAAGAACGCCTGCAGGAAGTCGAACTGGAACTGAGCGAGCCGGCGGTCTGGAACGAACCGGAAAAAGCCCAGGCTCTGGGCCGTGAGCGTGCCAGCCTGGAAGCCGTGGTTGGCACCATTGATGAGCTGGACAGCGGCCTGGCCGACCTGAAAGACCTGCTTGACATGGCCGCCGAGGAACAGGATGAGGCCACCGTTGAGGATGTGAAAAAAGACCTGGCCGGCCTTGAGCAACGCCTGGCAACACTGGAATTCCGGCGCATGTTTTCCGGTGACATGGATGCCAATAATGCCTACCTGGATATCCAGGCCGGTTCCGGTGGCACCGAGGCGCAGGACTGGGCAGAAATGCTGTTGCGCATGTACCTGCGCTGGGGTGAGAAAAAAGGTTTCAAGACCGAGCTGATGGAAGTCTCCGCCGGTGAAGTGGCCGGCATCAAAAGCGCCACCGTGCACTTCCAGGGGGATTATGCCTTCGGCTGGCTGCGAACCGAGACCGGCGTGCACCGGCTGGTGCGCAAGTCACCGTTCGATTCAGCCGGCGGCCGCCATACCTCGTTTGCATCGGCGTTTGTATCACCGGAAATTGATGACAATATCGAGATTGATATCAACCCGGCCGATGTGCGCACCGATACTTACCGGGCATCGGGCGCCGGCGGCCAGCACGTCAACAAAACCGATTCAGCGATCCGCCTTACCCACGTGCCAAGCGGCATTGTGGTGCAGTGCCAGAGCCAGCGTTCCCAGCACGCCAACCGCGATTTTGCCTGGAAACAGCTGAAAGCCAAACTGTACGAAATGGAAATCCAGAAACGTAACGAGGCGGCCCAGGCGCAGGAAGACAGCAAGTCCGATGTCAGCTGGGGGCACCAGATCCGCTCCTATGTGCTGGATGACCAGCGCATCAAGGATTTGCGTACCGGCGTGCAAACCAGCAACTGTGGCAAAGTGCTTGATGGCGACCTCGACCCGTTTATTGTCGCCTCACTGAAATCCGGCCTGTAAGCCGTACAGGTTGCTGCCCGAACACTGAAAGAACGGAACCAACATGACTGACCAGAATATTGATGACAACAAACTGATTGCCGAACGGCGCAGCAAGCTGGCGGCAATCCGCAGCAGCCAGAAAGTGGCTTTTCCCAACACCTTTCGCCGCAGTGACTACGCCAATGCCCTGCAGCAGGAGCTTGGTGACAAGGACAAGGCCGGGCTGGAAACGCTGGACCGCAAGGCCGCCGTGGCCGGTCGCATCATGGCCAAGCGCGGGCCGTTTTTTGTCCTGCAGGATGTCAGTGGCCGAATCCAGCTGTATGCCGACAAAAGCCTGCCGGATGCGCTGCTGGCCGGCATCAAAAGCTGGGATATCGGCGACATTGTTGGTGTGTCAGGGCCGGTGCACAAATCCGGCAAGGGCGACCTGTACGTGAATATTGAGCACTGCGAGCTGCTGACCAAATCGCTGCGGCCGCTGCCGGACAAGTTTCATGGCCTGGCCGATACCGAAATGCGCTACCGCCAGCGTTATGTTGACCTGATTGTCAATGATGAGGCGCGGCGGGTGTTTCGCATTCGCTCGGTGGTGATTGACGCGATCCGTGATTACCTGACCGACCGTGATTTCCTGGAAGTGGAAACACCGATGATGCAGGCAATTCCCGGTGGCGCCACAGCGCGGCCGTTTGTTACTTACCACAATGCGCTGGACCTGCAAATGTACCTGCGCATTGCGCCGGAGCTGTACCTGAAGCGGCTGGTCGTCGGCGGCTTTGAAAAAGTGTTCGAGATCAACCGCAATTTCCGCAACGAAGGGCTTTCCACCCGCCACAATCCCGAATTCACCATGCTGGAATTCTACCAGGCCTATGCCGGTTACCAGGAGCTGATGGACCTGACCGAGGCCATGCTGCGTTACGTGGCCGGGCGGGCGCTGGGCACCACCACCGTGGTAAATACCGTGCGCAATGCCGATGGTGACGTGGTGGAGGAAAAAACCTACGATTTTGCCAAACCGTTTAACCGCATCAGCGTGTTTGATTCGATTTTGCACTACAACCCGGACTTGCAGGCCGGCGATATTGATAACCTGGACGCAGCCAGCAAGGTCTGTGCGGCGCTGAAAATACCGGTCAAGGACAGCTGGGGGCTGGGCAAGCTGCAAATCGAGATTTTTGAAAAAACGGTCGAACACCGGCTGGACCAGCCAACGTTTATCACCGAATACCCGACCGAAGTATCGCCACTGGCGCGCCGTTGTGATGACAACCCGTTTGTCACTGAACGCTTTGAGTTTTTTGTTGGCGGCCGCGAGATCGCCAACGGCTTCTCCGAGCTGAATGACGCCGAAGACCAGGCCCAGCGTTTCCAGCAACAGGTGGCCGAAAAAGATGCCGGTGATGACGAGGCCATGCATTTTGATGCCGATTACGTCACCGCGCTGGAGTACGGCCTGCCACCGACTGCCGGTGAGGGCATCGGCATCGACCGGCTGGTCATGCTGCTGACCGATTCACCGTCCATCCGGGATGTGCTGCTGTTTCCGCACATGCGTCCGCAGGTGGCCGCAAGACCCGGCAAAAGCGACGAGTAAGCCGATGTCGATACAGCAGCAAATCGAACAAAAAGTGCTGGCCGCGCTGGATGTGCAGTTTATCGAACTGCTCAACGAAAGCCATATGCACAGCGTGCCGGCAAACTCGGAAACCCACTTCAAGCTGACCCTGGTCAGCGACAGCTTTGCCGGCCTTGGCAAGGTCAAGCGTCACCAGCAGATTTACCAGCTGCTGGCCGATGAGCTGGCCGGCCCGGTGCATGCACTGGCGCTGCATTTGTATACGCCGCAGGAATGGCAGGCACGCCACGGTGCGATACCGGCCTCGCCACAGTGCCTGGGTGGCAGCAAGCACGACAAGGCAGCACACTGATGCAAACCGTGGTGGCAGCGTTATACAAATTTGTGTCGCTGGACGATTACCGTGAACTGCGCCAGCCACTGCTGGAACAGATGCTGGCACATGACATCAAGGGCACGCTGCTGCTGGCGGCAGAAGGCATTAACGGCACGGTGGCCGGCAGCCGCAGCGGCATCGACGCACTGCTGGCCTGGCTGGCCGCCGACCCGCGTTTTGCCGGGCTGGAGCACAAGGAATCCCATGTCGACGAACCGCCGTTTTACCGCAGCAAGGTAAAGCTGAAAAAAGAGATTGTGACCCTCGGTGTGGAAGGCATCGACCCGAACAGCATGGTGGGCCATTACGTTGAGCCAAAAGACTGGAATGCCCTGATCAGCGATCCCGATGTGCTGCTGGTGGATACCCGCAATCACTACGAATTTGAACTGGGCAGCTTCCAGGGTGCAATTGACCCGAACACTGCATCGTTCCGCGAGTTTCCGCAGTTTGTTGCCGACCAGCTTGATCCGGCCCGGCACAAAAAAGTGGCGATGTTCTGTACCGGTGGTATCCGTTGTGAAAAATCCACCGGCCTGTTGCTGAAGCAGGGCTTTGAGGAGGTCTACCATTTAAAGGGTGGCATCCTCAAATACCTGGAAGAAATCCCCGAACAGGACAGCCTGTGGCGGGGTGATTGTTATGTGTTCGACAACCGTGTTGCCGTTAACCACCGGCTGGAGCAAAGCGATTACGAGCTGTGCCATGGCTGCCGTTACCCGATCAGCCAGCAGGACAAACAATCCAGCCACTACCAGCCCGGCGTCTGCTGCCCGCGCTGCCATGACAGCCTGACCGAAGAACAAAAACAGCGTTTTGCCGAACGGCAAAAACAGGTTGAGCTGGCGAAAAAACGCAAACAAAAGCATATCGGCTCGTGATGGCGCATTGCAATGCGGGGGCCATCAAGGCCCTTTTTTATTGACAGATGCTTGCGGGGGGGTAGGCTGGATTTCCCGTTAATTGTCCAGACAAGGAATACAAGGAGTTGTCGATGCCGTTACGCTTCCCGGTGTTTGTATTGGTTGTTTGCCTGCCGTTGCAGGCAGCAGCATTGTCCCGTTTTATCCTGCATCATGATGGCCCATCGGTTGGTGGCCAGGATGTTTTCTGGGAGCAGCGCACACCGCTGGAGAACGCTTTTTATGACCGTGAGCAACACGACTCGATTGGCATCAGTTTTACCGTTCAGCAAGACAGTGGCAATATGCTGATGCCGGGTGAGTACTGGACACTGAGCCTGATAGAAACCATTACCGGTGAGCCCGTGATAGAACCGCTGCAATACCGGGCAGAAATATCCACGATGGCAGTGGACGAAGGCAAAGTATGTATTTTTCCGGTCTATGGCGGGCCGGACGGCTGGACACAGCTCAATGACCCACGGCGTATCTGTTTTGAAAGCAG
>DATCSZ010000110.1:0-1640 GCA_036568205.1 Pseudomonadales bacterium
GAATCAGGTCGACCACTTCGTCGAGTCGCCAGCCCACCACGTCCACCATCTCGCCTTTACCCTGGGCAACACCAACGATTTTGTCCATCGGTTTCAGTTCGCCCTGTTTGTCGGCCGGGCCGGCGTGGATCAGCCGCACCACCTGGGTGTGTTCGTCATGGCTGCGCAGCATGGCGCCGATGCCTTCCAGCTTCAGGCTCATGGAGATGTCGAAGTTGTCGGAAGAGGCCGGCGACATGTAGTTGGTGTGCGGGTCATACAGTTCGGTAAAGGCATTCATGTACATCTGGTACACGTCGTCACTGCGGATTTTCTGCAGCCGGTCGAGCTGGTTCTGGTAGCGTTTGAGCAGCAGCTCGATTATGTCTTTTTGTTCCTTGCCGGCCAGTTTCAGGCCCAGTGCCGAGGCCTTGAGTCGTTGCCGGGCAATCTGTTCCGCTTCCGCTTCGGTACCAGGCCAGGCGGCCTTGCTGCGGTCAACCAGAATGGTTTCATCCTTGCTGTAATCAAACGACTTGATGATTTTTTCCATGCTGGCGATGGTGGTTTCCAGCTGTTTGATACTGCGTTCGCGGTACAGGTTAAATATCTCAAAGCCGGGCTGGATGTCACCGCGCTTGAGTGCGCCGTCCAGCGCGGTGGCGTATTTTTTTTGCAGGGCATCGACATCTTTTTGCAGGAAGGTCTGGCGGCTGCTGTCCAGCCGGTCGAGGTAATGCAGCAGTAATTCCTGTGACAGCTGGTCGTCGATGGATTTTTGTGCCAGATGACGGGTTTGCAGCTTGCGCACCACTTCCATGGTGGTGATCTGGTGGGCGCGTTCGGGTGCCAGTGTGTCGGCCTGGGCGAGACCGGTGATGACAAGACAGAACAGCAGACTGTACAGGGATGGTAATTTCATGATGCTGGGAAGACCTGTTTCCGGATAAACGGTTCAATGATAGTAATATGGGGACGCAATAGCCAGCTGCAAGCGCTGATGATGCCGGGCTTCAGGCTGGGCGTTGCTGGCGGGCGCTGGCGAACAGCCATTTGCTGGCGCCATAAGGCTGGAACGGGCGCCAGAATTTTTCGCTTTGTGCCAGCCGCTCGGCCAGCACATACAGCACCAGCGGGTTGTGGGTGAGGCCGGTGTGGCTGCCATATACACGGATGTTTTCCACCCGCTCGGAGCTGTTGTCAATGCAATAGCGCCAGGAGGCGATGCCGTCACTTTCCGAGTAGATGGCCGTGGATGGCACCGGTGGCGGCAGCTCCCATACCGGCTCGCCGGTGGCCAGCGGGTCGTCATGCACGTTCGGGTTCAGCCGTTCGTACAGCTTCAGTACCGGGCCGGAGATGCCAACGTCATCGGTGCTGATGGAGCTGTTGAGTGCAAACGGGCTGCCCAGTGTGATGACCTGGCGGATTTTGTCGCCCAGGTGATGGCCCAGCACGCGGGCATACAGGCCACCCAGGCTCCAGCCGACAATGCTGACGCGCCGGCCATGACGCTGGTAAAGCTCGTTGACTTGCTGCTCCAGTGCCTGGTAGATGTCATGGCGCAGGCCTGGGTTGCGGCCCTGTTGCCAGGGGTAGGCAACAAAGCCCTGCTGATTCAGGTAACGACGCAGGATAAAGGTGGCGCCATCGCCGGTCAT
>DATCSZ010000111.1:0-8319 GCA_036568205.1 Pseudomonadales bacterium
CGATTCAATCACGCCCGGCCATTGCAAAAAGGTACTGGCCTGCTCGGCGGCAACCTCAGGCAGCAGGTGGGCAATCTGCTGGTTGGCTGCCAGCAGTTCTTTCAGCAGAGACTGGTTAATGTGGACATGGCCACTTTGTGCATCAAGCTTGTCAAAGCGCAGTGCGCATTCAACCTTGCCACGCGCCAGGTCTTTTCTCAGCTTGTCGCGCAGCAAGTGTTCACTGGCGCGGGCAATCTCCGGCAGCCTGAATGATGGCTCGAGAAAACGCTGGTTAACCGAGCGCAACTCCCACACCAGGGTGCCGAAATCTTCCGGCTGTTCGTAACGGGCAAAGGCGGTCATGCTGGCAATCATCGGCGGTCTCCGGTCCGGGCAAAGCCGCATTCTACCCGAGCGGCCCGTGATTGCCACTTGCACGTTGGCGTGCTTTTGCGTAAGGTCGCGCCAGTTTTCAACCGTGGACATGCCATGACCAGCCGACCCAGCGGCCGCACTGCCAGCCAGTTGCGCCCCGTATCCCTGACCCGCCATTTCACCCGCCATGCCGAAGGCTCGGTACTGGTTGAGTTTGGCGATACCAAAGTCATTTGCACAGCCTCTATAAGCGAATCAGTACCCGGCTTCCTGAAAGGCCAGGGCAAGGGCTGGATTACCGCCGAATACGGTATGCTGCCACGCTCAACCGGTTCCCGTATGAAGCGCGAGGCCGCTGCCGGCAAACAGGGCGGCCGCACAGTGGAAATCCAGCGCCTGATCGGCCGCTCCTTGCGTGCCGCGGTGGATCTGGACAAGCTCGGCGAGCGCAGCATCACCATAGACTGTGATGTGATCCAGGCCGATGGCGGCACCCGCACCGCATCCATTACCGGCGCCTGGCTGGCGCTGGCCGATGCCATGGCTGGACTGCAGCAGGCCGGCAAGATCGCGGCAGATGCCATGCTGTGCCAGGTAGCTGCAGTATCAGTTGGTGTGTACCAGGGTGTGCCGGTGCTGGATCTCGATTATGCCGAGGATTCAGCCGCCGAAACCGACATGAACGTGGTCATGACATCGCAGGGCGGGTTTGTCGAGGTACAGGGCACCGCCGAGGCGGCACCGTTTACTGCTGCCGAGCTGGCAGACATGCTGGCGCTGGCGGAACAGGGTATTGGCGAGCTGTTTGCGTTGCAGCGGCTCAGCCTGGCCGGTTAAAACCGGCCTCAGACATCCTCACTGAACAGCATGTCGTAATCCATCACCAGCGGTGCATGGCTGGAAAACGACTGGTTTTTGTAAATCACGCCATAATCAATCTTGTTGCGCAGGCCCGGTGAAACCAGCTGGAAATCCACCCGCCGACCGTTGTTTTTGTCACCATCCGGCCACCAGCTGAACTCGTCATCATCACTGTTGACGCTGCGAAAGGCATCCACATAACCCAGCTTGTGGGTCACATCATCCATCCAGCGCCGTTCCGACAACAGGAAACCCGGCTGGTTGTCATCAACGTGCTGCTGGGTATCACGTAGCTGGTGGGCAATATTCCAGCAGCCGGCAAAAATATACTGGCGGCGCTTGTTGAGGATTTTCTCCAGGTGGTTGTAGAGCAGCTCCAGAAACAGCTTTTTGCGCTCCAGTGATTGCGGCTCATCCAGGCTGGCCGCCGGCACCATGATGGAGCCGATGCTCAACTCGTCAAAATCCGCCTGGATATACCGTGCCTCACCGTCAAATTCGGTGAAACCCAGGCCAAACATGATGGCTTTTGGCATTTTGCGGGTATAGATCAGCACCCCGTTGTGGCTGTCCGGGTGATCCAGAAAATACGGGAAATAGCCCTGCGGGAAATAACGGTCGTTACGCAGCAGGTGTTCCTGGGTACGTATATCCTGGATGCAGACAATGTCGGCATCTTCCCGGGCCAGCCAGTCGTAAAAACCCTTGTCGGCCGCCTGAACAATGCCGTCAGCGGAGAAATTGATAATGCGCATGTACCTGCCGAGCCTCTTTCCCGAATGGCCGGCTACCACAATCGCCGGCGACACCCCTTCCTTGCTGCAACAAGGCCGGGTTTGCATTAAAAAACATGGGCTTATTCGATGATTTTGGTTATTGTATTATATCCGCCACGGCGATGGCCAAATAATTATTGTCAGGCACCATGAAAGACTACCAGAAATCCTTTATTGATACGGCAATTGCGGCTAAAGCCCTGTGTTTCGGCGAGTTTGAACTGAAATCCGGCCGCCTCAGCCCGTATTTTTTCAATGCCGGCCTGTTATACCAGGGCAGTGCGCTGGCCACATTGGCACGCAGCTATGCCAGTGCGATTGTCGACAGCGGTGTCAAGTTTGACGTGCTGTTCGGGCCAGCCTACAAAGGCATTGCACTGGCCGCGCTGACGGCCGCCGCCCTGTATGAATACCATGGCATGGATGTGCCCTTCGCCTATAATCGCAAGGAAAAAAAGGATCACGGCGAAGGCGGCCAGCTGGTCGGTGCACCACTGGCCGGGCGTCGGGTGCTGGTCATTGATGACGTCATCACAGCCGGCACTGCGATCCGTGAAATCACCTTGCTATTGCAGGCGGAACAGGCAACACTGGCGGGCGTCCTGATCGGGCTGAACCGGCAGGAAAAAGGCCGGTCTGAGCTGTCGGCGATCCAGGAAGTCGAGCGTGATTACCAGGTGCCGGTAGTGAGCATCATTGGGCTTGATAACATCATCAACTGGATCGAAAGCTCCGGCCAGTTTGCTTTTATGTTGGACAAGATCCGGGCTTACCGGCAGAGATACGGCGTAGAGTTCTTACCATGTGCCTGATGCGACAACTGTTATGGCTTGTAATGCTGGCGTGGTCTGCACTGGCGGTGCAGGCTGGTGAGCGTTATTACCGTTACCAGGATGCCAACGGCACGATGGTCATCAACAGTGCCATCACCCCGCAGCGGGCTGCCGAAGGCGGCTACGACATCATTGATGAAAATGGCCGCCTGATTGAACGCATTGAACCGGTTCTGACTGGCGAAGCGCTGGCCGAGCGGCTGCGAGAGCGCGAGCAGGAGGCCCAGCGCAAGGCGCAAGAACAGGCACAAAAACAATATGACCTGTCACTGTTGCAGCGATACAGCTTTGTTTCTGATATTGAGGCGGAAGAAAAACGCCAGGTCGCCCAGCTGCAGACACGGGTTGCCATTTTGCGTGGCAACCTGATAGGTTTTCGCGCCGACCTGGAAAAAGCCTACGAAAGTGCTGCGGCCAGCGAGCGCCAGAACAAGCCGGTTGCGGAAAAACAGCAGAAACAGATCGCTTCCCTGGAAGACCGCATCCGTGCCACCGAGCTGATGCTGGACCAGCAACAACAGGAAATCGACAGCACACGCCAACAATACCAGCGTGCCATTGAACGTTTTCGTGAGCTGGAAAAACGCAGGGGGCGGGGGTCACCGGCCAATAATCCATAAATCCGGGGTCAGGCTTGTCCAGCAATGACCGACGGGCCCCAATAACATGCCGCACGGCATGAGAGCATAAGATGTCTGCAGTATCCAAACGCCAAATCCTGCTGCCTGTCCTGGTGATCATGGCGGCGATACTGGTCACTTTTTTAATGGTCAGTCAACGCGAAACCCCGGCCAAAAAGGCCGTTGACACCCGCCTGAATCAGGTCAATGCCATTGCCCTGCACACGGAAACCCTGCAAATCCCGCTGGCTTCGCAAGGTGTGGTAGAAGCCCGTACCCGCATTCGCCTGCTACCTGAAGTGAGCGGTCGTATTGTTGAGGTGGCTGACCACTGGGTGAACGGCGGCTATGTGCGCAAGGGTGAAGTGATGTTGCGTATCGAGGACCACAGCTACCGCAACCAGCTGGCTCGAGCCAAAGCCAGCCTTGCCCAGGCCAACAGCGTTCTGACGCAGGAGAAAGCTTTGGCCTATGTCGCCAAAAAAGACTGGGAAAAACGCAGTGACCACGCTGACGACAATCAGGCCGGTCGCTCGCTGGCCCTGCGTGAACCGCAGCTGGCGTCAGCCCAGGCCCAGCTTGCCGCAGCCGAGGCTGATGTCGCCTCGGCCGAAATACTGCTGGAGAAAACCCGTATTCGTGCACCGTTTGACGGCATTATCAGCAACAAGGCTGTTGATATCGGCCAGGTGATTTCGCCCGGCCAGTTACTGGCAGAATTTGATGCCATTGATATTGCCGAGGTGCGGGTACCGCTGACCCAGCGCCAGCAAAGCCTGCTTGACCTGCCAGGCCTGGCCGCCAGCAAACCGGTTGATGCCGAACTGCTCTATCATACCGCCAGCGGTGTGTTTCGTTACCCCGGCCAGCTGGTGCGCACCGAGGCGATACTGGATGATGTTACCAAGGTTTTGTATGGCGTGATTCGTATCGCCGATCCTTACCAGCTGGACGGCAGCCAGCTGCCGCCGCTGCCACTGGGCGCCTTTGTCGAGATTGATATTGTCAGCCGCCCGCTGACGGGCATCGTCAGGCTACCGCAACGACTGCTGCGGCCCGGCAACCGTATCTGGGTCGCTGATATTGACAATCGCCTGCAGCAAAGAACCGTTACGTTATTGCCGGTACGTGGCGATACCATTTATGTTGAAAGCGGCCTGCTGCCGCAAGACCGTATCATTGTCAGCAGTGTTGTGGATGCCCATGAAGGCAATCCGGTCGACGTTCTGATGGACGGCAAGGCGGAACCCTGACAATGGCGCCACACAACAAGGGCATTATTGCCTGGTTTATTGCCAACCCGGTTGCTGCCAACCTGCTGATGGCTTTTCTGCTGGTCGGTGGTTACCTGTCTTTTGATCACATCCCCAAAGAGCTGATGCCGCGCAAGGAAAGCAAGGCCATCACCATCACCATGAGTTATCCCAATGCCTCGCCCAGCGAGGTACAGGAAGGTGTTGTTCTCAAAATCGAGGAAGCCATTCTTGATGTTGATGGCATCAAGCATATCCAGTCGGTTTCATCACTGGGATCAGGTACGGTGCGCATTACCGTTTATGAAAATTACTCCACTGATGAAGTGCTTGATGATGTGCGGACGGCAGTTAACAGCGTCAGTACTTTTCCGGAATCTGCAGAAAAACCACGTATCCAGCGCGGCAGGTCTAACCAGCTGGCACTACAAGTGCAGCTGCACGGTGACATCAGTGAACGCCAGGCAAAACAGCTGGCCCACGAAATCAAGCGGGAATTGCTGGCAGATGAGCGCATCAAAAAAGTCGCCATCTGGGGAGATCGCCCCTATGAAATAGCCATTGAAATCGCTGGCGAACAATTGCAGAAATACAAGTTGTCCATGCAACAGGTTGTCAACCGTATCCGGGCAGAATCACTGAGCACTCCCAGCGGCGGCATACGTTCACCAAACGGCAATGTCTTGTTGCGTGTTGATGGCCAATCCTATACCGGCGAGGACTTTGAAAACATTGTACTGGTGACCAACGATGACGGCGTCGTTGTCCGCGTTGGCGACATCGGCACCGTCACCGACGATTTTGTTGAGTGGGGCGCTTATGCTTACTTTAATGGCGACTACGGGCTTGGACTGGCAATTTCTGCCACTGAAGACCAGGATGTGCTGGAGGTTGCCGATGCTGTTCGCGCCTATGTCGAGAAAAAGCAGCATGCGTTGCCGCCCGGCGTTTCAATGACACCCTGGGCAGATGTCACCTACTACCTGAGTGGACGCCTGGAAACCATGTTCAAAAATCTTGTGATGGGCGGCATTCTGGTGTTTGTTATCCTGGCGCTGTTTATGCCAGTCAAGATTGCGTTCTGGGTAATGATGGGCCTGCCCGTCTGCTTCTTTGGCACCTTCCTGTTGATGCCCTGGTTTGGTGTAAGCTTCAATATGGTATCACTGTTCGGCTTTATCCTGATTCTGGGCATTCTGGTCGATGATGCCATTGTGGTTGCGGAAAGCATTGACAACCATATCCGTGAGGGTGGTTACGGTCAGCACAACGTGACGGCAGGCACCAAGGCGGTGGCTACACCAGCCATTTTTGGTGTGCTGACCACCATCATTGCCTTTACCCCAATGCTGCTGGCCCAAGGCCCCCAGCAAAGCTGGCTGTTTTCCATTGGCTTTATTGTTTGTGCCTGCCTGATGTTCTCGCTGATTGAGTCAAAATGGATTTTGCCAGCTCATCTGGCCGCTACCAGCAGCTCCTCAAGCAGTGGCATCGCCGGCTTTCAGCAACGCCTGCAGAATAAAGTCAATGTCCGCCTGCAAGGCTGGGTCAGCCGCTATTATGCGCCGTTGCTGGAATGGTCTGTACGCAGCCGCTACCTGGTGCTGTCGCTGTTTGTTGCTATTTTGCTGTTAAGTTTTGGCCTGATGAAATCCGGCCTGGTTGCCTACGATCCGTTTCCTTCCGAAGCCAGTGACTTTCTGCAAGTACGGCTGAATATGGCTGAAGGCACATCAGAGGAACAGACCGAAGAAGTCATGTTACGTATCCGTGATGCGCTGCATGAGCTGGAACGAGAGTATCAGCAGGAATACAGCACGGACAAAGGCCTGGTGCTTAACCTGTTTCGTTATGGTGCCGGCGGGTTGAATGGTTTTTTCTTTGTCGAGCTGGTTAAGGATGAAGAGCGCGAAATTGACAGCTTTGAAATTGTTGAGCGCTGGCGTAACCGGGTGGGTGAAGTCCAGGGCGCCAATCTGCTGGATTTTACTGCCTCCGAGTTTGCCGGCACCCGCAACCTTTCCTTTATGCTGGTCGGCAACAACGAGGAAGCACTGGAAGCTGCCTCGCAGGAACTGCTTGAAGAGCTGCGTACATTCAAGGGGCTTTCCAATTTCAACAGCACCATTGAGTCACTGCGTCAGGAATATATTCTCAGCCTCAAACCCCAGGCTATTGCCATGGGCCTGACGCTGGCCGACATTGCCAACCAGACCAAACAAGCCTTTTATGGCGCAGAAGCACAGCGTATCCAGCGCGATCACCAGGAGATAAAGGTGATGGTGCGTTATCCTGAAAACGAGCGCACCAGCATACTGGATCTTGAGCATATGTTTATCCGCCTGCACAGCGGGCAATTTGTACCACTGCGCGAGCTGGCCAATATCGAGTTTGTCATGTCACCCACCCACATCACGCGGGTCAATGGTGAAACGGCAATGTATATCAGTGCCAAGGCTGATAGCGCCATTGAATCACCCGGCAGCATTCGCAACACTATCATGAAGAAATTCATGCCCGGTTTGCTGAAAAAATATCCGAGCGTTAACTATCGCCAGGAAGGCATCAACCAGGAACAGAAAGACATGGAAGCCGAACTGAAAAACTATTTCCTTATCGCCATGCTTGGCGTATTTATCCTGCTGGCAATCCCGCTGAAATCCTACCTCCAGCCGCTGATTATCATGAGCGCCATCCCGTTTGGCATTGTCGGTGCGATACTTGGGCATGGCCTGCTCGGTTTCGCCGTCAGCATGATGTCCCTGTTCGGCATTGTTGCACTGACTGGTGTGGTGGTTAACGACAGTTTATTGATGGTTGACTTCGTCAATCGCTCGGTGCGTGACGGCATGGACAAGATGAGTGCCATCCTGCAAGCTGGCCAGATACGTTTTCGTGCCATCATACTGACCACCATCACGACTTTTTTTGGCGTCCTGCCAATGATCCTGGAACAATCACTGCAAGCCAAGAACATGATTCCCATGGCTATTTCGTTAGGATTTGGGGTATTGTTTGCCACGGCGATCACCCTGCTGTTAATCCCGTGTCTTTACATGATGCTGGATGATATCAAGCGTGGTATGGATTATCTTCGCAACAGCTGAAACTACAGGCCAAGCAGTGGCCACAACTCGTCGATACGCGAGCTCACTTCATCGTCCATGCGGATCGGTGTACCCCATTCCCGGTCCGTTTCACCTGGCCACTTGTTAGTGGCATCAAGGCCAATCTTGGAGCCAAGGCCAGAAACCGGTGAGGCAAAATCCAGGTAGTCAATTGGCGTGTTTTCGATAATGGTGCAATCACGCGCCGGATCCATGCGTGTCGTAATCGCCCAGATCACATCATGCCAGTCGCGTGCATTGACATCATCATCGGTGACAATCACAAACTTGGTATACATGAACTGGCGCAGGAACGACCAGACACCCAGCATTACCCGCTTGGCATGGCCGGGATACTGTTTTTTCATGGTCACCACCGCCATCCTGTAAGAGCACCCTTCAGGTGGCAGGTAAAAATCCACGATTTCAGGAAACTGGCGCTGCAATATCGGCACAAAAACCTCATTCAGTGCCAGGCCAAGAATGGCCGGCTCATCCGGCGGGCGGCCGGT
>DATCSZ010000112.1:0-13018 GCA_036568205.1 Pseudomonadales bacterium
GATACCGTCATGCTGCCCGGTGTGTTCGGCCGCCCGTTACAGCAAGATACCTTCCTGCCATAAACCGGCCCGGCCAGCTGGCCGGGTATAACGCTTGTTTTTTGTTACCCTTATATTTCCTATGGTTTTTGCCGGCGTTGCCAGTCAAATGTAATGAATTTCCGATTGCTTTGTTGATTTACATCAAATCTGCCGGGCAATGGAAATTTATTATATTAGTGACTGGTTATCAGAAGTACTGATGACAGCATCGCACCCAAACCGAGAGGAAATCCCATGAAAAATGCCAAGCCATCCATTGCCCGTAAACAAGCCGGTGCCACCATGGTGGAGTATGCCCTGATGGTCGCCCTGATCGCTGTTGCCGTTGCCGGTACCGTGCTGCTGGTCGGCCAGGAGGTCAATACCAAGTTTGACGAGGTCAAGGAATGTATTGCCAATCCGTCAGCTGAAAATTGCCAGCCGACTGGTGAGTAAAAACCGTGCCGCCGGGAGTATTGCTTTTGGCGGCATATCAACATCGACAGGCAATCGCGTTAATGGTCTGAAAATGTGTCGGCGGCAATCAGCGATTTGTCCTTGGTAAATAAAAAAAGAATTCCCTTCAGGAGTTTGACCTATGCATATCCGGGCCATTATTACATTGGCGATAGCGTTGATCATGGGCGGCATCACCGCGTTCCTGGTCAACTACTATCTGCAAAAGGAAGTTTCCGCCAGGGCCACATCACAGGTCATCGAGACGGTGCCGGTGGTAGTAGCAGCTGCCGATTTGCAGGCTGGCAAGGCACTGGATCGGCTGCAGCTGAAAATTGTTGAATGGCCAAAAGCATCGGTACCTGAAAGCAGCTATGCCGATATTGGCAAGGTACTCGGTGACAAGCCGCCCGTGGTGCTGACCCGCATCAACCGGGGCGAGATTATCCTGCCGTATAAATTATCACCCCATGGCGCCAGGGGTGGCATTCCGTCACGCATCCCGGAAGATCGCCGGGCCATGAGCATCCGGGTTAATGAATTCAGTGGCGTGGGCGGTTTTATCATTCCCGGTGATTATGTGGATGTGCTGCATACCACCGCACTGGGCCGTGTGGATAACCGCAAGGTGACACGTGTGCTGCTGCAGAACCTCAAGGTGCTGGGCATTGACCAGGTTGATGCCGAGCAGGAAGGCAACCCGAAGGTAGTCAACTCGGTGACCTTGCTGGTCAAACTGGATGAGGCCCAGCGATTGACGCTGGCGCAGGCAACCGGTGAGTTGACCCTGCTGCTGCGCAATGATTTTGATGCATCCATTCTCCAGCACGCCGTGATTACCTACAAGGAGTTGCTCAGTGATGACCCGGAAGAGACCCGCAAGCCGGTGCAGGTGTATCGCCGCGAGCGGCGTGAGACACCGAGTGTGGAAGTGATCCGTGGCCTGGAAGTAACCAAAGAGCAGGTACAAGAAGGCAGTGTGCCGCAAGAACAACCGCAGGTGGAGACAAAACCATGAAGCATGTGAAGACAATGCCCGGCATGATGATGCGCTGGCTTGCTGTACTGGCGATGCTGTTTGCCGGCATCAGCCAGGCAGATGACACCATTTACCTGCAGTTCGACAAGGGCAAGACGTCCGAGCTGCGACTGGCGATTGGCAAGTCGCAGATTATCCAGTCTCGCTCGGCACTGGATCAGGTGGTTATCGGTAATCCGGAAATTGCCGATATCAAGCTGCTGACATCAACACAGGTGCTGATTCTTGGCATGAGCCCCGGGCGCACCAACCTGGTGTTCCGCGACAAACAGAAAAACCTGATCGCCGTGATGGATGTGGTTGTCGGTTATGACCTTTCCGGCATCAAGCGCAAGATTGCCGAGCTGTTGCCTGACGAAGAAAACATTGAAGTAAGAGACTCCAATCACTCGGTCATTCTGTCAGGCAGGGTACAAAGCATTGTGGCCATGGATCGGGCATTGAATGTTGCCAGAAGTTATGTGCCGGCCAAGAACGTGATCAACTCGCTGGAAGTGGCCGGTGGCCAGCAGGTAATGCTGGAAGTGCGCATGGCAGAAGTATCGCGCCGTTCATTAAAGCAGCTCGGTGTGACGATGGATTTTTCCAATGCCAGCAGCAACCCGTGGACAGTGGTAACCGGCAGCAGTCTCAACAATCCGTTTGCTGTTATTGGCGGAACCCGATTCAAGGGTATCAAGACATTGTCTGGCACCATTGAGGCACTGGAAAAAGAAGGCCTGGCGAAAACCCTGGCGGAACCCAACCTGGTGGCATTGTCAGGCCAGGAAGCCAGCTTCCTGGCTGGTGGCGAAATACCGATTCCGGTAGCCCAGGCAGGTACTGCGCTGGCGGGTACCATTACCATCGAGTACAAGGAGTTCGGCATTGGCCTGAAATTCACGCCGACAGTGCTGGGTAATGACAAGATCAATATCAAGCTCAGCACGGAGGTATCGGCAATTGATACCAGTAATACCCTGTCTACCGGTTTTGTTGATGTGCCAACACTGCTGACCCGCCGTGCGGGAACCACCATTGAGATGGCAGACGGCCAGGGCTTTGCCATTGCCGGCCTGATGGAAAGCACCATGAACAATGCCATTGACCGGTTCCCGGTGCTGGGCAGTATTCCTGTGCTGGGTGCATTGTTCCGCAGCAATGACTACCAGCGCAACGAGACCGAGCTGGTGATTGTGGTAACGCCGCGCCTGGTCAAGCCTGTTGATCCTGACCAGCTGCGCCTGGTGACAGACAACCTGGTTCCGCCAGACAGCCTCGACCAGTACCTGATGGGTTTCCTGGAGCATAAATGGGGCCGTTCACATGAAAAGAACCGATCTGACCAGGACAGCAGCAAATCCGAACCCGGCCTGGAAGGCGATTATGGCCATCAGTTGAATGCGGAGAAAACACCATGAAAAAATTTAGCATGATTGTTCTGGTGATGTCGGTTGCCGGCCTGGCTGCCTGTGGTGGCAAGCCATTGATCAAGGACTACGGGGCAACAACCCATAACAACGTGGGCAAGCAGACAATCAATCAGGATGCGCCAGCAGACGATACCGAGCTGACACTCGATGGTGCCAGGGCCGAGAACATCATTGAGCGTTATCGCGCTGAAAAAGCACAGGGTACGGATGGCGGCCTGATTGAAACCATTAACAACTGAGCAGGTTAATCGCCATGCGATACTCCGGCAATCATACCAACCAGCATGGTGCATTCCTGGTCATCATGATCCTGATGCTGGCGGTGTTGCTGGGGTTTGCTGCACTGGCTATTGATGTTGGCCGGCTGCTGGTTTTGCGCACGCAGATGCAGCACGCTGCCGATGCAGCGGCGCTGGCAGCAGCTGCCGAACTGGATCAGTCACCGGGATCGGTAGCTCGCGCAATGCGCGCAGCCCGCACCGCAATCAATGATGAATCGCATTTTGCCCGCCAGCGTGAATTGCTGGGTGAGACGGGCCTGCCGGATGCAGCGTTTCGCTTTTTCTGTGTGATTGGTTCAGCCTATGACATTTCGCCGTCCAACAGCGGTTTTGCCGATGTCTGTTCCGGGCCGGTGGATGCCGGGGATGCGCAGAAATATCTGGCCGCCGAGGCATTGCTGGATCGGGAAGCACACTATGTTGAAGTCACGCTGGATGAGGCGCTGGCAGACAGTGGCCAGTTTACTGTTGACCTGATTTTCCTGCCGCTGCTGCGCCTGTTGAATATCGACGCTGCCGATATGGTGTCACTGACAGCCAGGGCAGTGGCAGGCAGGAGTTTTTATGTCTGCAATTATCCGCCGCTGGCGATCTGTGATCCGTTTGAATCTGCCGGCGAGTATTTTCGTGACCGTATGCCGCTAGGTGGCCATATCGAGCTGAAGCAGCAGGGATCCAACCAGTGGAGCAGTGGCAACTTCGGTTTTTTGCAGACCATAGACGGCCAGCCCGGTGCCGATGCCGTGGCCAATGCCCTGGCAGATGAGCAAGTCAATGCCTGCACACCACCCGTGGTGACGACCCAGACCGGCGGCATGACACAAAAAATGCAAAGTGCCATCAATACCCGTTTTGATGAATATGACCCGCCGGCGCCATTCAACAATGCCAGTGCCCCGACCCTGTGGCCACCGGCGCCCAGTGTGACGGAATATGCACTGGATGCGACAACCCTGGCGGATGCTCGCTTTGGTACCGGTGACTGGCCTTATAACGACTGGGCTGATGCGCTAGTTGCGCGTTATGGCATTGATCCGCGTGGGTCATTGGGCAGCATGGCAAGCCGCTGGCAGGCCTATAACTGGGAGATCAGCCAGGGTCTGATTTTGCAGGAACCTGTGCATACAGCAGGCAGTGTGGATCGCCGGCGGCTGTTTGTGGCGGTTGTCAGCTGCCAGGCTGCAGGCCTTGATGGTGGCAAGTCGACTGCTGTTGTGGCCGGCAATGACGGTTTTGCCAAGATTTTCCTGATCAAAAAGGCCGATGGGCCGCCGAATGCCACGATTTATGGTGAATACATTGGCTGGGGTGACCAGGACGACAGTGAATACCATGTGGATGTGCAGCTGTATGAATAGGCGCAGCGCTGGCATTGCAATGGTGGAGCTGGCACTGGTGTTGCCATTGTTGCTGGGCATTTTTTTCGGCATTGTCGAACTGGGCCGGGCGCTGTATCAGCAGAACATGCTGGCAAAAGGAGTGGCTAATACTGCCAGAATGCTGGCAAGAACCTACCAGGGAATGGATATGGACAATGCCTGTGTGGTGAATGCCGCAGTTTGGCCGGCAGCCGTGCTGGCAGCAGAAAATTATCTTCGTTTTGGCAGCACCGATGCCGATGAGGATGCACAGCCGCGATTGGCGGGTATCCAGTTGCAGGCGGTAGAGATAAGTGCCTACCGTAACGATGACTCGGCTGTGGCTGATTACATCTGCAGCATTCGGGTTACCGGGCAGGCACAGTTTGTCCCGGTTGTCAGTGATGTGTTTGGCATAGGGGCATTTAACCTGCAGGCCAGTGCCGAGGAGCGTTACATTGGTGAATAAACAACACCGGCAGACCGGCGCCTCACTGGTTGAGATGTCACTGACCATCACCGTGTTCCTGGTGCTGGTGCTGGCCATTGTCGAGTTTTCCATGCTGGTTTTCCTGTGGGCCAGGGCAGTTGAGGCAACCCGGGCCGGTGTGCGTCATGCGGTGGTGAATACGCCGGTTGTCAACCTGGCCGGGCTTGCCTGTCCCGGCAGCGGAGTGATCAGTGCCCGCTGCAGCGAGGTGGACTGTGCCGGCATGCTGGCAACCATGCAGGCCGTGCTGCCCGAGCTGGATGCAGCGCAGGTAACGGTCAGCTACCGTTGCAGTGGTACGGGCAATCCGATCCGGCCTGACGCAATGCTTGTGCCTGTGGTGGCCGTTGCCATTAGCGATATGCAATTCCGGTTTATGACGGCAGGATTATTTGGCCTGGAGGGCAGTGTGGGTATGCCGGATTTTGAGGCAGTGCGGACTGGTGAAGACATGTTCACAACAGCAGCAGATTAACAAGGCAAAAACATGAAAAGAAAAATCATCGTCAAGGCATTTGTCCAGGATGCAGTAGTGCACCACAAATTGTCGGCAATGAACTTTGCCAGTGAGTTTGTTGATACACAATTCAACCTGTCAAGCCTGCCGATGGTGGATATTGCCGCAATGGAAGGCTATGCCGACATTCTGATGCTGGAGCTTGACGGCGCCGGTGGTGATGCGACCGATGCATTGCAGCCGCTGCTGCAGAATCTGGATGGCCAGATGCTGGTGATTGTGCTGATGCGCAATTCCAATGCAAAAATGGTCCGCCAGCTGATGCGCCAAGGCGTTCATGATGTCATCCTGCTGCCGGCCGACTGGGATGAGATGGAAAATGACCTGCGTGGCATCATCAAAAGCCGGCAGCAGCTGCTGCAGGCCAAAAGCGCCAGGGTAATATCGTTTCTCAGTGCCAAGGGCGGTGCGGGTGCAACAACCGTTGCGGTGAATGTCGCTTATGAAATGGCCAGTCGCCATCATGCCAGGGTATGTCTTGTTGACCTGGATTTGCAGTTTGGTGATGTCGCCAGTTGCCTGGATAGCGATGGCAGGAAAAATATCATGGAGGCCTTGCGCCAGCCAGAACGTATCGACCCGCTGTTCCTGAAAGCGTTGATCAGTAATGTTTCGCCCAACTTCGATATTCTGCCTTCTCCTGCAGACCTGTGTGATATTGCGTCTGTTTCGGAGAAAACGATAGCGCGCATTATTGATGCGATCAGTGAATCCTATGACTTTGTGCTGATTGACCTGCCACACAACCTGTTGCCATGGAATATTGAAGCGCTGCGCAAATCCGATCGCAGTTTTCTTGTTGTCCAGCGCAGTATCGGTTTTGTCAGGAATGCCAGGATTCTGCTGGATAACCTGCCACGCTATGGGGTGGACAGCAGCCAGATAGAACTGATCAATAACCGTGACAGCCGCAAGACCGGCCTGATGAATCACAAGACGCTGGCAGAAATGCTTGATCGTCCGTACTTTTTCAATATCCGCAACAATTACCGCATGGTGCTGGATGCCAATGAGGCAGGCAAACCGATTGACCGAATTTCAGTCGGCAGTGGCGTCAGTCGCGATATTGAACACATTGCCGCAGCAGTAGCAAAAAACCAGACAGCGCAGAAGAGCAACCGGCTTCTGGCACATGTATTTCACCAGTAGGGGATTGCCTTATGTTGGCCAGTGATAACCATCGTCAATCGGAGTTGCAGCAGCTCAAGCAGGAGATCCACATTGACCTGATGTCGCGGATGAACCTGCACATGCTGGAAAGCATGGAAAACAGCGCATTACGCCAGCAGATAGCTGACCTTGTTCGCAAGGTGATTACCGAGAAGAACCTGGTGCTCAACCAGGCTGAGCGCGATTTGCTGACCATGCAGGTGCAGGACGAGATTCTCGGTCTTGGCCCGCTGGAGCCGTTACTGGCGGATGACAGTGTGTCGGATATCCTGGTCAACCGCTTCAACCAGGTTTTTGTCGAGCGGCGCGGCAAGCTGTATGAAACCGATGCCATGTTCCAGAATGATGAACACCTGATGCGTATTATCAACAAGATTGCATCCAGTGTCGGTCGCCGTATTGATGAATCATCTCCGATGGTGGATGCCAGGCTGGCAGATGGCTCACGGGTTAATGCCATCATTCCGCCGCTGGCGATTGACGGGCCGGTATTGTCGATTCGCAAGTTCGCGCGTGACCCGTTCAAAAGCAAGGACCTGCTGCACTTCAAGAGCCTGTCGCCGGCGATGATGCAGTTTATCAGTGCTGCCGTGCAGGCACGCGTCAATATCCTGATTTCCGGTGGTACCGGCAGCGGCAAGACCACCTTGCTGAATGTGGTATCCGGCTTTATTCCGCATAACGAGCGTATTCTCACCATAGAAGATTCGGCAGAGTTGCAGCTGCAGCAGGTGCATGTTATCCGCCTTGAAACCCGGCCACCCAATATTGAGGGCAAGGGTGAAATAAAACAGCGGGAGCTGGTACGCAATGCCTTGCGTATGCGCCCGGACCGCATTGTGGTGGGTGAGGTGCGTGGTGAGGAAGCGCTGGATATGCTGCAGGCGATGAACACTGGACATGATGGTTCATTGACAACCATTCACGCCAACTCACCACGGGATGCGTTAACCCGGCTGGAGCACATGGTCGGCATGAGTGGTGTAGCCATCCCGACCAAGGTGATTCGCCAGCAAATGGCAGCGGCACTGCATCTGGTGATTTCTATCGAGCGCCTGTCTGATGGCCGCCGGGTTGTCACGTCAATACAGGAAATTACCGGCATGGAAGAATCGGTGATCAACATGCAGGAAATCTTCACTTTTGAACGCGAGTCCGTTGACAGCAATGGCCAGGTGATCGGCCATTTCAGGGCAACAGGCATACGGCCATTGATGTTGAAACGTTTTGCCGAGCGCGGTATTTCCCTCGACAATGAAATATTCAACCCTGACAAGGTATATGCATGATGGACGCATTGCAGACCATTGACCTGACGGTTTACATGATACCGTTGCTGACGTTTCTGGTGGTTATCCTGCTGGTGGAAGGGGGGTATTATCTCTGGCGATCCATGCAGTTTGATAACTCGGGCAAGGTCAAGCGACGGCTGCGCAAACTGTCTGCTGCCGGCATGGAGAGCAAGGAAGCGCTGTCATTGCTGAACCAGAACCAGCTGAGCAACATTCTCTGGCTAAACCGCATCCTGGTTTCCATTCCCCGCATGCACGCACTGGACAGGGCGCTGGAACAGGCCGGTATCGACGCCACGGTTTCCCGTTTCATGCTGCTGCAACTGGTGATGCTGGTGGCATTGGCTGTGGTGTTGCGACTGGCCGGCCAGCCTTATGCCATTGCGCTGCCGCTGTCATTGATTGCCGGCATCAGCCTGCCATGGCTATATGTGTCGGTAAAGCAGCGCAAACGCCGTGAGCTTTTTACCGCCCAGCTGCCGGATGCACTGGATTACCTGACCCGCAGCCTCAAGGCCGGCAACCCGTTTACGGCGGCGCTGAAGTCACTGTCTGTTGAAATGCCACAGCCGATAGCCGGTGAGTTTGCCATTACCTTTGATGAGCTGAATTTTGGCCTGGATACCGAAGCAGCGCTGCACAACCTGGCCCAGCGTACCGGCAGTGAGGAAATCCGCTATTTTATTGCTGCGGTGCTGATCCAGCGCCAGACGGGTGGCAACCTTGCCGATGTGCTCAAGCGCATTGCCCAGGTCATGCGCTCACGGCAAAACATGCGGCGCGAAGTCTGGGTGCTTGCTGCAGAGATGCAATACTCGGCGCGGGTGTTGATTTTCCTGCCGTTTCTGGTTGCCTTGCTGATGCTGTTGACCAACCGTGAATACATCATGGTGTTGTTCGAGCATGAGCTGGGTTATGTGATCATCGGCCTGCAGATTCTGCTGATGGCGGTCGGTTATTCGATTATTCACCGGATGATCAACTTCCGGGTCTAGGAGCAGGCAATGGAGCTACTTGAACAGATTGATATAGAGCTGACGGTTCTGCTGCTGCTGTTTGCAGTTGCCAGCATTACGTTTGCCGGGTTGATCAGCTGGCTGTACAGCGGCGTATCGGCGGCGCGCCATCGCCTGGATGCCGGCATGCTTTCCCACCATGCGCCCGGAGAAAGTTATGCCGAAGAAGGCTTTGCCGTCAAATGGCTGCAGCCGGTAGCCGACCTGGTATTGCCACCGGATAACTGGCGCCGGTCACATCTACGCAAACGGCTGGTGATGGCCGGTTTTCGTTCGCCAATGGCGCAGACAGTATTTCTGGTTGGCAAACTGGTTTGTGCTGTACTGCCACCACTGCTGGTTTTGCTGCCATTGCTGCTGCTGGGCTATATTGCCTCCAACCAGAGCCAGGCGCTGTTGTTGTTTTTTGCCACCCTGACGGCCGGTTTTTTTCTGCCGGATGTGTATCTTTTCCACAAGCGCGAGCAGCGCCAGCAATTGTTGAGTGAGGCATTTCCGGATGCGCTGGATTTGCTGGTGGTATGCGTGGAAGCGGGCCTGAGCCTGGATGCCGCGATTCAGCGCGTGGCACGCGAGATCCGTATCAGCCACCCCGAGCTGTCGGATGAAATGGGGCTGGTCAGCCTGGAGCTGCGTGCCGGTAAAAGCCGTAATGAGGCGCTGGCCGGTCTTGCCGATCGCTCCGGTCTCAGTGATATCCGGTCGTTAACCTCGATCCTGATCCAGGCAGAAAATTTCGGCACCAGCGTGGCGGATGCGCTGCGTGAACACGCAGAAGAAATGCGAGCCGTTCGCCTGCAAAGAGCAAGGGAACGGGCAGCGCGCCTGCCGGTAAAAATGACATTCCCTATCCTGCTGTTTATCTTTCCGGCGATTTTCCTGGTTATCCTGGGGCCGGCGATGATCCGCATTTTTACCGCCTTGCTGGGAGACTGAATCCATGCGCCTGCGATTGTTGCTGATACTGTTGCTTGTTGCCATCACGGCAGGATGTTCCTCGGCCAAACAAAGAAAGGCAGAAGAACAACAGGATATCGGCGCCGAGCAATGGCTGGAGTATGCACGCCAGAGTCGCCAGTTTGGCAACCACCGGCAGGCGATAGAGGAATACCAGGCCACGCTGGCGCTGCAGCCGGAAAACGTTGATGCCCTGTCGGGCCTTGCACAAAGCTATAACGCATTGAATATGCATGAGCAAGCCGGGCAAGCCTGGCAACAGGTGGCAGCGCTGAGTCCTGGTGATGGTAACGCCTGGCTTGAACTGGCGTTGCTGGATATTCGTTATGGCCGGTTGGAGCAGGCAGCCATGCAGCTGGACAAGGCTGACAAGCTGCTGGAGAACAATTGGCGCATAGCCGATGCGCGTGGCGTAATCGATGACCTGAATGGTGATTATGACAGCGCGTCGTTGCATTACCGGCAGGCGCTGGCGGCCGCACCGGAAAATGAGCGCGCCAGGGTATGCAATAATCTCGGCTATTCACGCATGATGGCACGCGATTATGCCCAGGCGATACAAACGCTGCAGCAATGCCTGAAAATAAATCCGTATATGGAACGCAGCCGCAATAATCTCGGCTTGGCGTATGCGTGGAATGGCGAATACGATGAAGCTGCGAAAGTGCTGGGACATGTGCTGGAATCGCATGAGGCAAGCAATAATGTTGGCTATATCGCCATGTTGCGCAAGGATTACACAGCGGCTGAGCGTTTATTCAACAAGGCCATTGAGCAAAGCCCGGGCTATTACAAAAAAGCGTTTGTCAATCTGGCCAAAATGAAAACACTGCGTGAGGCGGACAAATAGATTGCCGTATGGACAGCATCATCCCGGTTGTTTCCTGACGATGCCGGTTTTAGTCAGTCAACTGCTCCCGCGGCTCCTGACTGTGCAGACGAAGTGAATAGCTGTGGCCAGCCTGTAATAAAACAGGCAATCATTCCGGCATCCGTACAAAGAATGCAGCCATAGTGCCAGCATTTCCCGTAGTCCGGGGATATCAATGAGCCATGTGTATTGGTGCAATACACAGGCTGCCCCTGGTGTAATGTACTTTTGTTCCGGTGTGGCCTGGATCGGGGCGCAATCCTGCTGCTCAGCGTGCGTGAGCATTTGCCCACTTGCTTTTGCCGTTTCTGTCATACAGGATTGCCGGATGGATGACACAGAACAAATTGTCCGCAGCTGGCTGCAGCAGCAGGGCTACCAGCAGATTGTCTACGAGCCTGACGGTAACGTCACGCCTGACTTTGTGCTGGATGGCCGGATTGCCGTTGAGGTGCGCCGGCTTAACCTGAATACCATCGAACACCGTGCAGGCCGGGCTGATGTTGCCCCATCAGCACTATGTGCCGGGCTGCAGGCCCTGCTGGCCGAGCTGTCGGTGAGTTCCACTTCTGAACAAAGCTGGCTGCTGGATGTGCGTTACCGCAGCCGGCAGCCGGACTGGTCGGCGCTCAGGCCGGTGCTGGCCCGTGCGCTGGCCGATTTTGCCTGCGCCGGCAGCCCCCGCCAGGGCATTGTCTTCAGCAACGATGATATGGTAATTGCAGCGCTGGCCCGCTCGCCAAGAAGCCAGCAAAACGAATTTGTCCTGCTGCGCTGCCAGCCCAGCGAGACACCACTGGCAACACTGCTGCTGGAAAACATCCGCTACTGCTCAAATGAAAAACTGGCCAAAATCGCCAGGGTGCGCGATAAATACCCGCAATGGTGGCTGGTGCTGGTGAATTACCTGTCAGTTGATATTTCCGTGCTGGCCGGCCATGGCAGTATTGGCCATGACTGGGACAGGATTGTGCTGCTGACGCCCGATGATCCGCAAAAGACGCTGGAGTTGTAGGGGTGTTGGTCGTTATTGCCGGGTTTAATCAGCTGTACGTGGTGCTTAGGTGTCTGCTTTTGCTGGGGTATTTAAGCTATAACGCTCGTCATAAATGGTGTTTAAAAAGTTACAAAATAAATCTTTCCCCTTTTACGCACATGCTGCAGCACAAAATCAAAGCCGGTAAACAAATTCAATCATATGAAAATCAGCGCCGATGGTATCAGGCCCGTTAATGCCGGCATCGGAATAATGCATAAAACGATAGCCCACCCCCAGTTTTTTATACAGCGGTATTCTAAGCCCCAGCGTCAAGGCAAACTGGAAAGGCCCGCCGTAATCCTGGCTGCCGAAGCGATACTTGCTGAATAGTGCACCGCCCGCGCCGATATCCAGCATAAAACGCTTGTCGGCAGTGGCGAACAGTATTTCAGGAATAACAGATAGCGCGAGCGCGTTTTTACCGGATGAGCGCAATAGCCCGGCACTGCCCATTAACCGCCAGTCGAGCGAAAAAAAATGCCAGTCCATATCGATGCTGGCCGAGACATCGTATTCTTCAAATTCCTCTGGCGCATCTCTGCCCAGCACGGTCTGTTCTGACACGCGCGCGCGAAAGGCATAGCTTTCAATGTCCAGGCCTTCGGCACAGGCCGGGGAGGGCATAACAAACAAGCTGCTCAATACCGGCAAAACAAAGGCAATAAAATGATTGCTTATGCGATTATTGGGCACCTGCTTATACCTTGGTTTTGATACGTGCTTTCAGGCATGTTACCGCATGGCCCGGCATCAGTCCCGGTTGCTTTCTCACGCACTACAAATTGTATGGCTTGGCCTTGGTATTTTGTCTTGTGGCGAAAATCGTCAGTCCAGTGATGGTATGTGTTTTTACAATTTCTGGTTATTTTCAAACACCTGAGCAGCCTGGAGTGAGGTCTGCTTTTTCTGTGGAGCCGAAGGCGCAACGAAAAATCTGTCGCTGTGCTTGGTTTTGCCAAGGCTTTTGGTATATAGTTGTACGGCATTTCCGTACATAAAGGAGGCCTTATGGACACAATCAGTGTGAACAAGTTTAGAGATAACCTTAAAATCTTTGTAGAACAAGTGGTTAGCAGGCACGAGCCGCTCAAGGTGACTC
>DATCSZ010000113.1:0-4423 GCA_036568205.1 Pseudomonadales bacterium
AGAAACTCGACGTCGACACTGTCACCGACCGCCAGCTGCAGTTTGGTCGCCAGGTGGTCGGTCAGCAGCAGGCCGTTGTCCGGCAGGCGGATGGCCTGCAAATCGGTGTCCAGCACCCGCAGCAGCTCGCTGTCTGCGGCAATACCCTGGATCACGGTGCGATAGCTGCGATTGGCATGATGCAGGCGCACCGGGGCACTGCGGCTGCCTTCGACATACTGCACGCCGTCAATGGCGCGGAAACTGCCGAGGCTGCCGCTGGCCACCGGCTCATAGAGCTGCACCTCGATATCCTGGCGCTGGCTGAGCTGGAACTGCGCGTGCATCATCAGCAGCACTGCATCCTTCTGGAAATTGCCCACCATCATGATGGCGGTGGCCATTGCCAGGCCCAGCAGCGCCAGCAGGGTTTTTACCGGCTTGAACGCCAGGTGGCGCAGCACCATGCGTTCGCCGGGGCTGAGCCAGCGCTGCAGCAGGTTTTTTTCCAGCCGGCTTTGCCGGTAACGGGCCGGTGCCTCGGGACGCATGGCTTCGGCCGGCGGCAGGCGGGCGGCCTTCAGCACCGATTGCAGGCAACCGGCCAGCGCTGCCAGGCAGCACACCAGTGCCACCGTTATAAACACCAGCGGATTGAGTGTGTACAGCAGGGTAGGGAAGCGGTAATAGTCGGTATACAGGCCCGTCATCAGCTGGCCAAGATACATGCCCAGCACGGTACCGCTGGCAATGCCGAGCAGGGTGATAAACAGCACCAGCTGGGCATAATGCCAGGCTACTTCGGCATTGCTGTAGCCAAAGGCCTTCAGTATGGCAATGATGTCACGCTGGGTGCTGATCAGCCGGCTGACCACCACATTGATCAGGAACACCGCCACCGACAAAAAAATCAGTGGCATCAGGATGGCAGTAGTGCGCAGCTGCTTGAACTCTTCCTGCAGGAACTGGTTGGAATACTGCTCGCTGCGGTCATAGGCGCCGAGACTGCCATAACGTGCCAGCAGCCGGTCAATCGCCGCCATCACTGCCTGGCCATCAGCGCCGCCCTGCAGTTTGACAATCGCATGGTTAAAGGCACCCTGCATGCCGGCAGCTGCGGCCAGCGGGGTTTCAGCCATCCACAGCACGGCAAAGCGCTGGTAGTCCGGCATCACTGCCCCCGGCGCAATCTGGTAAACGTAATCGGGCGCCAGCGCAATGCCGACAATGCGCAATTCGCGATAGCGGCCATGGATAATGGCACTGATGGCATCACCCGGCTGCAGGCGATGGGCGCCGGCAAAGGCATCGCTGATCAATACCTCATTGTCGCGCCGGCTGTCCGGCAGCCGGCCAGACACCAGGTGCAGCCGGTTCAGCCGTGGCTGGCCATGGTCGGGTATGGAGACCACCAGCCCGGATACCGGCTCGTCAAAACCAGCCAGCTGCAGGTTGACGCGGCTGATAATGCGGGTTTCGGCGCTGTGCACACCATCGATTGCCGCCAGCCTTGGCAGCAGTGACTGCGGCGCCCGTTTCAGGTCAACAAACAGGTCAGCAAAGGCGTAGTCACGGTAGTAATCATCCCGGGTCTGCAGCAGCGAATCGTAGGTGGACAGGCTCATGATGCAAACCGCCACGCCGCCGCAGATAACCAGCATGATGGCCAGTACCTGGCCGCGGATATGCCAGATCTCGCGCCACAGCTTGCGTTGCAGGCTGTGCATGGCTACCACAAAATGGCCTCGGCACGCTGGCGCGACAGGTTGCGGTGAATATCGCTGATACGCCCGTCGCTGAGCTGGATTACCCGGTCGGCCATTGCCGCGATGGCCACGTTGTGGGTAATGATGGCCACCGTGGTGCCGAGCTGTTCGTTGACGGTTTGCAGCGCATTGAGCACCTTGACGCCGGTTTTTGAATCCAGCGCGCCGGTCGGCTCATCACACAACAGCACCGCCGGCTGCTTGGCGATTGCCCTGGCGATGGCCACCCGTTGCTGTTCACCACCGGACAGCTGGGCCGGGAAATGGCCGGCGCGTTCGGCCAGTCCCACCAGCGCCAGCGCATCCCTGGCCGGCATCGGATCGGCGGCGATGTCGGTGACAATGGCAATGTTTTCCTCGGCGGTCAGGCTGGGAATCAGGTTGTAAAACTGGAACACAAAACCGATATGCTGGCGCCGGTAGCGGGTCAGCTGTTTTTCGCTGGCGTGGCTGAGATCCTCGCCGCAATACGAAATGCTGCCATCAGTGGCAGTATCCAGCCCGCCGAGGATATTCAGCAGGGTGGATTTGCCGGAGCCGGAGGCGCCCAGCATCACCACAAATTCGCCACGGTACAGGTCAAGATCAATGCCGCGCAGGGCGTGCACCTGTACCGCGCCCATGTCATACACCTTGGTTACGCCGCGGGCGCGGAACACCACCTCGGCAGAGGGCGGGTTGGCAATGGCAGTATCGGCAGACGGATTCATGGCAGGCCCGGGGACATGTGTTCAGGGCATGATAATACAGCTGGGAAGGGATGGCATCCTTGCCGGTGGCCGGTTGCAGTGGTTGCAACCGGCCGGGCATCAATGCACGTGGCCGTGGGCGATTTCTTCGTCGCTGGCGGCACGGATGGCGGCCACGGTGACATCAAAATTCAGCACCTGGCCGGCCAGCGGGTGGTTGCCGTCAATGGTCACCTGGTCGCCATCGATATCACGTACCGTGACCAGGTGGGCCTCGCCATCCGGGCCTTCGGTCTGGAATACCATGCCGACTTCCAGTTCTTCAACGCCCTGGAACATCGCCATCGGCACATTCTGTACCAGCTCGGGAATCAGTTCGCCATAGGCATCTTCAGGCTGGACGGTGACCTGCAGGCTGTCGCCCTGGCTTTTGCCGGTCAGCGCATTTTCCAGGCCGGGAATGATGTTGCCGGCGCCATGCAGGTAGTTCAGCGGTTCGCCACCGGCCGAGCTGTCCAGGGTTTCGCCGGCATCATTGGTCAGGGTGTAGTGGATGGAAACCACCAGATCGTTGTCGATCAGTAAAGACATATCGGTACCTTGTTGTGAATAAAAAGTGGAGCAGTGAATGGGCCGGCAGCCGGGGCCGCGGGAATGAGGCGGCCATGATACAAGCATGGGTCGCCAATGTAAAAGGCGGCACAGGCCAACGATTGCCGGCGTTAGCCGTGTGTCACAGGTGGCGGCTGGCAGCGATAACGCGGATGACGGTTTGTAGTTGGTGGCATGGCTTGCCATAATGGCCGGCTTTTACAGCGGTGACTTGCTGATGGATGTTAAGCACTCTGAACGCATACTGGCATTCTGGGATTACCTGGCTGAACAACCGGCCTCCCGAACCCATGACAGCCTGCATGAACTGTTAGGCTTTGTTGCCGGCCTGATCCATGCCCGTCAGGCCTATTGGCTGGGGGCAATTCGCCTGCTTCGTCGTGCCGGGAATGACAGCCTGCGTGGCTGGCGTCCCGGGGCCATGGAGTACTGGCAGCCGATGGACGCTTTTCCGCAGGTGTTTCGCCAGGGCGTGCGTGTGATCAATGACGGCCATGCATCGGAGGTAGTCATTAACCACGCACGCAACGCCGGCCGTTTTCGATCCGTGTTGCTGAAAGATCATGTGTCACCGGCTTTTTTCCAGTCATGGCACTATGATGCCTATTACCTGCAGCGGGGTTTGCCGGATTGCCTGTTTGTTGCCGCACCGGTGAATGCCGATGCAGAGGCTTACTATTGTTTTTATCGTGGTACGGATGACGGGCCATTCACGGCCGACGATCTTGCGGTGGCGGCCTTTGCCCTGCGCGGGCTCAAATGGTTCCAGCGGCTGGTGATGCTGGATCACGGCCTGCTGGTGGCCGAACAGGCCCTGTCACCGGTGGAGCGGCGTATCCTGCGTTACCTGCTGACCGACCAGAGCGAGCAGCAGATTGCCGCGCACATGGGCCAGTCGCCGGCCACTACCCATAAATATGTGACTACCTTGTACCGCAAGTTTAATGTCAGTGGCCGGGCGGGGCTGACGGCCTTGTGGCTGAGACACTGACGGTGCCTGTCAGCGGCGCTGGCATGGCTTGCCGCTGATTTGTCCTGTATTGGCAAGCTTGCCATAATGGCGGCGTTTTTGCTGCCGGGATTGTTGTAATGGAAAATGACCACGCTGAACGCATACTGGCATTCTGGGATTACCTGGCTGACCAGCCGGCATCGTGTGCACATGATAGCCTGCACGACTTGCTGGCATTTGTTGCCGGGCTGGTGAATGCCCGCCAGGCCTATTGGCTGGGGGCTATTCGCCTGGCGCGCAAACCTGAGCGTGATCCGCTGCGTGGCTGGCGCCCGGCTGCCATCCAGTACTGGCAGCCGGTCGATGAGCCGCAGCAGGTGTTCCGCAAGGGGGTGCGTGACATCAATGGTGGCGATGTGCCGGAA
>DATCSZ010000114.1:0-18096 GCA_036568205.1 Pseudomonadales bacterium
GTTTGATGATATTGCCGATGCCATCGCTGCCAATGCCAGGCAGGCACCATAACCCGTCACACCGGATTGGCGATATCAACAAACGTATGATCCACGGCAAACTGGTTGGCCAGGTGCTCTCCCAGCGCCTTGACACCATAACGCTCGGTAGCATGATGACCGGCGGCAATAAAGGCAATGCCGCCTTCACAGGCGGCATGGAAGGTCGGCTCTGACACCTCGCCGGTAATAAAACAATCTACCCCGCGCTCAATCGCCTTGTCGATATACGATTGTGCCGCACCGGTACACCAGGCCACCCGGCTGATCACCCGGCTGACATCACCAATCAGCAATGGCTCACGCTGCAACTGCCCGGCCACAAGACTGCCCAGCTCCGCCAGCGTGGGCTGGCCAGCAGGCTTGCCAATCAGGCCGATCGGCCGCTCGCTGTCATCCAGCCCGCCGGTCACCTCAAAGCCCAGCAATTGCCCCAACTGGCTGTTATTGCCCAGTTGCGGATGGGCATCCAGCGGCAGGTGATACGCCGCCAGACTGATATTGTGCCGCATCAGCTGCTGGATGCGTTTGCCCTTGCGGCCGGTCAGGGCCGGCGCCTCGCCTTTCCAGAAATAACCATGATGCACCAGCAACAGATCCGCCTTCTCGGCTATGGCTGCCTCAATCAGCGCCGCCGATGCCGTCACACCACTGACAATCTTGCTGACGGTCTGTGACGCTTCAACCTGCAGGCCATTTGGACAGTAATCACTGAAGGCATTAATTTGCAGCAGATTGTCGGTATAGTGCAGCAGTTGTTGTAAACTGACCGGCATAAATCCTCCTGTCCTGTCGATGCAGGCCACTATAACGCAAACAAGACAGAATGAAAGCCGCCCACACAATCCTGCTCGGCCTGCTGTTCGGCGCCATTGCCGGCTGGCTGGTCATCCTGCGTCCGGCCAGCGGCCCGCAGATGGTGTCCTTTGCCGATGCCGTCAGCATTGCAGCGCCGGCGGTGGTCAACATCTACACCACCAAGACCAGCAGCACGATAAACGACAGTGACAATCCACTGCTGGGCTTTTTCCAGGGGCAGCAACAGCAACGCCTGCAGCAGAAACGCGAGCTGAGCCTGGGCTCCGGCGTGATCGTGCATGAACAGGGTTTTATCCTGACCAACTACCACGTCATCCGTGATGCCGAGGAAATCCTGGTGTTATTGTCCGATGGTCGTGACGCACTGGCGCGGGTTATTGGTGTTGACCGTGACAGTGACCTGGCGGTACTGCGCATCCAGCTGGCCGGCCTGACGGCGATCAGGCCAGCCAGGGCCAGCCAGTTACGGGTCGGCGACCCGGTACTGGCGATTGGCAACCCCTACGGCTTTGGCCAGACCGTGACCGCCGGCATCGTCTCGGCCATTGGCCGTTACGGGCTGAACCTGAACACCTACGAGAACTTTATCCAGACCGATGCCGCGATCAATGTCGGCAGTTCCGGTGGCGCACTGGTCAACCATCGCGGCGAGCTGGTTGGCATCAACTCCGCCATGTATTCACAGAATGGTGCCTCGCAGGGCATTGGCCTGGCCATTCCGGTGGATATTGCCGCCAAGGTCATGACCGACATCATCCGTTATGGCCAGGTCGTCCGCGGCTGGCTGGGGCTGGAAGTTGCCCAGCTGAACCACAACCTGGCCCAGCGTCTCGGCATTCACCAGACTTCGGGGCTGATCATCACCCGCATTCACCGCAACGGACCGGCCGAACAGGCCGGCCTGCTGCCGGGCGATATCATCATCAGCATCGCCGACAAGCAGATTGACAGCGGCCAGGAAGGGTTACTGGAAGTCGCCAACCTGCCGCCCGGCAAAACCATCAACCTGGAAATCATTCGTGACAACCAGACCCGCTTGCTGCCACTGACCGTTGGCATACGGCCAGCCAGCAACAGCTGAGCCTGCTGGCCGTCACACAATCTGTTGCAGGGCCTGCAGCAAGGCGGCGTTCTGTGTGTCAGTGCCAATCGTGATACGCAGGAACTGGTCGATGCGCGGCAGGCGAAAGTGGCGCACGATAATGCCCCGCTCACGCAAGGCAGTCGCCAGTGTGGCGGCATCATGGCCGGGGTGGCGGGCAAAAACAAAATTGGCGGCCGATGGCAGCACGATAAAACCCAGCGCCGTCAGTTGACGGTCAAGCTGCTCACGGCTGGCGATAACGGCCTGGCAGGTCTGCTCAAAATACGCCCGGTCGGCAATCGCCGCAGCCGCACCGGCAATCGCCATACGATCCAGCGGATAGGAATTGAAGCTGTTCTTGATCCGTTCCAGGCCTTCAATCAGCTGCGCATCACCAACCGCAAAGCCGACCCGCAGGCCCGCCAGCGAGCGTGACTTGGACAAGGTCTGGGTAACCAGCAGGTTCGGGTAACTGGCCACCAGCGGTATCGCGGTCTCGGCACCAAAATCAACATAGGCCTCATCCACCACCACCACTGAGTCGGTATTGTGCTGCAGCAAGGTCTCAATGGCATCGCGTGTCAGCGCCATGCCAGTGGGGGCATTCGGGTTGGGGAAAATGATACCGCCATTGGGCTGGCGATAATCCGCCAGGTTGATGGCAAACTGCGCATCCAGTGGCAGCTGGCGAAACGGCACGCCATACAGGCCACAATAAACCGGGTAAAAACTGTAGCTGATGTCCGGAAACAGGATCGGCAGCGAGTGGTTCAGCAGGCCATGAAACACATGCGCCAGCACCTCATCGGAACCGTTACCGACAAACACACAAGCCTTGTCGATGGCATAAAAATCGGCAATCGCTGATTTCAGCCGGTCACAGTCCGGGTCCGGATAAAGTCGCAGCTGATCACCCAGCTCGGCCTGCATCGCAGCAATCGCCAGCGGTGACGGGCCATAGGGGTTTTCATTGGTATTCAGCTTGACCAGGTTGGCCATTTTCGGCTGCTCACCCGGCACATACGGCACCAGGTCATGGACAAAACGACTCCAGTAGCGGCTCATGGCTTGATCCGGTAACGGGCCGATTGCGCATGGGCCGGCAGTGATTCACCGTCAGCCAGAATGCCGGCCAGCCGGCCCAGCTCGCTGGCACCCTCGGCCGAGCAGTAAATGACCGAGCTGCGTTTCTGGAAATCATAGACACCCAGTGGCGAGGAAAACCGCGCCGTGCCGGATGTAGGCAGCACATGGTTGGGGCCGGCACAATAATCACCCAGCGCCTCGGCGGTATAACGGCCCATAAAAATGGCACCGGCATGACGGATGGCCGGCAGCAATGCCTCGGGGTCGGCCACCGACAACTCCAGGTGCTCCGGTGCAATACGGTTGCTCAGTGCAATCGCTGCTGCCAGGTCCGGCACCTTGATCAACGCACCACGACCAGCCAGTGACTGGCGGATAATCGCCTCACGGGGCATGGTCGGCAGCAGGCGTTCAACCGCATCGGCCACCTGCTGCAAAAAGCCGGCATCCGGCGACAGCAGAATGGACTGTGCGTTTTCATCATGTTCAGCCTGGGAAAACAGATCCATGGCAATCCAGTCGGGGTCGGTGCCGCCATCACAGATCACCAGGATTTCCGATGGCCCGGCAATCATGTCCAGCCCTACCCGGCCAAACACCATCCGCTTGGCGGTGGCAACAAAGATATTGCCCGGCCCGACGATCTTGTCTACCCGGGGCACGGTTGCGGTGCCAAAGGCCAGCGCTGCCACCGCCTGCGCACCGCCGATGGTAAAGATGCGGTCTACACCGGCAATCGCGGCGGCGGCCAGCACCATGTCACTCAATATGCCATCCGGCGACGGCACCACCATGATAATTTCGCCCACCCCGGCAACCTGTGCCGGAATGGCATTCATCAGTACCGATGACGGGTAACTGGCCTTGCCGCCCGGCACATAGATGCCCACCCGCTCCAGCGCGGTAATCTGCTGGCCCAGCACGGTGCCGTCGGCCTCCCGGTAACGCCAGGAGTCCTGTTTCTGCTGCTGATGATAACGACGGATACGCCCGGCAGCGGCCTGCAAGGCCTCACGCACCGCCGGATCAATGGCGGCCAGCGCAGCATCCATACGCTGCCGGCCAAGCTGCAGCTCGGCCATCGAGGCCACCTGCAGGCGATCAAAGCGGGCCGTATACTCCAGCAGGGCAGCATCACCACGCTGCTGCACATCGCTGAGAATATCGGCAACAATACGGTCAGTCTCGGGGTCCGGCCGCTCGTGCCAGGCCAGCAAACCGGCCAGCTGTGCGGCAAAATCCGGGCTGTCACTGTCCAGCAGCGGCAACATGGCACTGCTCATGACTGCACCGCAGTGGCAATGCTGTCGACCAGCTGTTTGATGCGGGCATGTTTCATTTTCATTGATGCCTTGTTGACGATCAGCCGCGAACTGATATCGGCAATAAACTCGCGCTCCTCCAGGCCGTTGGCGCGCAGGGTATTGCCGGTATCGACAATATCAACAATCTCGTCCGCCAGGCCCATGATCGGCGCCAGCTCCATCGCACCATACAGCTTGATGATATCCGCCTGCACACCCTGCTCGGCATACCAGGACTTGGCCACATTGACAAATTTGGTGGCTACCCGGATACGCCGGTCACGGATCGGTGCACTGTCCTTGCGGGCAGCGGTCATCAGCCGGCAGCGGGCAATGCCAAGATCGAGCACTTCATAAATACCCTGTTCGGATGCGCCGTTCTCACTGCCAAACTCCATCAGCATGTCCTTGCCGGCCACGCCGATATCTGCCGTGCCGTAACGCACATAGGTGGTGACATCCGAGCCACGCAGTACCAGCAGGCGCACATCGGCATGATTGGTGGCAAACAGCAGCTTGCGGCTTTTGCTGATGTCCTCACAGGGCTGGATATTGGCAGCGGCCAGCAGCGGCAGCGTTTCTTCCAGAATACGCCCCTTGGTCAGCGCAATGGTCAGCTGTGACTCGGACATCAGTTCGGCACCCGGCGAATATTGGCTCCCAGCATCTGCAGCTTTTCCTCGATACATTCATAACCACGATCAATATGGTAGATGCGGTCAATCACGGTCTCGCCTTCGGCAATCAGGCCGGCAATCACCAGGCTGGCCGAGGCGCGCAGGTCGGTTGCCATCACCGGCGCCGCTTTCAGTTTCTGGGTGCCCTTGATAAACGCCGTATTGCCCTCAATGCTGATACTGGCGCCCATGCGGTTCATTTCATGCGCCTGGATCAGGCGGTTCTCAAAGATGGTCTCAACCACGGTGGAACTGCCATCGGCAATCGCGTTCATCGCGGTAAACTGGGCCTGCATATCGGTCGGGAAACCGGGATACGGTGCCGTTTTCAGGTTGACTGCCTTGGGCCGCCGGCCCTGCATGTCCAGGCTGATCCAGTCATCACCGGTTTCAATGTGGGCACCGGCCTCCTCCAGCTTCACCAGCACCGCTTCCAGCAAGTGCGGATCGGTATTTTTCAGTTTCACCTTGCCGCCGGTAGCGGCCACCGCCACCAGATAGGTGCCGGTTTCAATACGATCCGGCATCACGCTGTAGTCGGCGCCGTGCAGTTTTTCCACCCCCTCAATACGCAGGGTGGCAGTGCCAATGCCGTCAATTTTGGCACCCATCGCCTGCAGGCAACGGCACAGGTCTACCACTTCCGGCTCACGGGCAGCATTCTCGATAATCGTCACACCATCGGCCAGCGCGGCAGCCATCACGGTGTTTTCAGTGCCGCCCACGGTCACCATGTCAAACAGGATATGGGCCCCCTTCAGGCGGCCGGGACTGCGTGCATGGATATAACCTTCATCAATATCAATGATGGCACCCATCGCTTCCAGCGCGCGCAGGTGCAGATCCACCGGCCGGCTGCCAATGGCACAGCCACCGGGAAAAGACACATGCGCCTCACCAAAATGACTGAGCAACGGCCCCAGCACAAGAATCGAGGCACGCATGGTTTTCACCAGCTCATACGGCGCGGTATAGGAGTGAATCGCCGCGCTGTTGATTTCCACCGCCAGCGTCTCATCAACAATCAGGTCGACGCCCATACAGCCAAGCAGCTCAATCATCGTGGTGATGTCATGCAGGTGCGGCAAGTTGGAAATGCGCACCGGCTCGCTGCACAGCAAGGTGGCCGCCAGAATCGGCAAGGCCGAGTTTTTGGCGCCGGAAATGCGGATTTCGCCATTCAGCGGCGCGCCGCCCTGGATAATCAGTTTGTCCATGGAATATCTTTTCGTCAGGTTATCAGGCGTTTTGCGCGGTTTGCCACTGCGCCCGGGTATAGAGTTTCATGTTCACGGCATGCATGGAGCCATCGGCAATACGATCACCGATGGCGGCATAAACCAGCTGCTGTTTTTTCACCGGCGTCAGGCCGGCAAAGCTATCACTGACAACCAGCAGGTTGAAATGATAACCATCGGTATCAACATCGATGTGCGCGTCCGGAAACGTACCGGCCAGAAGGCGCTTGATTTCATCAGGTGTCATGACTGCTCCAACATACGATGGGGAAATGGCGGCAGAACCCGGCCGCAACAGGCGCTATGATAACAAACCGGCAGGCAGGCGGAAACGGGCAGTTCTGCCTGCCGTTACCATTGCTCCTTGACCTGCTCATCGGCTGCCCTGGCATCTTCCACCCAGTTATCGATGACAAGGGCAAAATCCTGCTGGTACTTGTCCATCGCGGCAGCAAACTGGTTGCGGTACAGCTGGCCCACATTGACACTGTCGATCAGCACATTGCGCAGAAACCATTCACCGTGCTTGTCCGGGCGCATCTTGTAGACCAGCAGGTAGGATTCACCATTGCTGCTGATGCGCTGGCTGACATCAACCGGCTCCCCCTGGCGGATCAGCGCCAGCTCTTCCGGCGAGGGAGGCAACACCACGATTTCCTGGCCATTAAAGGCCAGCAGTCCCTTGGCGTAGGTATGGATCAGGCCGGTTTTGAAGGTTTTGACAAAACGCGCGTAATTGTCGCGAAAGGCCTGCCTGGCCGGCTCATCCGCCAGCGACTGGTAATAATCCCGGGTACCGTAATCACCCATCACACTGCGGGTAAAACTGGGAAAATCAATCAATGGGTCAAGCAGCTTTTCCACGCCCTGGTAATAACGGTCCGGATCCTCGTCAAAGTACGTCTTGGCCTCAACAATCAGGTCGATCAGCTGCTGGGTAATGCCATCCACCTTTTGATGCGGTGTTTTTGGCTCGGCATAAGCCAGTGTCGCCAATGCCAACGAGACAAAAAACAGTAACAAGCGCCGGTAAACCTGCATGATGTATTCCTCACTGATAAGACCAATACCGCCCCTGGGTGGGCGGCAACATAGTAACACAGCATGGACAGGTGCCGGACAGGGAATGTTCCCCCGCTGACTAGCCGCCTCGTGCCGGCGGACATGCCTGCAGGACATGCAGCAACTGCATCTCACTGGCGGCGGCAAAATCGGCCGGGGTAACAAAGCCGGCACGGTTGTGGCGGATACGGATATTGATGGCGTTGTAACACTCCCAGACATATTCCGAGCAGATGTACTCCTTGTCACGCTGCAGCTCACGACGCTCCCTGGCGCTGAAACGCAGTTTTTTTGCCGAAATGCGCGCAGCAATCTTGGCAATCTCGTTCTTGTCATATGGATAAGCAAACTGGTCCACTGCAAACTGGCCGAATGTTTTCAGGCGCTGTGCATCCACCTTGCCGGCAAACTGCTGGTGACGGGCAATGATCACCCCACCATTGTAGGCATTGCCCTTGCCATCATAATCACGCAGATAACGGCTCAGCGGTATCGCCCGCACACCGGCCGGCTCGACACTTTCCAGCACCATCACCCGATCCACCTCGTCCAGCCGCATGACAAAAGCCACATGGCTCCAGATGCTGTCACTGGCGCGCTGGATCAAGCGCGAAAACCAGGCATTGCCGGAGCACATCAGCACATCGCCGGAACGAATCTCGTGGCGAATCGCGGCATAGTCTGCCACCGGCTTAGCGGGAAAACGTTTAACACTGATAGTCATGGAACAGTCCCTGTCGATTATTGTGAAGTCCTGCAAAGCTAGTTCATGGCATCACAAAACGCAAAGCGGCATCCCTGCCTGCCGCCAGGGCTTAGCCGCTGACCAGGTTTTCTGCCCCCCAATACGCACGCATGGCCTGGATACGGCCATCGGCGTTGATATCGAACACATCAATCGGGCTGATGGTCATGCCGTCGAGCACCACATCAAAGGCAAAGGCAACACTGTTACCGGCCACCCGCACCGGCTGGCTCAATTTCAGCCTGGCACCGGAGGCAAAGCCTTGCTGGTAGAACGCGACAATCTCCTCAATGCCTTTTTTAACCCCACTGCCCACCGGATCCTCAACCGTGGCATCGGCGGCAAACAGGTCACGGATAATCGCGATATCGGCCTTGTCAAAGGCTTCCACATAACGCTCAACAATACGCTGGTAATCGGCATGACTCATAAACCACTCCTCTTTGATGAAAAAAAACAAGCATCGCGCAAACCGGCAGGCAGCGGCAAGTGATTTTGCCCGCCACCCCATACGGCTGCCTTTTTAGCGGCGAAAGCTGCTATCGTATGCATTGTCATGCAGGTAATGGTTCATGGGCATCAAAGTCATCCCTCTCATTGAGCATCGCGACTGGCTGAGCGAACAGCTGTTCACCGACGGGGATGCCTATTTCAACAGCTTGCTGGCCGATATCGCCCGCGCACAGCAGCGTATAGACATGACGTTTTACATTTTTGAGCTGGATCATATCGGCCAGCGCTTTGCGGACGCCCTGATTGCAGCGCGTGAACGCGGCGTCAGCGTACGCCTGTTGATTGACGGTATCGGATCGGTTTTCCATGGCGGCCGTATTGCCCGCCTGCTCAGCCGTCATGGCTGCGAAGTGCGTATTTTTCACCCGTTGCCGTTTTCGCCAGCGCTGTTCCGCTGGTCAGTGGTACAAGGCAACCTGCTGCAAAAAATCCTGTTCCTGCTGCTCAATATCAACCAGCGCAATCACTATAAATTGTGCATGATCGACCAGCACATCATCTGGAGCGGCAGCTTTAACATCAGTGCCCACCACCTCAGCCACCAGCTCGGCGGCAGCGACTGGCGTGACTACGGGGTGCGCCTGACGGATGACAACACCGACGATATCCAGAGTTGCTTTGACACGCTGTGGGGCAATGCCAACAGCCGGCCAATGCTGTCCCGTCTGCAAAAATTCCGCGCCAACCTGTCACTGCCAATGCGGCTGTTTTACAACCGCCTGCTGCTGTTTCGCATCCGCCATGCCACACAGCGTATCTGGATTTGCAGCGCCTATTTTGCCCCTTCACGCTCGCTGATCCGGGCCCTGCTGAAGGCCCGCAAAAACGGCGTGGACGTGCGCCTTATCCTGCCATCACGATCCGATGTACTGCTGTTTCCGGCCATCAGCCAGACGTATTACCGGCAGCTGCTCCGGCACGGCATCCGCATCTATGAATACGGGCCACGTATCCTGCATGCCAAAGTGATGCTGCTGGACCAGCAGTGCTGGATCGGCAGCACCAACATGAACCATCGCAGTTTCTACCATGACATGGAGCTGGACCTGATCCTGACCCTGCCCGATACCATCCGCGCTGTCACCCGCCAGCTGGAAATGGACATGCAGCAGGCCAGGCCCATCGACCCGCAACATCTGGACCGGTTGTCGCTGCGGCTGTTTTTTGCCCGTATACTGCGTATTTTCCGCTATTGGCTGTAAGCTCCATGACCCACCCGACCGACCAGCTGCGCATCTGCTCATATAACATCCACAAGGGCTTCAGCTCCGGCAACCGGCGTTTCCTGCTGGATGATATCCGTGACGCCATCCGCGCCATTGATGCCGATTTTGTTTTCCTGCAGGAAGTGATGGGGCAAAACCTGCACCGCCCCGGCCACAACGATGGCAACCAGTTTGAATTTCTGGCCGACACCATCTGGCCCCACCATGCCTACGGCCACAATGCGGTTTATGACACCGGCCACCACGGCAATGCCATGCTCAGCAAACACAGCTTTCTGTTGTTTGAAAACCATGATGTCTCGCTGTGGAGCTTTTCCCAGCGCGGCATCCTGGTCGGCCAGGTCAGTATCGGAGTTTATCTGGTCTGCGTGCACTTTGGCCTGTTTGCCATTGAGCGCAAAAGCCAGCTGGATGCACTGACTGCGATCGTCAGCAAATTTGTCCCGGATGACCAGCCGCTGATTATTGCCGGTGATTTCAACGACTGGAACGGCAAGCTCAACCGCCAGGTTATTGAACGGCTGGGGGTTCAGGAAGCATTGAGCTGTGTGTACGGCAGTCCGGCACGCACCTTCCCCGCGCAACTGCCGGTACTGCCGGTTGATCGCATCTATTTCCGTAACCTGGAGCTGCTGGACGCTGAAAAGCTGTCCGGCCGGCCCTGGAACCGGCTGTCCGACCATTGCGCCCTGACCGCCACCTTCCGGCTGGCAAATTCCCGCCAATAGGCTATGATGGCACAGCCTGACATCAGGCAAACAACAGACATGCTTTCCGGGCAGCAGCCGTTATGCGGCTGCTGCCTGTTTTTTTGTGGAGCCGAACCATGAGCAAGAAACCTGCACTGATCCTGTCATCGCTGGACGTGGAGCGCCTGGAAGCGCTGCTGGAGAAAACGCCGAATACGGCACTGGAAGAAGAACTGGACAGGGCGCGTGTTGTAGAACCGGCAAAGATGCCGGCCGACCGGGTCACGATGAATTCCACCGTGTGTTTCCGCCTGGCCGGGGGCGACAGTTTTTGCAAAACCCTGGTCTATCCGAAAGATGCCAGCAAGCCGGACAGCATATCGGTGATGGCACCGGTCGGCAGCGCACTGCTGGGCCTGAAAACCGGCAGCAGCATCGACTGGCCGGGGCCGGATGGCAAGACCGTCAGCGTTACCATCGAATCCATTGCCTACCAGCCGGAACAGGCTGGCGACCTGCACCGCTGAGCGGCAGGCCGCCAGCCGGCAGCTTACAGGCGTACCGCCAGCACGTCACAGGTGGCACGCTGCAACACGCTGTTGGCGGTTGAACCCAGCAAGGCACGCAGGCCGCGGCGCGACTGGCTGCCCAGCACAATCAGGTCACTGCCCCGTTTTTCCGCGGTCTGCAAAATGGTGTCGGCATGATGACCAATCTCAATCGCCAGGCGCTCGGCCGGCACACCTGCCTTGCTGGCCACCGCCTTGAAATGCGGGAAAATTTCCTGCTTCAGCTGGGCCATATTCAGCAACGGCTGCGGAATCGACAGCTCACCAAACGGTGTCACCGGCTGATCAATACAATACACCACCTTGAAGTCCGCCTGATGCAGTTCAGCCAGTGCCTTGCCTTTTTCCAGCACCGGCTCGGGCTCACCGGCCAGGTCCACGGCTATCAGAATTTGACGATACATAATGCTCTCCTTTGGGTGAAAAAAACGATCAGTCGCCGGCGGCAACGCAGCCATTATGCCTGCCTCACCGGCAGCTGTCTTGCGCCGAATCAACGGCAACTGTTTACCTGTCCCGCCGATGCTTGCATAGTATAACGAGACCCGAAGGAGAACCCGCATGGCAACAGGCATTCGCACACGTTTTTTCAGCGTTTTTATCATCACCACCCTGATCACGGTCGCCGGCATGATGGTGATGATCAGCTACAGCCTGTACCAGAACTTCCGCCACTACCAGCACGAGCAGGACCGGCAAACCGCCAGCCAGCTGCTGCCGCTGCTGGCCAGCATGCACCACCATCATGGCTGGCAACACATCGCCACCCAGCCGGCGCTGTGGCAGGCGCTGGAACTGTCACTGCACACCCACCAGCCGGTGTTGCTGGATGCGCAGAAAAACCACATCGCCGGGCCACGCACCGCTATCGGCAAGGCCAGCCTGCAGCCGATTGTCAGTCACGGACAAACCGTGGGTTACCTCGCCCTGCTGCCGGCGCCACCACCGGCGCTGAATGACAGCGACATGAGCCTGATCCATCGCCAGGCACTGTACAACAGCCTGATCGCTTTTATGATGCTGCTGCTGCCGGTGCTGGCATTTATCCCGATCACTTCGCGCCTGGCCGGGCCGATCCAGCGTTTGCTAACCGCTACCCGGCGCCTCACCGATGGCCAGTTCGACACCCGCCTGGACGAAAGCAGCCCGGATGAACTGGGCCAGCTGGCGCGCGATTTCAACCTGCTGGCCAAAACCCTGGAGCGCAATGAAAAGGCACGCAACCAGTGGATTGCCGACATCTCGCATGAGTTGCGTACACCGCTGGCGGTGTTGCGTGCACAACTGGAAGCGCTGCTGGACGGCGTGCGCCAGGCCGATCCCGACCAGCTGACCATCCTGCTGAACAAGACCGGCGAACTGGAACGGCTGATCGACAACCTCTACCAGCTGTCGTTGTCGGATCTCGGCGCCATCACCTACCGCAAGGAAGTGCTGCCGATTGCCGATGTGCTGGATGAGGCCATTCGTGCCTTTGAGGCCTCCTACAACCAGGCCGGCATCACTCTCAAGGCATCTCTGAACCTGACGCCGCAGGCACTGGTCTATGCCGATCCCAAACGCCTGATGCAATTGTTCAACAACCTGCTCAACAATACACTGAACTATACCGACCCAGGCGGCCAGCTGATCATCAATGCCTTCAACGACAGCAGCAGGATTACCATCACGCTGGACGATTCCGAGCCGGGTGTCAGCAGCGACGAGCTGGAAAAACTGTTCGACCGCCTGTACCGGGTGGAGCCCTCACGCAACCGCTCACTGGGCGGGTCCGGGCTGGGACTCAGCATTTGCAAAAACATCATCGACGCCCATAATGGCCATATTCACGCCGACCGCTCGGCATTGGGCGGCCTGCGCATCACGGTTGTGTTGCCACTGGAAAAAAACCGTACCACCACAGCAGGAAAGACCGCATGACCCATGTACTGATTGTCGAGGATGAACCGGACCTGGCGGCGCTGATGCAGGATTACCTGCAGGCGCAGGGTTTTGCCTGCACCATCATCGGCAATGGTTACCAGGTCGATAAATGGCTGGCCAGCCACCACACCGACTGCATCCTGCTCGACCTGATGCTGCCCGGCAAGGATGGCCTCAGCGTCTGCCGTGACGTGCGCCGGCACTCGGAGGTGCCGATCATCATCACCACCGCCAAGGTGGAAGAAATGGACCGCCTGCAAGGGCTGGAATCCGGCGCTGACGATTATGTCTGCAAACCCTACAGCCCGCGCGAAGTAATCGCTCGCATACGTGCAATACTTCGGCGCACCAATCATCAGCATACCAGCAGCATCGCCGGCCTGAGTATCCTGCCAGACCAGCTGAAAGTACTGCTGAACGAGCAGGACATCGGCCTGACCACGGTGGAATTCAAGCTGTTCCAGCTGCTGCATGACAAGGTTGGCAGCATTTTTACCCGCGAACAGATCATCCGTAACATCTACAGCGATCACCGGGTGGTCAGCAACCGCACGGTGGACAGTCACGTTAAAAAAATCCGCAAGAAAATCCACCAGGTTGATCCCGCCCGGGAAATCATTCATGCCGTGTATGGCGCAGGTTACAAGGTCGACGATTTATAATACACTGCGTTTCATAATCAACAGGGGTAAACCGTCATGAGTGATGCCATTCATCCGGCCGCACTGGCCAATATGAACTCGATCAAATACGCCATGAACAAGGACAAGCAGGCCTGGCTGGCGCTGTACCGCGATGACGCCGTACTGCGTGACCCGGTTGGCGTGTCACCACTGGACCCGGCCGGTAACGGCCATATCGGCAAGGCCGCCATCGAACAGTTCTGGGACACCATCATCGGCCCGGCCAATCTCACCCTGACCGCCGGCCTGCGCTGCCCGAGCGGCAGCCATCACTGCGCGGTGCCGATGCGCGCCGAAAACGACCTGGGCGGTGGCCTGAAGACCGCTGTCGACATGATTGCTGTCTACGAAGTGGATGACGACGGCCTGATTATCAGCATGAGTGCCTACTGGGACTGGAACGTCATGCAGCAACAGCTGGCCAGCCTCGGCTGATCACCCGCCCGCAACAGGACACTCCATGCTGAACACACTGCTCGACAAGCTGCGGTTTCGTCAACCGTATACCGAATCCACGCTGGTGATTGACGATCCGTCCAGCTTTGTTTTTGACCAACACTGCGACCTGGCGATTGCCGGCTTTGGCGGCGCCGGAGCCGCGACTGCGCTGGAAGCCAGGGAACAGGGCCTTGATGTACTGGTTATCGAACGCCTGCAGGGCGGCGGCGCCACCACCATTTCCGGTGGCATTTATTATGCCGGCGGCGGCACGGCGATCCAGCGCGAAGCCGGTGTCGAGGATGACCCGGACAATATGTTCAACTACCTGCAACAGGAAGTGCAGGGGGCCGTCAGTGATGACACACTGCGTGAATTCTGCAACAGCAGCGTCGATAACTTTGACTGGATGGTCAAGCACGGCGTGCCGTTCGAGGCCAGCTTCTGCCCGTTCAAGACCTCATATCCGCCGAACCATTACTTTTTTTATTACTCCGGCAACGAATCCTTCCCGCCCTACTGCAACCATGCCCGGCCGGCCGCACGTGGCCACCGGGCACGGCGCAAGGGGGTTTCCGGCCAGGCCATTTTTGAGCCGCTGCGCGACAGTGCCCGCCGCCAGGGACTGGCCATCCAGACCCAGAGCAAGCTGGTCGGCCTGCTGACCGACACTGATGGCAACGTGATCGGCGCCAAAACCATTGAGCTGGAGCAACGCTCCATAGCCGGCCGCCTGCACTGGCTGCTGGGCAAACTGCATGTGCTGAGCCGCTACACCGCCCTGTACTGGCCACCGCTGTTCCAGCTGTTTGCAATGGCCAGCGAATGGCTGGAGCGCCGTTTCGGCCGCAGCAGTTATATTCGTGCGCGGCGTGGCGTGGTGCTGGCCACCGGTGGCTTTTATGCCAACCAGGCCATGATTCGCCAGCACGCACCGGCCTATCTCGGCGGCAGCCCGCTCGGCACCATGACCGACGATGGCAGCGGTATCCAGCTGGCCATGCAACTGGGCGCCGACACCGCACAGATGGACAGCGTCTCCTGCTGGCGTTTCCTGAACCCGCCGCTGGCCTTTGTCAACGGCATGCTGGTCGGCCCGTCCGGCCGGCGCATCTGCAACGAAATGCTGTACGGTGCCCAGGTCGGCGAAAAAATGATGCGTGAGCACAACGGCAAGGCCTGGCTGATCCTCGATGAAAAACACTATGACCAGGCCTTTGGCGACCTGAGCCTGAAAAAAGGCCTGTGGTTCCACGTCATGCTGGGCCTGTTCTACCTGTGGCTGGGCAGCAAAAAAGCCGCCAGCATCGCCGCACTGGCCAACCAGATCGGTGTGGATGCCAAGGCGCTGCAAGACAGCCTGGCTGAATACAACCGCATCGCCGCCAGCGACGAACCCGACCCGCTCGGCAAGCCAAAAGACTACCTGCCGGTACTGGACGAAGGCCCGTTTTATGCCATTAATGCCAGCTACGACTACTTCTGGGTGCCCGGCCCGTCACTGACCCTGGGTGGCCTGAAAGTGGACGAACGCAGTGGCCTGGTACAGCGCAGTGATGGCACCGTCATCAACGGCCTGTACGCTGTCGGCCGCACGGCTGTCGGCATCCCGTCACGCGGTTACGTCAGCGGCCTGTCGATTGCCGACTGCATTTTTTCCGGCCGCCGCGCCGCCCGCCACGCTGCCAGCCAGACATAACATCGCCTGTCGCCCGTCTGCCGCCGACAGGCGGAAAGGCGGGCATTGCCAGCGGCGCTGGGCTAGACTTGCGTATTATGCCAGTCATCCCCCCCGACACCACCGGACATCCCGCCACCACATCACCATGAAGTGCTTTCACCGATTCATTGTCCTCTGGCTGATGCTGTCTGGCACCGTTATCCAGGCGGCTGACAACCCGGCTGACGACATCGCCGGGCTGCGCAGCACGATCGCCGAACGGCGCCAGCAGGATGATGCCCTGCAACAACGCACCGAACAGCTGGCCGAACAGATCAAGGCCGAAGAAAAAATCCAGCAGGATATTGCCGACGAGCTGAAACGTTTCCAGCACGACGTGCGCCGAATCGAGGTATTGGCCGACAAGGACAGTGACGCCAACAAACAAAAGCTGAACAAGCTGGAATTCGAGATCAAGCGCGCCGGCTTCAACCTGGAAAAATCCCGCGAGCGCAGCGAACAGCTGACCCGTGATTTCAACGAGCAGCGGCGCCAGGGCCGTATCCTGAAAGGCCAGATATCCATGCTGCAGGACAAGCTGGCCGAACTGGAAAAACAGCAACAACAGCGGGCCGCCGAACAGGCAGCCCGGGAAAAGCAGCGCCAGGCCGAACAGGCAGCCCAGGCCAGGGCCGCCGCTGCCCGCGCCGCCGAACAACAGGCACAACAGCAAAAACAGGCCGAACAGCAACGCCTGGCTGCCGAGCAGGCCGAGCGCGAACAGGCACAGCAGGCGGCCCGGCAGCAGCAACAAGCACAAGCCGCAACCCGGGCCAAAGCCGAGGCTGAAGCGCAGGCGCAGGCCAAAACCCAGGCCAGCCCGGCGCCCGTCAGCGAACCGGCCACTGCGCCGGCAGCAGCGGCGCCGGCAACGGCAGCCGGCAACAACCCTGCTGGCGACAGTGTGCAACAGCAGGTGCGCCGCCGGCTGATTGCCTCCACCAACAGCCTGCCACCGGCCCAGTCGGCACTGACCCTGGCCATGGCGATTGCGCTGGAATCACCCGGCAGCAAGGTACTGCTGGGCCACACACCGGATGTGCTGCTGGCCAACCCGGTCGGCAGCACACCGCGCTCGATAGGCCAGATGCAGCACCTCGGCAACAACCAGTACCTGACGGAGGTCTACCTGCAGCAAGGCCTGCAGCAATTCATCATTGGCGACTTCAGCTTTACCCGCAACATCCCGGTGCATTTCAACGATATCCGCTGCCTGCTGCTGCTGGATGCCCGCAACCCGGACAAGCCGGTATTTCAGCTGGTGGTTGCCGGTGGCTGAAGCGGGCGCTGGCGCAGGGTCTCGATAAACCAGCGCAATGCCCGCCCCTGCTGGCCACGGCGCCAGGCCATCAGCAACGGCGTATTGTTTTCAACACCCTCCACCGCCAGCGCCACCAGTTCGCCGCTGGCCAGCTCCGGCTGAATCCAGTACAACGGCAAAAAACCGACGCCCAGCCCGGCCTTCTGCGCCGCCAGCTTGTCGCGCACCGACGGCACCCGCAACACCGGCTGGCGACTGAACAGCCGGTAACTGGCCGACGGACTGTGGCGGGCACTGTCACGCGCCACCACCGCCCGGTACGGCTCGATATCACGCGTCGTCAATGGCCGGCCCAGCAAGGCCAGCGGATGGCCGCCCGCCACGGCAAACACCCACGGCAAATCACCGTAAACACAGGACTGCAAGCGATCATCGGCCACCGCCGACGGTGGCAGGCCAATCGCCAGGTCGGCCCGCTTGTCCTGCAGCGCCTCCCAGCCACCGCCCAGCACCTCCTCAAACAGGTTGATCTCGATATCCGGCTTGATGGCAAAAAACTCGGCCAGCAACGGATACACATGATCCACCCCCAGCGCCGCCTCCACCGCAATATTCAGTGATGACTCCCAGCCGCTATGGCGCTGGCGGGTTGCCTCGGCCAGGTCATCGGCTGCCTGCAGCAGCTGGCGGCCCTGCTCCAGCAGCAGCCGGCCGGCCGGTGTCAGCACCGCCTTGCGCCCCTCCCGTACAAACAGCGTTACCGCCAGGTCCTGCTCCAGTTTCTGCACCGTATAGCTGATGGCCGATGGCACCCGGTTCAGGCTGTCAGCGGCAGCAGCAAACGACCCGCGCCGGTCTATCGCATCCAGCACGGCCAGGGCTTCCAGGGTAATTGCCGATTGCATTGCGCTTTACCATTCAAAATTTCTGAATAGATTAATCGATTTATTGCGTTTTTTCTTTCGATTTTTTCACCATACACTGGTTACAACTGAAACCAATACGGAGACACACCAATGA
>DATCSZ010000115.1:0-1379 GCA_036568205.1 Pseudomonadales bacterium
GAACAGTATCTGGCGCTGGCCGAATCGCTGCAGGAGCGTTTTCGCATCAGTATCGAAATTGATGTTGGCCTGCATCGTGGCGGCCTGCAGCAGGCCGAAGATATTGATGCCCTGCTTGATCTGATCCGCCAGCATCCAGAGCAGCTGCAGCTGGCCGGGCTGATGGGTTACGACGCCCATGTCGGCAAGATGCCCGGCTTTATCGAAAGCACGGAAACCTCGCTGCGCAAGTCCAATGCCATCTACCTGTCGTTTGTTGATCGCATTCTCCATCAGCACAGCGACCTCTGGCGCGAGGATCTGGTGCTGAATGGCGCCGGCAGCCCGACCATCCGTCTGCACGATGAAAATTCGCCACTGAACGAAGTCTCCGCCGGTTCCTGCCTGCTTAAACCAACCGATTTTGATTTGCCATTGCTCGGCGATTTCGAACCGGCCGCCTTTATTGCCACACCGGTGTTGAAAAAACTCGATGGCCTGACCCTGCCCGGGCCGCTACCGATTGGCAGCCTGTGGCAAAGCTGGGACCCGAACCGCGCCACCACCCTGTTTATCTACGGCGGCAAGTGGATGGCAAAACCGGAATCGCCGGCCGGGCTGAGCGAAAACACTGTCTATGGCAGCAGCTCGAACCAGATGATGCTGAACGGTTCCGCCGCCCAGCAGCTGAATATCGACGACTGGATTTTCCTGCGACCAACACAAAGTGAAGCGGTGCTGCTGCAGTTCGGCGACCTGCTGGCACTGGATGCACAGCACACAGCGCAGTGGTGGCCGCCGCTGGACGCCGGCCATGGCCGTTGATTATTTTCTACTGCTGCAGCGCTTTCCGCTGCTGTCGGCACTGCAGCCAATTCCGTTGTGCAATCTGCCAACGCCTGTAGAAGCATTTCCCGGCAAGCAAGCGCTGTGGATCAAACGCGACGACCTGACTCGCAAGGATCAGGGTGGCAACAAGCCGCGCAAGCTGGAGTTTGTGCTTGCCGATATTCGTCGTCATGGTGCCAGTCGCGTTATTACCCTTGGCGCCACCGGCACCAATGCCGGTGTCGCCACCGCGTTGCTGTGCCAGCGCGAAAACCTGGCCTGTGAAGTGATTACCTTTCCGCAACCGGACAGCGATATTGTCCGGCTCAACCAGCAATTAATGCGCGGCGCCGGCGCCACCCTGACCGCCCGGGGCAGTCTGTTTGCAGCCGCGTTGAACTGGTATTTGCATCCCCGCCGGCTTGATCGAAACAGCTATTTTCTTTACGCCGGCTGCTCTGCCCCGGTTGCCACCTTTGCCTACGTCAATGCCATGCTGGAACTGGCCGGGCAAATTGCAGCCGGCGCGATGCCATCTCCCGCGCACATTGTCGTCGCCGCCGGTAGTGGTG
>DATCSZ010000116.1:0-2956 GCA_036568205.1 Pseudomonadales bacterium
GTATTTCATTGGATGAAATCCATCAGGGCATTCCAGCTGCGGGTATCAGCGGCCTTATCGTAAGCGAGCGGCATATTGAACTGCTTGCCCAGTGCTGTGGAACCCGGGTTGGTAAAGCTGTGCTTCACGCCGGGGAAGCTCAGCAACTCTACCTGCACGCCTGCTTCGGTCATTTCCTTCATGAACGCACCGACCTGGTCGGCCGGCACCATGGGGTCGGCCCCACCGGTGGCGACCAGCACGCGGGCTTTCACCGCGCCGGCCCTGGCCGGGGAGGTGGTGCCGAGTGAGCCGTGGAAGCTGGCAACCCCGGCGAGGTCCTTGCCCATGCGTGCCTGGTTCAGTACCACCGCACCACCAAAGCAATAGCCAATCGCATAGATGCGGCTGCCGTCAGCCTTGCCAAGGTCTTCCAGGATGGCGCGAGCGGCATCAAACCGGGCGCTCATTTTTTCAGGTTCGGCGAGGGCGGCGTTCATGAATGCCAACGCGTTATCCGGGTGCTCGGCGACCTTGCCGTTGCCGTACATATCCACCGCAATGGCAGGAAAACCCGCCTCGGCCAGTTGCCGGGCCCGGCTGCGGGCATAGTCGTTCAGGCCCCACCATTCATGCACCACGATAACGCCAGGGTGGGGCCGGAAGGACCAGCGAGGGGTGTAGAGCACGGCAGTGCCGAGCGCATCGGGCAGGGTGACGGCAGTTTCCTTGACGCTGCCGGCGAAGGCCGGTGTGCAACACAAGGCCAGCAGCAGGACGATCAGCTTTTTCATGACGGCTCCCAGTAAGCAGTGGGTGGTATGACAGGATAGCGTTTTGGCCAGCACATGGCATCGTTTCTTCTTACAATAGCGCCATGATGACAGCCACCCTGTTCGGTACTTCTGCGGTACGCATTCGTTGCGATGCCCCGCCATCGGCGGCATTGAGCCAGTCGTTGGCCGCATTGGCCGACGACCTGGCGGCCCGGCCCGGCGTGCTGGATGTGGCGATCGGGTACACCGAGGTGGTGGCCTATACGGCAGGGCATGAGCAGGCCCTGCAGCTGCAGGCACAACCCATCAGCCTGCCGGCGGCTCCGGCTTGCCGGCCGCAGGAACACGTCATCCACGTGGATTATTGCGGTGAAGACCTGGGCTGGGTGGCCCGGCAATGCGGCCTGTCGGAGGCAGAGATTGTCCGGCGCCACAGCGCGGCGTCATACACGGTGGCGATGATCGGTTTTCAACCGCACTTTCCGTATTTGCATGGCCTGGATGCGACACTTCATGTGCCGCGTCGCGATAACCCGCGATCGTGCGTGCGCGCCGGTGCCGTGGCGATGGCAGCCGGCCAGGCCGGTATCTACCCCTGTGATACGCCGGGCGGCTGGCATGTGCTGGGTTACTGCGACCCGGCGTTGTGCGTGCCCATCAATGCGGGCGACCGCGTGATCTTCAGGCCGGCGCCATGATTCACCTGAACTGCGATATCGGCGAGCAGCCGGACGAGCGCGAACGTGATCTCGCCTTGCTGGCGCTGGTGGATGCAGTCAGCATTGCCTGCGGTGGCCATGCCGGCGATCAGCACAGTGCCATGTTCTGGCGCGATGCCGCCAGCGCACACAACAAGGCCTGTCACTTGCACCTGGGTTACCCCGACCGCGAACATTTTGGGCGGCGTGCATTGCATATGCCCTGGGCCCAATTGGCCGGGGCCTTGAGCCAGCAGCGCGCTTTGCTGGCCGAGTGCACCACGGTGAAATTTCATGGCGCCTTGTATAACCAGGCCGCCGCTGACCCTGTATTGGCAGCATCACTGGCGCAGTGGTGTGTGCATGAAGGCATTACTGCATTGCTGGCACCGCCGGCATCCGCCCTGGCAGACGCCGGCCAACAGCAAGGCTTGCGCATTTACAGGGAAGGGTTTGCCGATCGCCGTTATCAACGCGATGGCACAGGTGTGCGTTTAATGCCGCGCAGTGAGCCGGCTGCCGTGCACGATAATCCGGCTGCCGTGCTTGGACAGATTCACTCGGTACTGGCGTTCGGGCAGTTGCCGCTGGATGACGGCGTTCACCCGTTTGATTGCGATACCTGGTGCATTCACAGCGACAGCCCGGCAGCGCTGCTCATCGCCCGGGCCATTCGTGAGCGGTGGTCATGATTACCGTGGCGGCGAACAGCCCAATGCGGCTGGTGCAGGCCCGGCGCTGGGGAAAGCAACGAGAGGGGTATGCGCCCGGCGGCCCGGCCGACCGGTTTGCTGCCGCGGTTGCCAATCGCCTGGCCGGCAACGCCGATGATACGCCCGTGTTTGAAATACCGCTGTCGCGTGGCAGCCTGTGCTGTGACCACGACGTATGCGTTGCTGTCAGCGGCGCACCATTACAGTTGCAGTGCGATGGCGTGTTGTTACCGAATAACCGCAGCTGCCGTGTTGCCGCCGGCAGTGCGTTAACCTGGCAAGGCGCGGAACGCGGCTTCCGGAGTTACCTGGCCATCCAGGGCGGCATTGAAGCGACCGACAGCCCCCTGCAGTTCATGACCTGCCCGGTCAGCACGCCGGTGCATCGGCAGCGCAAGCGCTGGGCGACCTTGTCGCAAGGCTTGTGGCGCCGGCAGGTGTTGCGCATCTTGGCGGGGCCTGAGGCCTCAGGGCCGGTATTGCAATACCTGACCGGCCAGCCCTGGCAGCTTAGCCGGCAGTCGAACGCACACGGGGTGCGGTTGCTGGGTGAGGTTGCTGCCCCTGCACTGGAAGCCATCGACTCGGCGCCCGTGCAGGACGGGACAGTGCAGCTGACACCATCAGGCCCGATTGTGCTGATGCGTGAACGACAGACGGTGGGCGGTTACCCGCGTATTGCCCAGGTGCTGGATTGCGACATCAACCTGCTCGCGCAATACCGGCCGGGACAGCGGTTGTATTTCAACACCGTCACGATGGAAGAGGCCGTGGCGCTGGAGCAAGCCTG
>DATCSZ010000117.1:0-21765 GCA_036568205.1 Pseudomonadales bacterium
CATGTCCGGGCCGGCATACCTTCAGGGAGCTCTGCTTGACCATGCAACAACTATCCAGTACGTGGCTGGGGCCACGCCAGATCATGCTCGTTTTTCTGGCTGTATCGGTGCTGCTGATGGCAGCGGTTTTCCATTTCAGCCTGCGTGACCGGGTGACCGGCCAGCTGTTTTATGCCGAGGGCGAACAGCTGATGATGCAGGCGGACGGTGGTATGCCGCAAGCGATCAGTGCCATCGGCAGTGACCCGGACCGGCTGGTGCCGGTGAATGCGCAGGACAAGCTGGAGGAGCCGGATATATTGCCCTTGTACAGCGATTACCGGGCTTTTTTGCAGCGCCAGACCGTGCTCGCCGGGCAGTTTGCCGGCGAGCGGCTGTGGTTGCTGCAGGCAGATGGCGACATGCTGGCATTGCCGTTGCGTGAGCGCCGGCCTGGTGATTTGCGTGCCGGCTTTTATATCCAGCTGCTATCCGGCCTGCTGTGTGTGATGATTTGCGGTGCCATCTGGGCCTTTAATCGCCGCGCCATTGAGGCGCAGGTTTACCTGCTGATGGGCCTTGGTATCGCCCTGTCGTGCTGGACCTCGGCAATTTATACCTCACGTGAACTGGCCCTGGATGGCCAGCTGTTTCGTTTGTTGTCGTTGCTCAATCATCTGGGTGCCATCGCTTTTGGTGGTGGCCTGATTGCCTTGTTTGCCATTTATCCGTGCCGGCTGCTGCCATCGCGTGTTGCCTTGCTGATGGCCTTGAGTTTTGTGCCGCTGTGGCTGGCCGACAGCCTGCAGCTGGCAGACACCACGGCGGCCGGTTTTCATTTGCCCTTGCTGGTGTATGTGCTGATTGCCTTTGCGCTGGCGTTCTGGCAATGGCGTGCCAGTCGTGAGCGACCGGCGGACCGGGCGGTGCTGAAATGGCTGCTGTTGTCGGTGATGGGTACATCGATGATTTTCACGCTGATGAACATTGTGCCGGCAGCCTTGATGGCGACCACCTTTGGTGCCCAATCCTTTACCCTGGCAGGATTTACCCTGGGGGTGGTGATGATGGCGCTGGGCCTGAGCCGTTACCAGCTGTTTAACCTGGACCGCTGGTGGTACCAGTACTGGACCTGGTTTTTTGCCGGGATTGCCGTGCTGGTGCTGGATATTGCCCTGATTGGCCTGCTGCATCTTAACCAGGGCCTGGCGCTTGGCCTGTCAGTGGCAGCGGTCGGCTGGCTGTATGTGCCGGTGCGCCAGCTGTTTTGGCAATGGTTACGCCCCAGCGCTGAAAGCAGCCTGCAGGAACAGTTGCCGGACATGATCCGGCAGATGTTTGCCGCCGGTGATGCGGCGCAGATGCACGATGCCTGGCGTGTTATTTTGCAACGGGCGTTTGCGCCTTTGCTGATTGAGGAAATGCCGGCTGCCGGTCCGGTGCGTATCGTCGACAACGGCCAGCGCTTGCAGGTGCCGTCAGTAGCGGGCATGCCCGGCTGGCTGCTGGCTTATGCCGGCCAGGGCGGGCGCCTGTTTTCACGCCGCGATGAGGAACTGGCCACGATGATGCTGTCGCTGGTGGAAAAAGCCTGGCAGGCGATCCAGGCACGTAATGAAGGCATGCTGGCCGAGCGTGACCGGATACGGCGTGATTTGCATGACGATCTGGGCGCACGCCTGCTGGGTGTCATGCATAGCGCCGAGCTGGCCCAGTCACAGCAGCAGGCGCGTCAGGCGATGGCCGACCTGCGCTCGATACTCAATGCGCTGGAGCAGACCCCGTGCGAGCTGGCCGAAGCCCTGCAGTTGTGGCAGGCCGAAACCCGTGAGCGTTTGCTGGCGGCCGGACTGGAACTGGACTGGCAGCAGCAGCTCGATGGCAGCGTGATGCTGAATGCACGCGCCCGGCATAATCTTGGCCGGGTGTTGCGTGAGCTGGTCTCCAATGTGTTGCGCCACAGTGGCGGCGATCAATTGCAGGTCAGGGTGATGCTTGACGGGCGTATGCTGCAGCTGCTGCTTGAGGATAATGGCAAGGGGCTGGTTGCCGGCCAGTCCTCGGCGGGCCAGGGGCGGCGCATTGTTGAAACGCGTCTGGCCGAGCTTGGTGGTACGGTGCAATGGCAGGATACCGGCAACGGTTGCCAGGTCAGAGTGTTGCTGGGCTTGTAAAAAAACAGCCGGCACCCCCATGAACCGGGGGCTGTGCAGCAGGCGCGCTTGGCCTATGATGTGCCCTCGGTTTCTGAACAGCCGAGAGGACGACGAAAGACGACAAGGAGTTGTATTCCCTGAGTTGCGGCATGGAAGCCGCTTTTTTTATGCCGGTTTTTTCGGGTCGAAAACCATAACGGCATCGGCAAAACGGCTTTTGCCGGCGGCCTGCAGTTTTGCCAGGTATTCCTGCCACAACGAATCCTGCTGTGTGCCCAGCTGGTACAGGTAATCCCAGGTGTAAATGCCGGAGTCATGGCCGTCATCAAACACAATCTGCACCGCATAGTTGCCGACCGGCTCAATCGCATTGATCAATACCTCCGCCTTGCCGTATTGCAGCACCGCTTGTGCCGGGCTGTGGCCACGCACTTCGGCGCTGGGCGAGCAGACACGTAACAGTTCAAACGGGATATGCAGGGTTTTGCCGTCTGCGTAGTGCAGTTCAAGCAGCCTTGAACCACGGCGTATTTTCAGGGAATCGGGGGAGAGGGTATTCATGATGTTGTTTCGAAATTGGTGCCCAGGAGAGGACTTGAACCTCCACGACCTTGCGATCACTAGCACCTGAAGCTAGCGTGTCTACCAATTTCACCACCTGGGCATGGGCGCGTACTATAAAGAATTTTTTTTTCAGGTCAAGCCTTGTGGCAGGTATTTTTTGAAATAACTGCTGCCAGGCGCGGATTTGCTGGTTTATTCACCAGCCAGCCATTCAATCCGGTAAAAACCGTTATCACCGGCCAGCTGTGCCGCCAGGTATGGCAGCACCTGTTGCATGGTGTCGGCCATCTGCCAGGGCGGGTTGATGATAATCATGCCGCTGGCTGTCATGCCGGGATCGTTGTCAGGACGCACGCCCAGTTCCAGCAGCAGGCAATTGCGTAACGGGCTTTGTTTCAGCGTGTTTTCCATGCGCCGGATACGCGAACGATCCACCACCGGATACCACAGTGCATAACAGCCGCCGGCAAAACGTCGCCAGGCCTTGACCAGGGTGTCGCAGACCTGCGGGTAATCGCTCTTTATTTCATAGGACGGGTCGATCAGCACCAGTGCCCGGCGCTCGGCCGGTGGCAGCAGTGACAGCAACAGCTGCAAGCCATCCTGGTGGAAAACCCGTACCCGTTTGTCACTTTTACAGTGGTCGCGCAGCAGGCGCACATCACTGCTGTGCAGTTCGGCCAGAAACAGCCGGTCGGCGGGACGCAGGCATTGCCGGGCCAGCCAGGGAGAACCGGGGTAAAAATGCAGTTGCGGGCTGTGGTTAAAGGCTTTTACCTGGCGCACATACGCGGCCACCGCATCCGGCAGGTCGCCAGCCTGCCACAGCCGGGCGATACCGGCAGCCGATTCATGCGGCCGTTCGTCATGGCTGGCCAGGCGGTATCCGCCAGCGCCGGCGTGGGTGTCGATATAACAAAGTGGCTTGTCTTTTTGTGTCATATATTCAAGTATATGCAGCAAACAAACGTGCTTGAGTACATCGGCGAAGTTCCCGGCATGAAAATGATGGCGATAACTGAGCACTGTGATCATCCGTTTTTTATCAGGGCGCCTATTTAAGCAGAGCGCAGGCAAAAGTGGTATCCAGATGACTGACAAGATTCGCAAGCACCGGGTCAACAAGGCCGAATTGCGCAAGCGGGAATTCCGCCAGCGGATCGTGAATGCGGCAACCCGGCTGTTTGCCGAGCGCGGCGTGGCCGAAACCCCGATTACCGATGTCATCCGCGAGGCCGGCGTCGCCCACAAAACCTTTTTTAACCATTTCCCCAGCAAACAACACCTGATTGTATATATATCCGATCAGTATTTTGCCGGCGCCAGGTTGCTGTTTGAGGCGGCTGCCGGGCAGGGTAATTCGCCTGCCGCGGTGTTGCTGAAGGGCTTTGACGATATCGCTGCCACCATTGCCGGACTGGATGAGAATACCGCCGGCATGCTGCGCCAGCTGGTCATGCATGCCCACGCCGGTTTTGGTTGTGACAAGTCGCGCATCATCCACAGTCTTTATGACATGGTGGAGGCCATCCTGCTTGAAGCGCAGCAGCAACAGCTGTTGCGCCAGGATTTTTTGTTGCCGGTCTATGCCGAAATTGCTACCGGCATTTTTACCAGCATCATCAATAACTGGGCCAATCAGCCGGGCTATCAACTGCCTGAGCATATGCACCAGGCGGCGACCTTTATTGTCCAGACGATGTTTGTTGCTGATCAGCCGGCGACAGGACAGCCTTGATGCGCGTGCTGCTGTCGCTGTTGTTGCTGGCGTTGTCAGGCTGTGCACGTTTTCAGCCGCTGACCACGCCGATTGGCCAGATTCACTATCACACAGCGCTGGCGCTGCCGGTTTCCCAGCGCCAGCTGGTGGTGCTGCTGCCCGGTATCAGCGGCTGGCCGGGTGACTATGCCCGCCATGGCCTGGTTGATGACATCCAGCGCCTTTACCCGTCGGCCGATGTGGTGTCGGTGAATGCCCATTTTGGTTACTACCGCAGCCGCCAGTTGCTGGCGCGCCTGCAGCAGGATGTGATTGCCCCGGCGCTGGAGCAGGGTTATTGCGCCGTGCACCTGGCCGGCATTTCCCTGGGCGGTTTTGGTGGCTTGCTGTATTTGCGTGAATTTCCGGACCAGCTGGCATCGGTCAGCCTGCTGGCACCGTATCTTGGTGAACCGGCTGATTATGGCTACCTGCTCAACGAGGGTGAACAAGCACAGCCGGCATCGATCGCCGGCCTGTGGCCGTGGTTGACGGCGCTGGATGACAATACAGCCGGCAAGATCTACCTGGCCTGGGGGCGCGATGATGCGTTTGATCCGGCCAACAGCCTGTTGGCAGCTTACCTGCCGGCCGGCCATGCGTATCGTGGTGAGGGTAATCACCGCTGGCCCACCTGGCAGCGACTGTGGCGCAATGGCCTGGAGCACAGGCAGCTGTTGCCGATCTACCGGGATCGCTGTGTGGCGATAAACGCAAACTGACGGGCTGTTTATGTTGATGAAAGTAACGCATCCCTGCCGCTGTGCCGACAGTGGCGCACTGGTCAATATCACCGAGTGGCATGACGAATTCTGCCAGCAGCATGCGCTGCTGGACGAGCATGACCGGCAGCAGTTACGGCAGTGTCCGCATTGCGGGCAATACTGGCGCAACGACCGGCACGGCGCAGGCAAGGTGCTTTATGCCGTGCAGCTGGCGGGTGCCGCCGACTGGCAGGCATTTGATGCCGGCGCACTGATCCGTGCACGCATGCTGCAAAATCGCGGTGGTTATGGTGATGATGCCTGTCGGGTGGATGCCTGTTCATCGCCGGTGATTAACGGCAGCGTGTACTGCCTTGATCACCTGTATGCCTCAGGCGCGCGCCTCTGACAGCGTGTCAGGGGCAGCTGCAGGCTGCTGCGCGTCGTGGTTGACACCGCCAAACGCTTCCACCAGGTCATGGATAAAATCGGCCAGTTCGGCGGTCATGATGGTGAAATCAACATCAAACTGGCTGGCGGCATCATCAGCCTGGCTGGCGCTGGCCTGCTCCTGGACCAGCTCCAGGAAGCGCAGCCGGCGCACCACCATTTTTTCATCAACAATGCATTCAATGCGGTCTTTCCAGTTCAGGTGCAGACGGGTCACCATCATGCCGGTATTGATATGGGCGGTCATCTCGTCAGCCAGCAAATCCTGGTGACGGCAGCGGATGACCCCGCCTTGTTGCTGCATGTCTTTCAGTTCACACTCGGAGCCGGCACTGAACGGTGCCGGCAGCTGGCCGCTTTTCAGCCAGCTGGTCATGCAGTGGCCGGTGACGCTGCGGGTAGTCAGCGGCACCACTGCCAGGCTGCCGATGGTTTCACGCAAGGCATTCAGCAATGCTTCGGCACGACTGGCCGAGGCACTGTCGATAACAATCAGCTGATGTTGTGGTGCGATGTAGGCGTATTGGCGGCGGGAGCGGGTAAACGCTTTCGGCAGCAGCTCGAAAACCAGTTCGTCTTTCATCGACTGGCGTTCCTTGCGGCTGATCTTGCGGTTTTCGCCGGCTTCGATGCTGCGTATACTGTCTTCCAGTTTTTCCTTGATGACGGCGGCAGGCAGGATTCTTTCCTGTTGGCGGGCGGCAATCATGATATAGCCGTTGGCGGCATGCACCCAGTCGTTGCCGGCATTGCCCAGCGGCGCAACCCAGCCATAACTTTCCTGCTGCTGGCTGTGGCAGGGAGTGAACGGTTTTTCTGCCAGTTTTTCGGCCAGTTGCGTGGCGTCCAGTTCAAAAGGGCGGGTAAGGCGGTAAATGTGCAGGTTGCTGAACCACATGGCGATGTTCCGTAAGCGAATGAAAAACGCTGCATGTTACTGGGCTGGCGCCGGCAGTGCAAAAAGATTGTCGATCCGGGAGGCGGTATGAAGGTATTGATCATCGGTGCCACATCGGCGGTAGCCAGGGCAGTTGCGCTGCGGCTGGCAGCTGACGGCGCACAGATGTACTGGCTGGCGCGCAATCCGCACGGTTTGCAGCAGGCACTGGCCGGCCTGGAGTCGTCTGTTCGTGGCAGCGCCTGTTATGATTTTTGTGATACCGCACAGGCGGCACAGGCGGTGGAAAATGCCTGGCAGTGTCTGGACGGTATCGACCGGGTGCTGATTGCCCACGGCATGCTGCCGGATCAGTTGCGCACTGAACATGACATCACGCTGGCAGAGCAGACGATTGCCAGTAACCTGACCAGTGTGATTGCGTTCCTGTTGCCACTGGTGCAGCAGATGCAGGCACAGGGGCATGGCCAGATCGGTGTGATCAGCTCGGTGGCCGGTGATCGCGGGCGGCCGCGCAATTTCACCTATGCGGCTGCCAAGGGAGGCCTGTCAGTGTATTTGCAGGGTCTTCGCTCAACGCTGTGGCAAAGCGGGGTGGAAATTTATACGTTCCGGCTGGGGCCGGTCGATACGCCGATGACAGCCAGTCATCAGAAAAACTTTTCCTTCGCCAGCGTTGACCAGGTGGCCGATGTGATTGTGCGGGCCTTTGCCGGCCGCCGTTACGATATCTATGTGCCGGGCTTCTGGCGCTGGGTGATGCTGGTGGTGCGTATGTTGCCGGAATGGCTGTTCCAGCGGCTGGCGTTTTTGTCGGCGCGCTGATTCTGCCGATTGCTTAAAAGTTTGCTGGCCGCACAGTGGCGTTGCCGCCTGTTTGGGCTTATAAAGAATCCAATCCGAGAGGGCAGTAGTATGTTGAAAAGAGTCCTGGGCAGAAAATTCAAGCGTGATGCCAGCAAGCCGGTGCTGGAAAACCTGGCTGGTGAGCTGTCGGCAGTATTGGGCGGTTCGCCCAACTGGCAGTGGGATGATCGCCTTGAAGCGGTGTTGCTGCAAATTGACAGTCGCCAGAAGGAAAAAGTGATTGCCGTGCTGGAAAGTTATTTCAGTGATTACTGGAATGTGCTGTGTGACGAGGAGTTGCCGGACAATATCCAGCGCCTGATCCTGCATTTTGATGGCATGAACCCGGAGCAGTTGCTGTTCAGTACCGACACCCGTGAGGGGGACTTCCTGTATTGTGCCTGGTGGCCATGGAAAGATGGCAAAACCACCTCGGTACGCATCGCACCGGATTTGTCGCGCCTGTCAGCGGAACAGAAGCTGGTTCGTGTGCGCCAGATCTGGCAGTGGTTTCATATTGATGACACGTCAACTGTCTGAGTTGTCACCTGCCTGATGGTCACCGTTCTGCTGTAATTGCTGTAATGGCGGTTCGCTCTGCAGCAACTGCTCGGCAAAGCGTTTGCCGAGACTGGCGGCATTCAGGGCACCATCCACATCGTCCAGTTTGCTGTGGCTGATGGCGTCAGCCATCAACTGATCCTTCAATACCTGGTAATTGCGCAACAGCTGCAGCCATTGTTCCTCACGGTTGTCATGACAGTGGCAGCAGAACGCATTGACCTGTTCCAGCCAGCGGTGCAGGTTGTCCAGCAAGTGGTGGTCCAGCCGCTGGATGTCACTGGCATGCAGTCGCAACTGCTGCAATGTCTGCAGGCTGTTTTGCAGGTAATGGCTGGCAGCCAGGCCGGCGGTGAATTGTTGCGCCTGGTCGCGGGTCAGGCTGGTTTGTGATGCATCGGCGATAAATGCGCTGATATCGCTGAACACCGTATCCGGTGCAATGCTGCCCAGCGGATCCTCCGGTTTGTAGATGACATCCAGCAATGACTGGTCGACAAGCAGCTTGTGCAACTGCTGCAGCTCCAGGTTCAGGGCCCGCAGGGCCAGGTCAGGAATGCTGGCAATATTGCGATCGATAAAATGTTCCTGCGGGGCGGTTCGCTGGCCTGCCGCAGGCCGGGGCAGAAAGCGTTTGCCGAGAAAGCGGGTCAGTGACGGCTCCAGTGGCGCCATGATGACCAGGCCCAGCAGGTTGAAGCTGGTATGGAACATGGCCAGCAGCAGTGGCAGGTTGGCGCTTGATTCAGCCAGTGAAAAGTACGCAGTCAGCAGCAGCAGCGGCGGCAACAGCAGCAAGCCCAGCAAGCCCGCCAGGGTGTTGAAGCAGACATGCGCCAGCGCCACCCGTCTGGCATTGGCGGTGGCGCCCAGCGAGGCAATAATGCCGGTGGATGCCGTGCCGATATTGGCGCCGATCACCGCCGCTGCTGCCATGTCCAGGCCGGACAACTGGCTGGCGGTGGCGGTCAGGATGATGGCTATCGCTGCACTGGAGGACTGGGTCAGGCTGGTCAGCACCAGGCCGATGGCCAGGCCGGCCAGTACCCGGTGGGTCTGGCTGTCGAGCAGGCTTTGCATATTCATGCCATCGGCGTACACGGAAAAATTGGTGCGCAGCGCATCAATGCCCATAAACAGGATGCCAAAGCCGGCCAGTGCCATGCCCAGTGAGCGGCCGCGTTCCAGCGGTGAAAAAACCCGCAGCAGGGCACCGATGCCGACCAGTGGAAAAATCACCGCATTGATCTTGACGGAAAAACCAAACAGGGTAACCAGCCAGCCAGTGAAGGTGGTGCCCAGGCTGCTGCCAAATACCACCCATACCGATTGGGAAAAGCTCATCAGGCCAGCGTTGACAAAACCGATCAGCGCGATGGTGACGGCACTGGATGACTGTACCAGGGCCGTGATCAGCACACCACTGGCCAGGCTGCGGCTTTTGCTGGATGTCCAGTGATGGAGCAGGTGTTCCAGCGCCCGGCCTCCAGCCAGCTTCAGGCCTTCGGTCATCAGCCACATGCCAAGCAAAAACAGGCCCAGCGCACCGAGCACATCAAGTAACAGCATTATCGGCTACCCGGCCACCAGGCCATTGTACAGAGTGATTGTCATGCTGATGGGCACGTCGTTGCGCATATTCAAAATGCGATCGACTGGCCGACCAGTGGAATCCGTGCCTTGATGCCCAGCTCTTTCCACAAGCGTGCGGCCAATGCATCCAGTGCATTCGGCTCGCCGTGCACCAGCACCATGACGGGCTGGTTTTCAAAGGATTTGGCCCAGTTAACCAGGGCATCCTGGCCGGCGTGGGCAGACAGCCCGCCCAGTGTTTCAATGCGCGCCTTGACAACAATGTCCTCGTTGAACAGGCGGATTTTCTTGATGCCATCAACCAGCAGCCGGCCCAGTGTGCCGCGCGCCTGGAAACCGGTGAAAATGACGGTGGTGTTTTTCTGCCAGATACGGTGGCGGAAATGCGGACGGATGCGCCCGCCGGTACACATGCCGCTGCCGGCAATGATAATTGCGCCTTTCTTGATACGGTTGATGGCAATCGAGTCCTCGGTAGTGATCGACAGGTTGAGCGTGGGCAGGAAGTTTTCCAGTGAATAACGATCGTTTTCGTTCAGGCAGCGGATATCGTCGTCAGACAGCAGGTGAATCCAGCGGTCGTACACCTTGGTAACTTCAATCGCCATCGGGCTGTCGAGGAATACCTGCCAGTTGTCCAGCTTGCCCTGGTAAAACAGGCAGCCGAGGTGGAACAGGATTTCCTGGGTGCGTCCGACAGCAAAGGACGGGATCAGTACCGTGCCACCCTGTTGCCAGGCACTGTGCAGGACTTCTTCAAGCTGGTTCAGGGTGTCGGGCCGGCTGCGATGGTTGCGGTCGCCATAGGTGCCTTCCATCAGCACGATATCGGCCTGTTTCAGCAAGGTGTGATTATTCATCAGCACCGAATCGTTATTGCCGAGATCACCGGAAAATACCAGTTTTTTGTCGCGCCCGTCTTCTGCCAGCGTCAGTTCAACAATCGACGAACCGAGGATATGGCCGGCATCATGAAAGCGCAGCTGGCTGTGACCAATGGTGACGGGTTTGTTATAGCCGGTGGTCTCACACAATTTGAGCACTTTGTTGACATCCTGCATCCGGTATTCGGCATGCACGGTTTTTTGTCCGCCACGCTTCAGGCGCAGGTTTTCCCGCTCCAGGTCACGCAGGTAGAGATTGGCAGAATCCTTGAGCATGATTTTCAGCAGGTCGCGGGTGGCGGTGGTGCAGTAGATGGGGCCGTCAAATCCTTCGCGCACCAGCCGGGGCAGCATGCCGGAATGGTCAAGATGGGCATGTGACAGGATGACAGCATCAATGTCGCGGGCTTTGAAGGCAAAACTTTCCTCATGCAGCCGCTCAATGGCATCACCCCCCTGGTGCATGCCGCATTCCAGCAGTACCTTGCCGATTGCCGGAGATTCCAGCAAATAACAGGAACCGGTTACTTCCTGTGCTGCGCCGTAGAAAGTCAGTGTCGCCATACATCATTACGCCTGTGTTATTGTGTTTGTTGCGGCACTGGCCGGGGCAGTCAGCAAGGCCGGGTGTTGTGCCGGGTTACCCGCATGCGAGCCAGGGGGCATGAATAAAAAAACATTGAGTCGCCGCTGCAAGCATTGCAAGATACTGACACTGAATTGTAACGGTTCCGGCCTGCCGGTCAATGTGGTCGTTTGGGCGGCCAGAGGGAAAACAGCATGCGTACAATAACTGTTTTATTGTTGATGGTGTTACTGAGTGCCTGCGCCAGTCGTGAGTACCAGTATGGTACCCAGCGCTCGGCAGTCGATTATCCGTTAAGTCCGGTGATGGAGCAGCAGATTATCATCGGCAAGCCACACGCTTTCTGGGACAAGTCTGACTGGATCTGGCCCGGCAGCTGGCTGGCCAAGCTGTTTCTGTGGAACCGCAATGTCGACAGTCATACGGTTTCCGATGAAACGCTTGCCATGATGGCCGATTACATCAGCCGTAATGAGCTGGAGCATGTGCAGGTACTGGTTAACCATTACAGCCCCGGCAACCAGTGGCGGCGACTGGTGCAGAATAAAACGGTCGGCGCTGGCTGGCGTTACACATTCGGCGTTGTCAGCGTGCTCACCTATACCATCATGCCGGGACGTTTTTTTGGCGGCGATGCCTATAACCCCTATACCAATACCATTTATCTGTATTCCGATGATCCGTCGATTGCCCTGCATGAGGCCGGTCATGCCAAGGACACTGGCCGGCGGCGGCTCAAGGGCACTTATTCGGCATTGTATGTGCTGCCGTTTGTGCCACTGTATCATGAGGCAAAAGCCAGCAACGATGCATTGTCCTACCTGCGTGATCAGGACATGAGTGAAGAGCGCAAGGCTGCCTATCGTATCCTGCATCCGGCCTACGGGACCTATGTGGCTGGCAGCGTGGCCGGTGCCTGGCCGGGTGCCTCGCTGCTGGGAGCGATACCGGGCCATATCACCGGCAACATTGCTGCGGCGTTTGTCAGGCAGCAAAAAGGCGGCACTAGCGAAGCAGATGTTCCGCTGGCAGGCACTGCAGGTGATACCCTGTCAGCGGATGTGGAGGCAATCAATCAGCCGCCTGAGCAGGGCGGCCGGTGACTGGCCGGCGACATGACAGGCGTTGACCGTCAGGCTAAAGCGTGTCATGCCGGCATCGTTGACTTCCGCCAGTGCCGGATTGTGTTCAATGGCAGCCAGTGGCAACCAGGCAATGCCGTTGCCTGCCGCGAGCCAGTGTTCGGCCACGGCGGCGCTATCACAAAACATTGACCGGGCCAGCTTGCCGGCTTTTTGCCGCTGACGGAAACGATCAAAAGCCGGCCCCCAGTCCAGATCAATCAATACCGCATTGTCCCAGTCCGGTGCCTGCGCCCGGCTGCTGGCGGTTACCGGCACCAGTTGCAGTTCAGCAATGGGCTGCAGATCCAGTGCACTGTCAGCCGGCAGGTGACTGACAAACAGGTCAGCCTGCAAGGCCTGCAAGGTCTCAATGGCCGGGCGTGCCGTGCTGGACAGGGTTGCCAGGCCAGCCGGCCAGCCGGGTGGCAGCCTGCTGGCGAGCAGGTAATGCCATAACAACGGGTGGCTGACAATACGCAGCGGCTGTTGCCTGTCAGCCTCGCCACAGATGTCAGCACGTGCAGATGACCAGGCATCCAGTATGGCGGCTGCATGGCGCGCCAGTTTTTCGCCGGCCGGTGTCAGGTTCACCTGTTTGTGGTGGCGCTGGAACAACGGGCATTGTAGCTGGCTTTCCAGCAGACGAATGCGGGCACTGACAGCGGACTGGGTCAGGTACAGGTTTTCAGCCGCCTTGCCAAAATGGCGGGTGCGGGTGACTTCAAGAAAGGTTTTCAGTAAATCCAGATCCATGCTCGCGGCCCTCGCCGGCGTTGTGGGACTGCCGTTTTAACAAAAAAAATTGATCGTTCCAATTAAAAATTATTGTTGGCGGAGAGAAATGATTCGTTCTATTTTTCGCCGGAAATCCGGTCTGGCCAGACGGCATAAAATGGCTATTCTGGATAACAGGGCTGCATCTTCGGCGAGGTGATGATCATGAGCAAGATTGATGATGATTTCTTTGAGGACGGGGAGTTTGAGGAGCTGGACAGCATCCAGGTGAAAAAACACCTGAACGATAAAAAACGCCTGCTGCGTGAGCGTATTGAACTGCGTGAGATTGCCAGGTCACTGGATATGTCGACCGATGACTGGAAAGAGGCATTTCCGGACTATTCCTGACCAGGCTTGAGCGGATCGGCCCCGGCCAATGAGAAAACGGCCCCTGCTGTTGCAGCAGGGGCCGTTTTTTTATGGCCGCAGTTCAGGCTGTACGCCGGACTCGGCGTGGAAAAAAAACCGCACCGGTGTTTTGATGTTGCCGATGCGGATCAGCAAGCCGTAATAGCCGCCCTCGAAATCGTCGGCCCATTCATAGCTGATATCCGGCAACGGCAGTTCGTGCTGGTCCGGCCGCTTGCCGATAACCACCACTTCCTCAATATTGCGGTATTTTTCATTATCCTGTTTTGGAATCGCCACGGTTACCAGCGTGTTGTCACCGCCATTTTCCACGGCCATGATGCGCACACCACTGGCCGGGTCCTGGGCGTCTTTTTGCAGCTGCATCCAGTCGGTTTCCAGTGCGGCCAGCGGCGTGCTGAGGAAAATGGCGAGCAATAAAGGGGAAAACGGGCGCATGAGGTCATTCCTGTAATTGGGCTGCTGCCAGCATAACGGATAAACGGTGGTGTTGTCAGCGCCGGCTTTGCAGCACCGCGCCGGCCGGGGTAGCCTGGTATACCAGCCGGGCATTGCTGTGGCCATCCAGCTCTGCGGCATTGGCCTCGTCGGTATCAATATGCATTTCCAGCCGGAATGAGGGATGTACACGGATCAGCACGCCGCCAAATACCAGTTTGCGCACACCGCCGGTAATGGCGACGTCGACCTCATCACCGTCACTGACGGCAAAAGCGGCTGCGTCATCCGGGTGCATATGGATATGGCGGCGGGCGCAGATCAGGCCTTCGGCCAGGTGTACCGTGCCTGCAGGCCCCTGCAGCGTGATCGGTGCCGAGCCTTCGGTATGGCCCGAATCACGCACGGGTGCATCAACGCCCAGCTGGAATTCATCGGTACGTGAGATTTCTACCTGGTCCTTGCTGCGCAACGGCCCCAGCACCCGTACCTGGTCAATCTGGCCGCGTGGCCCGATCAGCTTCACTGTCTGCCGGCAGGCGAACTGGCCGGGCTGGCTGAGATCACGGTAATGTTCGGGCTGCGCGTCAGCGCCGAACAGGCGGGCAAAGGTGGCAGCCGTCAGGTGAACATGGCGGGCACTGATGGCGACCGGAATCACGGCCGGTGCTGACAGGGTGTTTGCTTGTTGCACGATGGCGGCTGTTTGCCGGGCAATCTGCAGTGCTTCATTGCATTGCACCACCAGCAGTTTCACCCGGCTATGCGGGCGATGTATGGCCTGCACCGGTGAGTGCTGGTCCAGCGTGACATCCAGGTTGCGGTCATCATCCAGCAGTGCACCGAGAAAATCCAGCCGCTGCAGGATGCGCTGGCGCATGCTGGCACTGTTCTCGCCGATGCCGCCTGTCATTACAATCGCATCCACACCGCCCATGGTGGCAGCATAGGCACCGATATACTTGCGTACCTGGTGGGCGAATACAGCAATCGCCAGGCGCGCATTATCGTTGCCGTCAGCAGCGGCCTGTTCTATCGCACGCAGGTCGTTGCTGATGCCGGACAGTCCCTTCAGGCCGGCATTGCGGTTCAGTTGCTCGTCAATCTCGTCGATGGAAAGCCCGGCACGACGGGCCATCGCCAGCACAATGCCCGGATCAATGTCACCACAGCGGCTGCCCATGACCAGGCCTTCCATGGGTGTCATGCCCATACTGGTATCGGTAGAGTGGCCGAATTCAACAGCGCAGGCGCTGGCACCGTTGCCGAGATGCAGGCTGACGATGCGCAGCGCAGACAGGGGTTGCTGCAGGAAATCCGCTGCCTGCTGTGACACATAGGCATGTGAGGTGCCGTGAAAACCGTAACGGCGGAACTGGTGCTGCTGTGCCAGCTGGCGGTCGATGGCATAGGTGGCCGCACGCCGTGGCAGGCTGGCGTGAAAGGCGGTATCAAATACTGCCACCTGTGGCAGCGTGCCATACAGTTCGCGGGCGGCCTGGATGCCCTGCAGGTTGTAGGGATTGTGCAGCGGAGCCAGATCGCTGAATGCCCCGATCCGGGCCAGCACGTCATCGGTAATGATTTGTGCATCGCGGAAATCGCCGCCATGCACCACCCGGTGGCCAATGGCGTCTATCGGCCATGGGTTGCAGGCGGCAAATATGGATTGCAGGGCCGGGCCGACCTGCTCGGCCTGGATGCTGTCGATGATGCCCTGCTGTAACGCCTGTTCACTGACACTGTCGATCAGCTGATACTTGATGCTGGAAGAGCCGCAGTTGATAACCAGAATGTGCATTGCCTGTGTCCACTGAATCGTTGATTGCGGTAGTATGTGACGAATGTGCCCATACTATCATTTTGGGGAGAGATATCCTTGGGTGTTGTTGTCTGCCTGCTGGTTGCCGTGCTGTCGGTGCTGCTGCATTATGAAATCCTGACCTTGCTTTCCAGCCGTATTACCCGACTGGTGCGGCTGCATCACCGTTTACGGGTGCTGGTCACGCTGGTAGTGGTATTGGCAGGACATGTGCTGGAAGTGCTGTTGTTTGCCGCTGCCTACCAGGCGATGACGGAAGCAGGGCTTGGCTACCTGCAGGGTAATTTTACCGGCAGCATCACCGATTATGTGTATTTTTCGTTTACTGTTTATTCCACGCTGGGGCTGGGTGATATCGCCCCGTTTGGCTCACTGCGCCTGCTGGCAGGTATCCAGTCGGTGGTTGGCCTGTTGCTGATTGCCTGGAGTGGTTCGTTTATTTTTATCGAAATGCAGCGTTACTGGGGGTTGAAAAAATGACGGCCGATTTGAACGTCAAAGGTGTACAGGGCAGAAGCCTTGAGCTGCTCAACAAGGTGGCCGGTGATGACGCGCAGTTCGCCATGCAGCACCGGATTTTCAATTGTGCGATAGCAGTATCGCTGGCGACACTGGCGCCGGCCAGTCTGTATGTGCTGCTGATCCAGCAGCAATGGCTGGTGGCGCTGGGCCTTTTTGTCTGTAGCCTGGCCTATGGCTGGATCTATTACCTGTGCCGTTTTGCCGACCAGCTGCAAAAGGCCGTGCTGGTGTTCAGCATTGTTGGCACCAGCCTGCTGAATGTCATGTGGGTGCTGGACCGTGGAGCCCTTGGCAGTACTGGCTATTTTGTATTTATTGTGCTGTTTATTGTGGTGTTTACAGCGGCACGGCCCGTGCGTTATGTGGTGGCGGTGCTGGCCAACCTGCTGGTCATCAACCTGTTGCAGGAGCCAATCCAGGCACAGATAAACTGGCAGTTGCCGCACAGTCCGGCAGCCCAGTTTGCCACCCTGGTGAATGCGTTGTTGTATATGGCCATTCTGGCGGTGATGTACCGTAACCAGATCAGCAAACGCTCGCGCGAGCGACTGGAGACGATTGTGCGGCAATTGCAGCAGGAAAGCCGGCAGATGAACCAGGTGGCCGATGGCCTGGTGCATGCCGGTGATGACCTGTCGGCTGCTGCGTTGTCACAGAAATCCGCAGTGGAACAATTGCTGGCAACCACGGAAGAACTGTCTGCCACTGCCGAGCAGAACAGCCAGCAGGCCGGTGATTCCCTGCATGCCCTGCGCCAGGTGGAACAACAACTGACACAGAGTAACCGGAATGCCGAGCAGCTGAGTGCCTCAATCAATGATATCCGTCGCTCCAGTATCGAGATCCAGAATATCAACAATGTCATCAATGATATTGCCGGGCAGACCAACCTGCTATCCCTGAATGCGATGATCGAGGCCTCGCGTGCCGGCGACAGCCAGGGTGGATTCAAGGTGGTGGCACTGGAAGTCAAAAAGCTGGCCGAGCGTTCAGCCGAAGCGGCCGACAATATCAACCGGCTGCTGGTGGCCAACCTGCGTTCGGTGGAAAACGGCGTGACACTGTCTGACGATATGCAGCAGCAATTTGTTGCCGTACAGCGTCAACTGCAGCCCCTGGCGGCCGCTGTGCACAGCATGAGTGAGTCCAGCCGTGAACAGGCCGATGCCATTGTGCAGATCAGCCGCGGGCTGGTGGATATTGACCAGAGTGTGGGCCGCAACAGCCAGGCTGCTGGCCAGACAGCACAGACAGCCGCTGAGCTGCGCAGCAATGCCACCCTGCTGTTGCAGGTGGTGGATGTGCTGGATGAAGAGTTGTAAAGCCCCGCCGGCCGGCAGGGCAGGGTAATCAGTCGGCGCTGGCCATCTGTTTCTGTTCGTAGTTGGCCAGGCCAACCCGCTCAATCAGGCTGAGCTGGGTTTCCAGCCAGTCAACATGTTCTTCCTCGGAGTCAAGAATGTGCTGCAGCAAGTCCCGGCTGACATAATCGCGTACGGATTCACAGCAGGCGATGCCGTCACGCAGGTCAGGAATGGCCTTCAACTCCAGTTTCAGGTCACATGCCAGCATTTCCCGGGTGTTCTCGCCAATCATCAGCTTGCCCAGATGCTGCAGGTTTGGCAGGCCTTCCAGAAACAGGATACGCTCAATCAACTGGTCTGCATGTTTCATTTCGTCAATCGACTCTTCATATTCCTTGTCAGCCAGTGCTTTCAGGCCCCAATCCTTGAACATGCGTGAATGCAGGAAATACTGGTTGATGGCAATCAGCTCGTTGCCCAATGCCTTGTTAAGGTGCTCAATAACTGTTTTATCGCCTTTCATGGGGATTCCCTGTGTTGGTCGGTGTCACGAATTCTGTCGCGACAGCATGGTAATGTCAAATTCAAGTGGCTGAAAGGCAAGGGAAAAATAACAAGAATACAAATGCTTATCAGCACCGACCAGTGGGTCGGCGATCAGGCAGCGTAAAAGTTGGCCTGCTGGCTGAAGCTGGCCATGTCGCAACGGGTTTCCCGGATAATGCTGCGTGCCGTGCAGGCACACTGGCCGCACTGGCTGGATACGCCAAGCTGGCGACGCAAATCGGCCAGCGAAGCAGCGCCATCAATCACGGCATCACGGATGTGGCGGTCGGTAATACCTTTGCAGAGACAAACATACATGGGCGTGAACCTGTGTTACGGTTGCGTGAGTGAAATTTAATTCAAATGATAATTGTTGTCAATTGCATTATTTGCCTGCTGCTGTGAAATTTTGAATAGCCATTGGTTCTGTTTAAGTTTGTTGTTATAGCGTCAGGCTATTTTGCTGGTAAATATATTCAATGAGCGGCAGGCGGTTTTGTTCGGTAAACTGCTGGCATTATTCTGGATAGCCGGTAAGCTATGCAGGGTTTTGAAACCGCGGCAGGTACAGCCTGCTGCCCCCTTAAGTAACCAAAAACCGGAGGTTTGTTAAATGGGCGTATTAGTTGGTAAACCCGCTCCCGACTTTACCTGTAATGCAGTACTGGGCAATGGCGAGATCGTCAGCAATTTCAAGTTTTCTGAAGCCACCAAGGGCAAATACGCACTGGTGTTCTTCTACCCGCTGGATTTCACTTTTGTGTGCCCGTCAGAGCTGCTGGCGGTTGATCACCGCATGGACAAGTTCAAGGAGCTGAACGTGGAAGTGATCGGTGTATCCATCGATTCGCATTTCACCCACAACGCCTGGCGTAACACTGATGTGAAAAACGGCGGTATCGGCCCGGTGAAATACACCCTGGCGGCCGACATCAACCATCACATTTGCCGTGCCTATGATGTGGAATCCGAAGGTGGTGTGGCTTTCCGTGGCGCGTTTATCATCGACAAGGATGGCATTGTGCGTTCACAGACTGTCAACGACCTGCCACTGGGCCGTAACTTTGATGAGTTTGTACGTGTGGTTGAAGCCCTGCAGTTCCACGAAGAGCATGGTGAAGTATGCCCTGCCGGCTGGAACAAGGGTGACAAGGGCATGAAAGCCTCACCAGACGGCGTAGCTGCCTACCTGAGCGAGAATGCCGACAAGCTGTAATTGTCGCCAATCGTGTTGCAGGGCTTGCCCTGCAATCAATAAAAAACCCGGCAAATGCCGGGTTTTTTATTGGCTACAGAAAACCGGGGATTATTCCATCAGTCTTTGCTGTGCCTTCACGGCCTTGTCCCAGCCGCCGTAATCACGCCACTGGTTGATCATCTGACAAAACAGCTGTGCGGTGATTTCGGCATCGTAGGCGGCGCTGTGGGCGGCCTTGTTGTCAAAGCCGATACCGGCAATGCGGCAGGCCTGGGCCAGGACCGTATGGCCATAGGCAAAGCCGGCCAGGGTCGCGGTATCCATGCTGGAAAACGGGTGGAAGGGGCTGCGCTTGATCTGGTTGCGGGCAATCGCGGCATTCAGGAACTGCTGGTCGAAGCTGGCATTGTGGGCGACCAGGATGGCCCGTTTGCACTGGTTGTCCTTGATTTCGCGGCGGATAATACGAAACAGCTCGCCGAGCACCTCGCCTTCTTCCTGCGCTGCCCGGTTCGGGTCGTCCGGGTTGATGCCGGTAAAGTCCAGCGAGGCGGTCTCCAGGTTGGCGCCGGGGAATGGCTCCACATCAAAGGCATGGGTGTCCTTGATGTGCAGGCTGCCATGCTCGTCCATCTCCAGCGTGGTGGCGGCAATTTCCAGAATCGCGTCGGTGGCCGGGTTAAAGCCGGCCGTTTCGATATCCACCACCACTGGCAGGTAGCCGCGAAAACGGTAAGCCAGCAGGCTTTTTTCGTCGCTCCGGAAAGTCGGGTTTACTTCGCTGTCGGCCCAGTGATCAGTTGCCATGAAATAGGTTCGCCTGCACAGAGGGGTTTTAGTTGGTCGTTGCCGAACTCAAGCAGTTCGGGCACCTGCCAGTCTTTTTTGGCCAGGGTGATAAAACGTTCGTTCAGCGGCAGCCGGTAAAAACGCGGGCCAAACACTGAGGCAAAGTTTTCCAGCTTGTCCAGCGCGCCGGCCTGCTCAAAGGCATGGGTGTACAGCTCAATGGCGGCGTGGGCCGTGTAGCAGCCGGCACAGCCGCAGCCGGTTTCTTTTTTGTGTACGGCGTGTGGTGCCGAGTCGGTGCCGAGGAAAAACTTGTCATTGCCGCTGGTGGCGGCGCGGATCAGTGCCTGCTGGTGGCGGTTGCGCTTGAGGATCGGCAGGCAGTAGTAATGCGGGCGGATGCCGCCGGCCAGCATATGGTTACGGTTATACAGCAGGTGATGGGCGGTAATCGTGGCTGCGACCTGCGCTGGCGCATCGTTGACAAAATCAACCGCATCGGCGGTGGTGATATGTTCCAGAACCACCCGCAGGGCCGGAAAACGGCGGATCAGTGGTGCCAGTGTGCGGTCGATAAACACCGCCTCGCGATCAAAGATGTCAATCTCGCTGTCGGTCACCTCACCATGCACCAGCAATGGCATGCCGGTATCCTGCAGCGCTTCCAGCACCGGATCCAGCCGGTCGAGGCGGGTCACTCCGGAGTCCGAGTTGGTGGTGGCGCCGGCTGGATACAGCTTGACGGCAACGACCTTGCCGCTGCGGTGAGCGTCGATAATATCCGTGGCGCGGGTGTTGTCGGTCAGGTACAGCACCATCAGCGGTTCAAACGGCATGCCCTGTGGCAACGCCGCCAGAATACGTTGGCGATAGGCTAGTGCGGCAGCGGTATCAGTGACCGGATGTACCAGGTTTGGCATGACAATGGCGCGGGCAAACTGGCGCGCTGCATCGCTGACTGTACGCTTGAGGTAGTCGCCATCACGCAGATGGATATGCCAGTCGTCAGGCTGGCGCAGGGTGATTTGCTGCATCGGTGTCTTCTGGCTGCACAAAAGGGGGATTATGCTAGCAGAAAGCGCCTGCAGATTCACGGTGTGGCCGGCGGATATTTGCCGGTGATGATGGCGCGGCGGCCATTGCACAGGTAGAATACGCGCATTTTGAGCCAACCAAACACGGGGGATGCCATGGCGGAGATCAAGAAAGTGGTGCTGGCCTATTCAGGCGGTCTGGATACATCGGTGATTGTTCGCTGGTTACAGGACGAGTATCGCTGTGAGGTGGTCACCTTTACTGCCGATCTTGGCCAGGGCGAAGAAGTTGAGCCAGCCCGTGCCAAGGCGCAGGCGATGGGTGTCAAGGAAATCTATATTGAGGACCTGCGTGAGGAGTTTGTGCGCGATTTTGTGTTCCCGATGTTTCGCGCCAATACCATTTATGAAGGTGAATACCTGCTGGGCACCTCAATTGCCCGGCCACTGATTGCCAAGCGGTTGGTGGAAATTGCCAATGAAACCGGTGCTGATGCGATCTCGCATGGCGCCACCGGCAAGGGCAATGACCAGGTGCGTTTTGAGCTGGGTGCCTATGCGTTAAAACCGGGTGTCAAGGTGATTGCGCCATGGCGTGAGTGGAACCTGACGTCGCGTGAAACGCTGATGGCCTATGCCAAAGATCGTGACATTCCGATTGATTTTTCCAAAGCCGGTAAAAAATCGCCGTATTCGATGGATGCCAACCTGCTGCACATTTCGTATGAAGGCGGCGTGCTGGAAGATACCTGGACCGAGCACGAGGAAGACATGTGGCGCTGGTCGGTATCACCGGAAGCCGCACCGGACCAGCCGACCTATATCGAGCTGAGCTATGCGAAAGGTGACATTGTGGCGATTG
>DATCSZ010000118.1:0-7218 GCA_036568205.1 Pseudomonadales bacterium
GCGTCACGACCTGAAGCTGCCATTGCGCCAGACGGTAACCGCCGGCCGGCGCGAGCGCCAGTGGCGCCGGCGCGAGGTCAGCTGGCGGCTGGCGTTTGACAGCCTGCAACGTGAATTGCGTGGCGAGGATAGCTACCTGCCCTTGCCGGCGGTGCCAAAACACTGGCTGGCCGGCGATTTTGCCGGTTTTGCCGGCTGGGCGGCGCAACAAAAAGCACTGGTCTTGCCGGCCGGCATCGACTGGCACACCGTTGAACAGCAGGGTGAACAGCGCTGGCATGCGGTGCAGCAGATGGAGTTTGTCCAGCACCGTTTCCAGCGGCCGCTGGAATTATGGCTGTTGCTCGACAAGGCCTTGTATTTGCAGGAGCAGGGTTATCAGGTGACGGTGGGGCGTTTCTGTGATTACCGGGACAGCCCGCGTAACTGGATGATCCAGGCCCGGCTCGGTAATTGAAAGGCAGTGGCAGAGCGGCTGCCACTGCCGCCCGGATCAGTTTTTTGGCTGCTCGCCTTCGCCAAAAAACTCGATATGCGGATAGGATTTTTTCAGCTTGGCGGTGGCGCCACAAATCATGCACTTGTGCAGCACGCCGTCAGCGGTTTTTTCGCCTTGCGCGGTCATCATGCCATTGTTGCACTTGTCGCACAGGTAGTTGTATTCGTAAGGCAGCACTTTGCGGTGAATCTCGGGCATGGTGAATCCTCGTAATGAAAGTTGATCCGGCAAAAACAAGGCCGGGTGTTATGAAAGCAAACTGCCTCCATTATCAATATCGCCGCGCTGAATGCAATGGCGCCCGGCGCTTTTATTGGCCGGCCATGATGCGCTAAGCTGGCGTTTTTTCCAGGAGCATCCCCACATGAGCAAGACGGCACTGATTACCGGACCTACCAGCGGCATCGGCCGGGAAACTGCACTGGCGCTGGGTGGCATGGGCTACCGGCTGTTTTTGTTGTGCCGCAATGCGCAGGCCGGCCAGCAGCTGGCGGACGAGATTGCCGCGCTGCCCGGTGCGTTGCCGCCACAGGTGCTGCAGGCGGATCTGGGCGATTTTGCCGCCGTCAAGGCGGCGGCCGAACAGTTCCTGGCCACCGGCGAGCCGCTGGATGTGCTGATCAATAATGCCGGTATCGTCAATGCCGAGCGCATTGTCGAGGACGGCATCGAACAGATGTTCCGTGTTAATCACCTGGGCCATTTTTTGTTGACCCGGCTGCTGCTGGAGCGGCTCAAGGCCAGCCATGGCCGCATTGTGGTGGTGGCCTCCGATGCCCATGCGTTTTGTCCCGGCATCCAGTTTGATGACATCAACTTCGCGCACAATTTTTCCACCTTCAAAACCTATGGCCATTCCAAGCTGGCCAATATGCTGATGACCCGTTCCCTGGCGCACAAGCTCAAGGGCAGCGGTGTGGTCGTCAACTGCCTGCACCCCGGCGCTGTGGCCAGCCGCCTTGGCAGCAACAACCGGCGCTGGTTTACCCCGTTGCTGATGCTGATGATGAAGCTGTTTTTTATCAGCACCCAAAAAGGTGCCGACACGGTGATCTACCTGGCGACCAGTGATGATGTGCACAGCTCCGGCAATTACTACTACAAGCGACGCACCCGTGGCAGCAAACGCTGGGCACGCTCCGACGAGGATGCCGAAAAACTGTGGCAGCTGAGTGAACAGCTGCTGGATGGCTACCTGTAAGCGGCGCTCGCCTAATAACCGGCAACTGCCATGCAGTGGATGCAGGTTTCCGCTTCCGGCAATGCCGCAAGACGCTGTTCGTCGATGCCGTTGCCGCAGCGAATGCACAGGCCATAGCTGCCTTCATCGATACGCGCCAGCGTGTCATTGACCTGCTGCAGCGAGCGCCGGCTTTCGGCCAGCAAGCCGTGCAGCACGTCATCGTTTTCCCGTTCGCTGGCCTGTTCGGCAAAGCTGGCGCTGTGTGCTTGCTGCAAGTCACGGCTGATGGCGTCGATACGCTGGCTGAGTGTCCTGGCTTTTTCCTGTAACCGGGCCCTGGCTTCCGCGTTATTCATACACACTCCGTTGATCCTGATGAACATGCTGCCAGTATCCCATTGCGGCTGGCGATGGCCTTGATATATGTCAACAAACAATTGCCGCCACAAAGCGTAACAATTTGCCGGATGTCGTTGTAAACTGGCGTTTGCTCAATGCTGCGCTAAGGTGTACCGATGGCAGAAGAAAAACAGTTTTCAGTTCGTGTGACCTTGCTGGAGAACTATGTTTTCCAGATTGATTTCGGCGAGTTCGGTTATCTGGTTTCGGATGAACCGCCACCGCTGGGTGATGGTGAGGGGCCCAACCCGGCGCGCCTGCTGGCTGCCTCGGTGGTCAATTGCCTGGCGGCCAGCCTGCTGTTTGCCATTCGCAAGCAAAAGGGCGATGCCGGCGAGCTTACCGCCACCATCAGCGGCAAGCTGGACCGGGTGGATGGCCGCTGGCGGATTGTGGCGATGCAGGCCGAGCTGCACCTGGCCGGCGATACCGCCAATATGCCGCACCTCGACAAGGCACTGGCGCAGTTCGAGGATTTTTGTGTGGTGACCCAGAGCGTCAAGGCCGGCATTGATGTGACCGTCAGCGTCTATGATCGTGATGGCAAGCGGCTGCACTGACAGCCTTTTTACAGAATAACAATAAACAAGGGAGCAACAGACAGTGCGGATTTCCAGCAAGCTGATGGCCGGTTACCTGGCAATTACCCTGATGGTGGTGGTTGCCTGTGTGGCCGGTTACCGCAATATCGACAGACTTTCGGAACTGTTGCATTACGTAACCGGGCCGGCCTGGGATACCGCCGACGGTGCGATGGAAACGTCAATCGGCATTGAAGGCCATATGCTGGCGCTCGAACGCCTGCTGACTGGCCAGGACAACGAGCAGGCCGCCCTGCAGGAGCGCCGCAGCTTCAGTGACCAGGCCCTGCAGCGGCTGGTGGCCGCCGGGGTGCTGGCGGCGGATGACATCGAGTCATTGCAGCAGCAATACAGCCTGTTCTACCAGCACAGCGAGGCGCTGCAGGCCGCCCATAACAATCGCAGTGAGTGGCAGCAGCAATGGCAGCTGCAGCGCCAGCAAACCCTGCAACTGGTGGCCGATGCGGCAGCCGTGCTGGCGGGCCGCATGAACCAGCTGGGTGAGCGCGAGGCAGCCAGCATCAGCTGGCGTGGCTCGGTTGCCGATCGCTGGTTGCCGGCGCAGCAGGTCTGGCAACTGCAGCTGCAACTGCAGGAGCTGGCCGGCAATCCGCTGGCCAGTGATGAGCTGGCGGCCGCCTATCAACAGCGCAACAGCCGTCTGCAGCAACTGGCGGCAGGGCTGGCATCGGTGAAAGCGCTGGCCGTGCCGGTTGCCGATGGCGCTTACCAGGGTGACATGCTGGGCAAGGCGATTGGCCCGGCACTGGAAGAGTACCTGCGGCTGGAGCAGGAATATCACCAGGCCGACTGGCAACGCCAGCTGGCGGCCAGCAGCTACAAGGCCGAGGCAGATGCGCTGCTGATGCAGCTGGATTACCTGGAAAAGCAGGCCGATGCGGCGGTGGAATCACAGGTGGTGGTGATAGAGGACACCCGCAGCACGGCAGTGGCCGTGATCACCACCGTGCTGCTGGCCGGTATCGTCACCGCCGTGCTGGTTGTACTGCTGGTGGTGAACGTGATGATCCGCTGGATCAACCGCACCCAGGCGGCACTGGAACAATTGTCACAGGGCCGGCTGGCGGTGGATATCCGCCTTGGCCGTGCCGGTGGCCATGACCTGGATGCGATGGATACGGCACTGAAAACCCTGCTGGATAATTTCTCCGATGCGCTGCGCAAGATTGCCGAGTACAGTGCCACCGTCAACGATGTATCACGCCAGATCGCCGAGGCAGCCCAGGATATCAACCGGGGCGCCAACGACCAGGCCACCAGTGTGGAAGAAACCAGCGTATCCATTGAACAGATGAGCGCCACGGTAGACCAGAACAGCCGCAATGCCAGTGCCACCGAAGAGATGGCCAGCAACGCCAGCGAAGTGGCCGGTGCCGGCGGCCTGGCGGTGCAGGAAACGCTGGTTGCCATGCGCAAGATTGCCGAGAAAATTTCGGTCATCGATGACATTGCCTACCAGACCAACCTGCTGGCGCTGAATGCGTCGATTGAGGCCTCGCGTGCCGGCGAGGACGGTCGCGGCTTCTCGGTGGTGGCCACCGAGGTGCGCAAGCTGGCTGAACGCAGCAAGCAGGCGGCGGCAGAAGTCAGTGCACTGGCTGACCACAGCGTCACGGTGGCAGAAAAAGCCGGCGAACTGTTTGAGGAAATCCTGCCCGGCATCACCCGCACGGCCGAGCTGGTGCAGGAAATCGCCATTGCCTCCGGTGAGCAATCGGCGGGCCTCGGCGAAATCACCATCGCCATGCAGCAGCTGGACCGGGTGGCGCGGCAGAATGCCTCGGCCTCCGAGCAGCTCAGCGCCATGTCACAGGATATGCAGCGGCTGGTGGATGAGCTGAATGGCTCGGTGGCGTTTTTCGAAACCGGCAGTGGCGCGGATAAACAGTAAAAAAACCGGCGCCGCCGCTTGTTAAGCTAAATGAAAATAATTATCATTGATCACCGTTTTCTCAGGAGGTCAATGATGAAATTTTTGCACCCCGTCTTTTTTACCGCTGTTGTCCTGTTGCTGGCCGGCTGCGGCCAGGACAAGCCCGCAACATCCGCACCCCAAGCTGCCAGCGACCAGAAAGTAGTGGTCTACTCGGCCCGCGCCGAACACCTGATCAAGCCCTTGTTTGATAGCTATACCGCCAAAACCGGCGTCAAGGTGGAATACATAACCGACAATGCCGGCTCGCTGCTGGCGCGTCTTGGCAGTGAGGGTGCCAGCACCCCGGCCGACCTGCTGCTGACCGTTGATGTCGGCAATCTCTGGCATGCCAGCCAGCAAGGTGTGTTGCAGCCGGTGCAATCCGATGTGCTGAATGCCAATATCCCGGCCCATCTGCGTGACCCGGAAAACCGCTGGTTTGGCCTCACCCGCCGGGCGCGCACCATTGTGTATGCCAGCGACCGGGTCAAGCCGGAGCAGCTGAAAAACTATGCCGACCTGGCCGATGTAGAGTGGCAGGGCCGCTTGTGCCTGCGCACCTCGAAAAAAGTGTACAACCAGTCGCTGGTGGCCAGCTTTATTGCCCACCTGGGTGAAGAAGCCACCGCCGCCATCCTGCGTGGCTGGGTAGCCAACCTGGCCGTTGCGCCATTTGCCAATGACACCGCCGCGATGGAGGCCGTGCTTGCTGGCCAGTGCGATGTAACCATAGTGAATACCTACTACTTTGGCGAACTGGAAGCCGCAGGCAAGGCCGGCAGCCTGAAAATCTTCTGGCCCAACCAGGCCAATACCGGTGTGCATATCAATATCTCCGGCGCCGGCATTACCAAACACAGCAAGCGTCCCGAAGCGGCACTGGCACTGCTGGAATGGTTAAGCAGTGAAGAAGCCCAGGGCATGCTGGCCGGCCTGAACCTGGAGTTCCCGGTTCACCCGGCGGTGGAATCGGTACAGCAGGTGAAAGACTGGGGCGAGTTCCTGGCTGACACCCTGCCGCTGTCCAAAGTGGCGGAACAACAGGTGCCGGCCGTGCGCCTGATTGACCAGGTCGGCTACCAGTAAGGCCGTTTCGATGCGTGCCGGCAAACTGTTGTTGCTGCTGGTGGCAGCGCTGGTTGCCGTGCCGATCGTGGCGGTATTCAGTGCCTGGCTCAGCATTGATGGCGAGCTGTGGCAGCATTTTGCCAGTACCCGCCTGCCGCAGCTGCTGGGCAACACCTTGCTGCTGCTGGTGCTGGTTGGTATCGGTGTTACCGTAGTCGGCGTCGGGCTGGCCTGGCTGGTCAGCATGTTTGATTTTCCTGGCCGGCGCTGGCTGGAATGGGCACTGATGCTGCCGATGGCACTGCCAGCCTATGTGCTGGCATTTGTGTTTCTGGGCCTGTTTGAATACAGCGGGCCGGTGCAGGGCTGGTTGCGGGCCAACAACCTGCAGCTGTTGACGGTGGCCGATGTGCGCAGCGCCGGCAGCATCGCACTGGTGATGGTGGCGGTGTTATACCCGTATGTCTACCTGCTGGCGCGCAATGCCTTTGTCAACCAGGGCCGTCATTTTGTCGAAGCCGCGCAAAGCCTGGGTGCCAGCCCGTGGCGGGTAGCGCTAACCGTTAACCTTGGCATGGCCAGGCCGGCGATTACCGCCGGTATTGCGCTGGCGCTAATGGAAACCCTGGCCGATTTTGGCACCGTGGCGATATTCAACTACGACACCTTTACTGTCGCCATCTACAAAGCCTGGTTCCACTATTTTGATCTGCAAATGGCCTGCCAGCTGGCGTCTATCTTGCTGCTGCTGGTGGCAGTGGCGCTGATGGCCGAAACCAACGCACGCGGCAAACGCGCCTATAACGACAAACAGGGTGAACACCGCCGCCAGCCGCTGCGCGGCAGCCGTGGCTGGCTGGCCAGTGCACTGGCCGGCAGTGTGTTTGCGCTGTGTTTTGCCCTGCCAATGCTGCAACTGCTGCACTGGGCACTGGCCGATATGGCCAGCACGCTGGACCCGCACTTTCGCCGGCTGGTCTGGCGCACACTGGCGCTGGCCTCGATGGCCGCACTGCTTACCGCTGCCGTGGCCATCGGCCTTGGCCTGTTGCAGCGTTACAGCGAACGCGGCTGGAAAACCCGCCTGATCAGCTTTGCCAAGCTGGGCTATGCACTGCCCGGCACCGTGCTTGCTGTTGGCATTGTCATGCCGTTAGGCCTGTTTGAGCGGATCAGCCTGCCACTGAAGGATGCATTAGGCTTGCCCGGCCAGCTGCTGCTTGGCACCGTGGCAACACTGGTGATTGCCTATATGGTGCGTTTCCTGGCAGTAGCCATGGGGCCAATGGAAAGCGCCCTGTCAAAACTCAAAAACAGCATCCCGGAAGCCGCCACCAGCCTTGGCGCCGACCGCCTGCGGCTGTTCACCAGCATTTACCTCCCGCTCATCCGCTCGGCCGTACTGTTAGCCATGCTGATGGTGTTTGTTGATGTGGTCAAGGAAATGCCCGCCACCCTGTTGATGCGGCCATTTGGCTGGGACACACTGGCCGTGCGTATTTTTGAAATGACCTCGGAAGGGCAATACCAGCAGGCAGCCCTGCCGGCGGTA
>DATCSZ010000119.1:0-6908 GCA_036568205.1 Pseudomonadales bacterium
ACTTGATATATGGATTGGCGGCGGATCAGCAGCATGGGGCGCCGCCGAAAAAAGACTGTTTTTCGGGCAATAAAAAAATGTGCAGGCCAGGTGGCTGCAGCAAGGCAAATGCGCAAACAAAAAAGGGCGACCGGAGTCGCCCTTTGGGGAAGTTTACAGCGGGGTGACGTTTTCCGCCTGTGGGCCTTTTTGGCCTTGGGTTACGGTCATGCTGACCTGCTGGCCTTCGCTCAAGGTGCGACGACCGTCACCATTGATGGCGCTGAAGTGTACGAATACATCCTTGCCGCCTTCTTGCGCGATAAAACCAAAACCTTTTTCGTCGTTGAACCATTTGACGGTTCCGGTAACTTTTTCCGACATAATAATCACTTGCTCGTTGTTGCTTGTTGAACCAGCGGTTGCTGGGGTGTTTCTTTGAAGCGTAAGGCAGGCCTGGCGAACCGGGATGCTTTAGCGTTCAACGTCCTGTTTGCTAAGCGCTTGCGCGGAATATCAGACAGAAGCCCTCGCATCATAGCAAAATCTTTTGGCTTGGCTACAGGAATTTTGCAATTTATCGCAAGAATCCTGATAAACAGGGCCGTGACAGGTGCTGTATGCCGGTGATTACCTGTTATTCACCGTGCAGCGGCCGCTGTTCTTCCATGCCGGCGATGATGATTTGCAGGCTGCGGGCAAAGGCAATGCCGTCATTGTCATCGCTGTGCATGGCAACGGCCCCGAGCAGGCAGTGAATCACGGTAACAAAACCTTCCAGCGCCTGGGTGCGGGTAAAGCCGGCGCTGATCAGCTGGTCACTGCACTGCTGCAGCACATGCAGCGCTGCCGGCTTCAGGCGGATATGCGGAAACACCGGGATCCAGCTCGGTTCCTGCTTCAAGGCCTCAAACATGTTGTTGCCAACGGCCAGCAGCCAGTCCTGCCAGTCCATCGGCTGCTCCGGTATCACCCGGGCGCGGACAATAAATGCATCCAGCATCTCACCGAGCAGTTCGTCCTTGTTGGCAAAGTGGCGATACAGCGCCATCGGCGTGACATCCAGCCGGGTGGCCAGCTTGCGCAGGGTGATGTTGGCCACGCCGTGCTGGCTGGCCAGCTGCAGGCCTTGCTCGATAATACGTTCACGACTGAGTCGGGTGTTGTGCTTGCTTGGCATATTGCGGCCCTGGCGACGGGGAAGCGGCGGCAGGGCTGCCGCCTGTTGTCGTGAGTATACGGCGGTAACGGTATCCAGGCAAAACTGGCATGGCACTTGCCAAGTTTTGTATACAATGTATACTTTTGCCGCAACGGAGGGTCCGGGTATGAAAAATTATCTGTTTGATGGGCGGCGCCTGCTGCTGTCCTGGCTGTTTGAATACACTGTGCTGCTGGCCAGCCGGGTGCTGGCTGTGCCGGCGCCGATGCGGGTCATCTGGTGGTTTGCCGCTGCCTGCATGCTGTGCGGCATGGCGTTTTTGCTGGCGCCGGTGCCCATGGCCGCGCTGTTTGGCTTTCACCAGCTATCGCCGGTCGCGTTGACCGATGTGCGTGCCTACTACGGCGCGATGCTGGTGGCACTCGGCATTGCGCTGGCCTATGCGCCGGTCGACAAGCGCACTGCACGGGTGGCGCTGGCGGTGATTGCCGCGTTTGCGCTGGGCTCGGCCGCCGGCCGCCTGCTGGGCATGCTGATGGATACCCCCTGGCTCAGCATTCATGGCCTGTTGCTGCCGGTCGAGCTGCTGCTGGGGGGCTACTGCCTGCGCCTGTATCGCTGGCAGGCACCGGCATCCGCCGAGCCGATACCGCCATTGCAGCCGCAGACGCCGGCGGATTTTTACCCGCTGTCGGCCGGTAACTTCCGCCAGCCTTACCGTTATTACCGCCTGCTGCGAGACGACTATCCGCTGTATCACATGGCCAGTGAGGGGTTTTTTATCCTGTCACGCTACGAAGACATTACCCGCTATTGCAAGGAAACCGAGCTGTTATCCAACAAGCTGGTCGAGATTCTTGCCACCGGCCGGCCCAAGCCGCCGGGCAAGAAAGGCCCCAGTGCTGTCGAGCGCCTGGGGGAGTGGGGCATCCTGCCGGTGGATGTGCTGGCATTGCAGGATCCGCCGGTACACACCGCCGAGCGCAAGATTGGCCACAGCGGCTTTAATGCCCACAGTGTGCGGGCACTGGAGGCCGAAGTGGAAACCCTGTGTGACGAAATGATGGCCGAATTCCTGCCGCACGGGCGGGTGGAGTTTGTCCAGGATTTTGCCTGGCGGCTGCCGATGCGGCTGATTATCCGCTATCTCGGCCTGCCGGAAGAAGACTTTGAGCAGATCAAGCAATGGTGTGTGGACGGTATTCGCTCGCTCAGCGGCACTGCCAGCCGTGCCGAACAGATTGCCATAGCCGCGTCATCGGCACAGTTCATGCGTTATCTGTGGCGCCAGTACCGGCGTATCAGCCGGCAGGGTGGCGACAGCTTTACCGCCTTGCTGGCACGCCAGGCCAATGACCCGGACAGTATCATGACCGACCAGCGTGCGGTGGCCACATTGCTGCAGCTGCTGATTGCCGGCAGTGATTCCTCGGCCAGCTCAATGGCCAGCGCCATCAAGGAGATGGTGGAAAACCCGGCACTGGAGCAGCGGCTGCGCCAGCGGCCGGAGGATATTCCGCTGTTTATCGAGGAGGTGTTTCGCACTGAGTCGGCGTTCCAGGGGCATTTCCGGCTGACCACCCGGCCCTGTGTGATTCACGGTGTCGAGCTGCCGGCGGCCAGCCGTATTTTTATGCTGTGGGCGTCAGGCAACCGCGATGAGCGATTCTGGGGCGACGATGCCGACAGCTTTAATATGGATCGTGCCAATGTCAAAAAACACCTGACCTTCGGGCATGGCATTCATGCCTGCATCGGCCGTGAGCTGGCGCGTATGGAAATCCGCATTGTCATCAGCAAGTTGCTGGCCAATACTGAACAGCTGGCGATTGTCGGTGATACGCCGTACGAGGCCAGCCTGTTTGCCCGCACGCTGACCCGTTTGCCACTGGCATTTCAGGCCAGGGCCTGACAGGCGTTGTCAGGCTGCTGCCAGCGTGCTGGAGGGCTGCCATTGCTGCTGGCGATAATGCAGCAGCTGCAGCTGGCCGTGGAAATCCTCAACCAGTGCACTGCAGCTTTCAATCCAGTCGCCGGTATTGGCATAACAACATCCGTCCTGCTCCAGCAGCGCCGGATGGTGGATATGGCCACAAATCACGCCGTCATAGCCGCGTTTGCGTGCTTCGTCCATCGCCTCGTCCTGGTAGGTTTCTATCGCTTCGCGCGCCTTGCGGATATTGTTTTTTATCAGCGCCGCCAGTGAAAAATACGGCCGCCCGGCCAGCCGCCGGCCATGATTGGCCCAGCGGTTGATAAACAGCAGCAGGTCATAGGCCAGGCTGCCGAAAAAGCGGGTAATCCAGTTCAGGTTGATATAGGCATCCATTGCATCGCCATGCATGATCAAAAAGTGACGGCCATCGGCGGTGGTATATTCATGCTCCAGTGCAATCTCGATGGGGCCGAAAAAACTGCCGCAAAAATGGCGCATTGGCTCGTCATGGTTGCCCGGCACATAAATCACCCGCATGCCGTTGCTGGCCAGCTCATGCAGTTTCAGCAACACCTGGTAATGACGGGCTGGCCAGCAAAAGCGCCGTTTCAGTGCCCACATGTCAATAATGTCGCCTACCAGATACAGTGTGTCGCAGTGCAGGCGATCAAGAAAGGCCAGCAGCTCGTCGGCCTTGCAGTCGCGGTAGCCAAGATGCACATCGGAAATCCATACCGTGCGGCCGTGAATCAGGGCGGTGGTGGCAGGCTGGGTCATCGGGCATTCTCCCTGTGGCTGGCATCAACTGACAGCACAAGGCTAAGCGGCATTTATGACAATATTGTCTCGCTGTGATGACGTTTTGGTGACAGTTGGATGCCGGCCTGCGCCGGTATGACGAATAATTGGAGCGGTCAGCTAACGGTGTGCGATTGCAGACTCGAATGGTTTCCGGTCAGGCGTAGTGCGGCAACGGCATACCAGGCCTTTCCCTGATCATGATTCATGGCGAAACCGTTAGGCATGGCCGGGCCGCAGCCCGGCCTGCAGGCGGTTTACTGTGCGTCGCTGTAACTGTCGATGGCAGGGCAGGCGCAGAACAGGTTACGGTCGCCGTAGACATTATCAATACGGCCAACCGGCGGCCAGTATTTGTTGTCACGCAGGCCGGCCAGCGGGAAGGCGGCCTGTTCGCGGCTGTAGCTGTGCGGCCATTCACTGGCGGTAACGTGGCCGCTGGTATGCGGCGCATTCACCAGCGGGTTGTCGTCCAGCGGCCAGTGGCCGGATTGCACCTGGATGATTTCCTGGTGAATGGCAATCAGGCTGTCGCAGAAACGGTCCAGCTCATACAGCGATTCACTTTCGGTCGGCTCGATCATCAGCGTGCCGGGCACCGGGAATGACATGGTCGGGCTGTGGAAACCAAAATCCATCAGGCGCTTGGCGATATCTTCCTCGCTGATACCGCTGCTTTCCTTCAGCGGGCGCAGGTCGATAATGCATTCGTGCGCAACCCGGCCGTTGCGGCCCCGGTACAGTACCGGGTAAACAGCCGCCAGGCGGGTGGCAATGTAGTTGGCATTCAGGATTGCCACCTCGGTGGCGCGGCGCATGCCGGCCGCGCCCATCATGTGGATATAGGCCCAGGAAATCGGCAGGATACCGGCACTGCCCAGCGCCGCTGCCGACACCACATCCTGCTCCTCGCTGGCGCTGAGCGGATCGGCCGGCAGGAATGCCGCCAGGTGCTGCTTGACGCCAATCGGCCCCATGCCGGGGCCACCACCGCCGTGCGGGATGGCAAAGGTCTTGTGCAGGTTCAGGTGTGATACATCGGCACCAAACTCGCCCGGTGCCGCCACGCCAACCAGCGCATTCAGGTTGGCACCGTCAACATACACCTGGCCGCCGGCCTGGTGCACAATGCGGCAGATCTCGGTAATGCCTTCCTCAAACACACCGTGGGTGGACGGGTAGGTCACCATGATGGCGGCAATCTCGTCACCGTGGCGTGCCACTTTCTCCTGCAGGTCGGCCAGGTCAACATTGCCGTTGCTGTCGCATTTGACAATCACCACATCCAGGCTGGCCATGGCGGCGCTGGCCGGGTTGGTGCCATGGGCAGAACTCGGGATCAGGCAAATGCGTCGCTGCGCTTCGCCACGGCTGTGGTAATAGGCCTTGATGGCCAGCAGGCCGGCGTACTCGCCCTGCGAGCCGGCATTCGGCTGCAGCGAAATGGCATCATAGCCGGTGCAGGCTTTCAGCATTGCTTTCAGCTCGTCGGCCAGCTGCTGGTAGCCCCGGCTCTGTGCCGCCGGTACAAACGGGTGCAGCTGGGCAAATTCCGGCCAGCTGATCGGCATCATCTCGCTGCTGGCGTTCAGCTTCATCGTGCATGAGCCTAACGCAATCATTGAGTGGGTGAGGGCGATGTCGCGGTTTTCCAGTTTTTTCAGGTAACGCAGCATCTCGGTTTCGCTGTGGTAGCGGTTGAACACCGGATGCTGCAGGAAGGCCGACTGACGCTGCAGTGCCGCCGGCAGCAGATCGGCTGCCTGTGTGTCCAGCGCAGCCACCGACGGCAGCGCGGCATTATCGGCAAACACCTGCCACAGCGCCTCGACATGCGCGGCGGTGGTGGTTTCATCCAGGCTGATGCCGAGCTGGCCGGCATTGATGCGGCGCAGGTTGATGCCGGCATCCAGTGCCTTGTTATACCAGTCATCGGTGCGTTCGCCGCTGTCAACCAGCAGCGTATCAAAGGCCGGCTGGCTGCCCACCGGGATGCCCAGCTGTTGCAGGCCCAGCTGCAAAATTGCGGTCAGCCGTGCCACCCGCCCGGCAATCCGGCGCAGGCCATCAGGGCCGTGGTAAACGGCATAACAGCCAGCCATGATCGCCAGCAGCGCCTGCGAGGTGCAGATATTGCTGGTGGCCTTTTCGCGGCGGATATGCTGCTCGCGGGTTTGCAGTGCCATGCGGTAGGCGTTGTTGTTATGGCTGTCACGCGAGACACCGATAATACGCCCCGGCAGCGCCCGCTTGAACTCCTCGCGGCTGGCAAAAAACGCCGCATGCGGGCCACCAAAACCCATCGGCACACCAAAACGCTGGCTGTTGCCAACCACAATATCGGCACCCAGTTCACCGGGCGGGGTCAGCAGGCACAGGCTGAGCAGGTCACAGGCCATGGTGACAACGGCATTGCCGGCATGGGCGGTGTTGATGATGGCGGTCGGGTCGTTGATTTCGCCCAGCGTGTTCGGGTACTGCAGCAGCACACCAAACACCTCTTCATTGGCCAGCTCGGTGGCGGCATCGCCGATAATCAGCTCAAAGCCGAAATGCCGGGCACGGGTACGCATCACGGCAATGGTCTGCGGGTGGCAGTGGCGATCAACAAAATAGCTGTTGCTTTTGTTCTTTTTCGCCACCCGGTGGCTCATCGCCATGGCCTCGGCGGCAGCGGTCGCCTCGTCCAGCAGCGAAGCGCTGGCCAGCTCCATGCCGGTCAGGTCCATCACCATTTGCTGGAAGTTCATCAGCGCTTCCAGCCGGCCCTGGGCGATTTCCGGCTGGTACGGGGTGTAGGCGGTATACCAGCCGGGGTTTTCCAGCACATTACGCTGGATGACGGTGGGGGTATGGCAGGGGTAATAGCCCATGCCGATATGGCAGCGGTGCAGCACATTGGCCGAGGCAATCTCGCGCAGGCGCGCCAGTGTGGCGGCCTCGCCGATGGCCGGCGCCAGCGCCAGCGCATCTTTCTTCAGGATGCCGGCCGGCACCGTCTGGCTGATCAGCTCATCCAGGCTGGCGGCATTA
>DATCSZ010000120.1:0-2670 GCA_036568205.1 Pseudomonadales bacterium
GCTGCAGCTCGACGAGCTGTTTTTGGTGCCGGCCACGGCCGATATCAGTGAGCTGGAGCGACTGGAGGCCCTGCTGCAGTCGGCTGGCCTGGCCTGATGGCCTCCCGGATGATCAGCGGCAGCACAATGCCTCGTCAAACCGCACCGGCTGCACGTCATCAATGCTGCCGGCATTGATGACATTGGTGTAGCCGGCGGCTTCCAGTGCCTGCTTGGCTTTGCCGGCCCGGTTGCCGGAGCGGCAATACAGGCGGATCTCGGTATTCTTGTCAGCCACGTGCATGGCAATCTGCTCGGTGATCTGCTGGTGAGGAATATTGATTTCGCCATCGATGTGGCGCTCGGCGTACTCAGCCGGTGTACGCACATCAATCCATACCCGTTCGGCAGCCAGTGTGACAATGCTGGCCAGTATCAGCCAGCCGGCCAGAAAACCCCTGAAAGCAGTGCGCATGGTGTCTCTCCCCTTGCAGTCCGGAAAACATTATGCGCAATTGTAGAATATGCGCCGGAATTCTGCATTAGAAATTTCTAATTTATTGTGGTGCCGTCTGTCAGTCGATAAACAGCATGCTCAGTGCCGGCACATAGGTGATGACCAGTACTGCCAGCAGCAGAACCAGCATAAACGGCACCGAGGCGCGGTACAGTTCGGTGACCGGCTTGTTGAAACGGTAGCTGGCAATAAACAGGTTCATGCCGATCGGCGGGGTGAAATAACCGATCTGCATATTGGCCAGGAAGATAATGCCAAGGTGGATCGGGTGGATGTCGTAGCTGACGGCAATCGGCAGGATGATGGGCACGATGATGACAATCGCGGCATAAATGTCGAGAAAGGCGCCCAGCACCAGCAACAGCAGGTTCAGCAGGATCAGGAACATCAGTTTGCTGCTGACGTGTTCCTGCATGATGTCAAACAGCCGGGTCGGGATTTGTGCGTCGATCAGCACATTGGTCAGCGCCAGCGATACCGCCAGGATGATGATGATGCCACCGACCATGGTCATGGACTTCTGCACGATAAGCGGCAATTCACGCCAGCCGATCTCGCGATAAATCAACACTTCCACCACCAGCACATACAACAGCGCAATGGTGGCGGTTTCCGACAAGGCAAACCAGCCGCTGTAAATGCCGAACAGGATGATAAACGGCAGTGGCACTTCCCATTTGGCCTGCCACAACGCACGTTTGACGGCATCGCGGCTGAATGGCTGGCGGCTGATCGGCGTGTGGCGGGTGTGCCACAGGCTGTAGGCACTGAGCAGCACAATCATCAGCAGCGCCGGCAGCAGGCCGGCGATAAACAGGTCCTGGATGCTGAATGGTGTGCCGACGCCCATCTGCTGGGCAATGATGCCGTACAGGATCAGTGGCAGCGACGGTGCCAGCAGCAGGCCGAGGCTGCCGGAGCTGGTGATCAGGCCGAGACTGAAGCGTGACGGATAGCCAACCTGCTGCAGGGCCGGATACAGCAGCGCGCCCATGGCGACAATGGTGACGCCGGAGGCGCCGGTAAAGGCCGTGAACAGCGCGCAGCTGATAAAGGCGACAATAGCGAGGCTGCCGGGCAGCCAGCCGATCAGTGCCTGGCTGACAGCAACCAGACGTTCCGAGGTGCGGCTTTCTGCCAGCAGGTAGCCGGTCAGCGTGAACAGTGGCAGTGCAATCAGCAGCGGGGTATCGGCGATGCGGTAGATTTCGATGGTGATCGCCGCCAGCGGAATATCGGCCAGGTAAAAGCCCAGCATGGCCGCCGCCAGGATAACAACAAACAGCGGTGCGCCGGCCATTGCCAGCAGCACCAGGGCAATAACACTAAGCGCCGTCATCGGCAGCTCCGGCCGGTGTCAGGGCATGCCAGATAAAACGCCAGGCCATCAGGGCCAGGCCAGCCGGGATAATCGCCTGGCACAGCCATTGCGGCACGTTCAGGAAAGCGATGTCGCCGAATTCGCGTTCGGAACGGATAAACCCAAGGCTGAACCAGGCGGCTGTTGCACACAGGGCCGCGCAACACAGCGACACCAGCAAATGCACCACACGGCGAGTGAGTGGACCGCTGTAATGGGCCAGCACATCAATGGCAATGTGCTTCTGGTCACGGCTGGCACGCAGGGCGCCCAGCATGGCCAGCCACAGCACCAGCACCCGGTTGGCCGAATCCAGCCACATCATGCCGTTGATATCGAGGTTGCGCAGCAGGATCTGGCCGCCACTGAGGCTGATCATCAGCAGCACAGCCAGCAGCAGCAGGCCGTCTTCAAGCCCGTGCAGCAGGCGCAGTGCCTTACTGGCCATTGCTGCGGCGATAGTCGTTCAGCAAGGCTTGTGCGCGTTGCAGCATGGCCGGGCTGATGCCGGCTTTTTCAACGTACACGGCACCGGCCTGGCGGGTTTTTTGTTGCCAGTCGTTCAGCTGTTCGGCGCTGGGGGTGACAATCTCGATGCCCTGTTTCTGCAGCGCAATCAGCGCGGCGGCGTTGTCCTTGCGGTTCTGCGCGCCAATCTTGACAAAGGCATCGCGCATCAGCTGGCTGACAATTGCCTGGTCGGCAGCATCAATCCGCTTCCAGGCGCGCGGGTCGATGACCATCAGCGCATAGAAGTAGGCCAGTGGCAGGTCGGTAATATAACGGATCTGGCCATGCCACTGCAGGGCGATGG
>DATCSZ010000121.1:0-1423 GCA_036568205.1 Pseudomonadales bacterium
GGTGCCGCTGGCGCAGTGGTAAGGTGGATTGATAATGGAGCGCTGCAGCGCTATGTCGCCTGGTTATTGCTGCCGGTGGCGCTGATGATGCTGGCGACTGTTGCGTCAATGCCGGACTGGCGCGGCGAACGTGCGCTGACACCGGTGGATGGGCTGGCAGTGTTGGCAGCAGTGCTGGCAGTGGTGTCCGCGCTGGCAACCGTATTGCTGCGCCGGCGTCGCCTGGTGGCATTGTTAATGATCAGCGTTGTCGGACTGGTGGTATCGCTGGTGTTCCTGCGCCTGTCGGCACCGGATCTCGCCCTGACCCAGCTGGCGGTGGAAGTGGTAACAGTGCTGCTGCTGATGCTGGCAATGTACTTCCTGCCGACCCGCGGCACGATCGAGTCCACTCGCTGGGATATCAGTCGTGATCTTTTCCTGTCAATCTCGATTGGTGCGGGGATGGGTTTGTTAGCGTTGTTTGCCATGACTCATCCGGGCGACACCATCTCGGCATTCTTTGTTGACAACAGTGTGCCAGGAGGTGGTGGAAAGAATGTCGTTAACGTCATTCTGGTTGATTTTCGCGGCTTTGATACGCTTGGCGAGATAACTGTGCTGGCCATTGCGGCTGCCGGCATTTACGCCTTGCTTGAGAATCTCGGTCTGTGCCTGCCGCTGTATGATCCGGACGGTCGGCGTTGGGCTCGCGAACGTTACCCGGTTGTGTTGCGAGTGATATCGCAGGCGGTATTGCCGATCGCATTGCTGGTGGCTGTATATATATTGTTGCGCGGTCATAACCTGCCAGGTGGCGGGTTTATTGCCGGGCTGGTGACGGCGGTGGCACTGGTGCTGCAGTATGTTGCCAATGGGGTGCACTGGGTGCATGCGCGCGTGCCAAACAATTACCACCCGCTGGTGGCATCAGGTGTATTGTTGTCAGCGCTGACCGGGCTGGCCAGTTTACTGTTTGATCATCCATTCCTGACTTCAACTTTTGCCCATATGCACTGGCCCGTGGTTGGTGAATTCGAGCTTGCCAGCGCCATGTTGTTCGATCTGGGCGTCTATCTCACCGTGGTTGGTGCGACACTGCTGATTCTGGCCCGCCTTGGCAAGTTGTCTGTGGTCGAGCAAGAGGAGAGTCGCTGATGGAAATCCTGCTCGCCATCATGATTGCGGTGCTGACCGCTTGTGGTGTTTATCTGATTCTGCGGTTGCGCACTTTCCCTGTAGTGCTCGGGCTTACCTTGCTAAGTTATGCGGTCAACCTTTTTCTGTTTTCCATGGGACGCCTGCTGGAGAGCGCGCCGGCAGTCATTGGTGCTTCGGAGCTGCATACAGATCCACTGCCACAGGCGCTGGTGCTGACGGCGATCGTTATCGGCTTTGCCATGACAGCGTTCTTGATGGCACTGGCGTTACGCGCCTGGGGCGA
>DATCSZ010000122.1:0-13545 GCA_036568205.1 Pseudomonadales bacterium
AGCCGGCTTGACCACCAGCTTGTCGAGATTGGCCAGCACATAATCGCGCTGTTTTTTGTCATAACACAAAAAGGTTTCAACATTCGGGATCAATGGATCCTGGTCCAGGTAATACTTGATGATGGCCGGTACAAAGGCATAAATCACCTTGTCATCCGCCACGCCGGCACCGGGTGCATTGGCCAGTGCGACATTGCCGGCCAGCCAGGCGCGCATCAGCCCCGGCACGCCCAGCACCGAATCCTTGCGGAATACTTCAGGGTCAAGAAACAGGTCATCGATGCGGCGATAGATCACATCCACGCGCTCCAGGCCGGCCACGGTTTTCATCCATACACAGTCGTCATCAACCAGCAGGTCGCTGCCTTCAACCAGCTCCACGCCCATCTGCTGGGCCAGGAACGCGTGTTCAAAATAGGCGGCGTTATAAATGCCCGGTGTCAGCACCACAATCACCGGTTTTTTTACCCGCCGGGGGGACAAGGAGCTGAGCAGGTCAAACAGCCGCGCCGGGTAATCACTGACCGGGGCAATATCCAGCTCACCGAATACCTCCGGCATGATGCGCTTCATAATGGCGCGGTTTTCCAGCATATAGGACACACCGGAGGGCACCCTGAGGTTGTCTTCCAGCACATAGAACTCGCCATCACGATCGCGCACCAGATCGGTGCCACAGATATGTGCCCACACCCCAAAAGCGGGCGACATGCCTTCACACTCCTTGCGGTAATTGGCCGACTGCTGCAGCACAAAAGCCGGTATCACACCATCCCTGATGATACGCTGCTCATGGTAGAGGTCATCGATAAACAGGTTCAGTGCCTGCAGGCGCTGGCTCAGGCCGGCGGCGGTCCTGTCCCACTGATGGCGTGAAATCACCCGCGGGATAATGTCAAACGGCCAGGCGCGGTCGATATTGCCTTCCTCGGTATAAACGGTGAAGCTGACGCCCATTTCCTTGATCGTCAGCTCGGCCGCCATACGCCGCGCCTCAATATGTTCGTCACTGAGGGATTTAAGATAGGACACCAGCTTGCGTGCCGGCCGCCGGGCGTGACCGGGGCTGGACATCAGCTCATCATAAAAGCCGGGGCTATCGTAGTTATTCCATGCAATCGTCATCGGGCTTGCCTCATACACTGCCAGTCAGGCAGGACAAACCCTGTACAGCATTTATCGGGCCAACTTTTCGACACCGGCATGGCATGCCTGCCAATATGACTCCCCATCAGGCTCCCTCCTGCAAAAAAACAGGGCCAGCATCAACTGGCCCGCCCCTTTTTGTTGTCAGCCGCTGGCGTGCTGTTGCAGATAATCCAGCAGCTCGCTGATGCTGTGCATGCGTGCGTAATCACGATCCGGGATATTGACCTGCAGCCGTTTGTGGATGGCTGTCAGCAGGTTGACGCTGTCCATTGAATCGAGGTCATACTCGTCACGCAGGTTAACCGTATCGTCCAGCGTGTCGATATCAATATCCGGTGCAATGGCGGACAATTCCTCCAGCACGGCAGCGCGCAGTTGTTCACGTGTCATAAATCCTCCGGCTGTTGCAGCCGCCTGTTGATGTCGTTCAGGAACAGGCCACCCAGGTGGCCATCACAGACCCGGTGATCGGCCGCCAGCGAAATATCCACCGCCAGGTGCACGGCCAGCGCCTCGCCAACCGCGACAGGCAAATGGCGCGGCCGGCCAATGCCAATCATTGCCACCTGTGGCGGGTAAATCACCCCGAATACACTATCCACACCCCGCTCGCCGAGTGCCGTGACGGTGGCGGTCGGGCTGCTGATTTCCGAGCTTTTCAGGCCGCCGCTGCGGGCGCGTTTAACCAGGTCCTGCAACTGTGCCATCAGTGCCGGCAAGGCCAGCTGGTCGGCATTGAGAATGGCCGGTGCCACCAGGCCACCGCCGCGCAGGTTGATCGCCATTCCCAGGTGTACGGCCTCACCGGCAACAAAATCGTCATTGCGGTAAAAACCGTTCAGTGCCGGATAGCCGGCCAGCGCAGCAGCCACCGCCTTCATCAGCAAGGCCGCCAGCAACAGCCGCCCGGCTGGTGCTCGCTGGCTGTTGTAATCGGCCAGCCATTGTTCGGCGGCATGCAAATCCACCGTGCTGGCCAGGTAAAAATGCGGGATCTCGCGTTTGGAGCGGCTCATCGCCGCAGCAATGGTTTTGCGCATGGCCGCACTGTCAAAACCTGTGACGGCTTTTTTGCCTGCTGCGGCCACGGCCTGGCCAGCCGCCAGATCAGCCAGCAGCACGGCGCCATCCGGGCCACTGCCGCCAAGCGGTGCCAGGTCAATGCCCTGCGCTTTTGCCTGACGCCGGGCAGCCGGCGAGGCCAGCTTTCTATCCGCGCCTGCTGTGGCTGTTGCCGCCACCGCCGCCTGTAGCGGCACGGTTTTTTCCACCTGACGTTTTTTCTCAGCGGCCGGCATTGCCTGCTGCGGCTGTTGCCGGCCGGCGTCTGCCTGTCCTGCCGTGGCAGCGGCTTCACCGCTGCCACGGATACGGGCAATCGGTGTGCCGACGGCAACCGTGTCGCCCTCACTGATCAGCAGCTCATCCAGCACGCCGTCTTCAAAGACCTCGATATCCAGCGCTACCTTGCTGGTATCCACGGTGGCAATCACCTGGCCCTTGTGCAGCGCGTCGCCGGGCTTTACCTTCCAGGCCAGCAAGGTGCCCTGATCCATATCGGCACCCATCGACGGCATGCAGAAATCGCTCATGGCGATTCTCCCAGCAGCTGCCGGGCCGCGGCAACAATGTCATCTATTTGCGGCAGCGCCGCCTGCTCCATATGCGCGGCATACGGCATTGGCACTTCACGGCTGCACACCCTGGCCACCGGCGCATCCAGCTGCCAGAACGCTTGTTCGTTGATCCTGGCGATAATTTCGCCGGCCAGGCTGCCGCTGTGCCAGCCTTCATCCACCACCAGCGCCCGGTGGCAGCGGCTGACCGAGGCGATGATGGTTTCATCATCCAGCGGGCGCAGCACCCGCAGGTCGATCACCTCGGCCTCGATGCCTTGTGTTGCCAGCTGTTCGGCAGCGTCCAGGGTCTTGTACAGGCAGCCGCCATACGTTATCAGGCTGATGTCACGGCCCGGCCGGCGTATCGCCGCCTTTTCGATATCCACCCCATCGGCCAGTACCGGCAGCTCGGCTTTGTGGTTATACAGCATGACATGCTCAAAGATAATCACCGGATTCGGGTCCTGCAGCGCAGCCCATAACATATAACGGGCATCCTCAACGGTGGCCGGCGCCAGTACCCGCAAGCCCGGCACATGGGCAAACCAGTTTTCCAGGCTGTGTGAGTGCTGGGCTGCCACCTGGCGGCCGGCACCGGTCGCCATGCGGATGACCAGCGGCACATTGAACTGGCCACCGGACATATGCAGCAAGGTGGCAGCGGTATTGACGATCTGGTCCAGCGCCAGCAGGCTGAAATTCACCGTCATGATCTCCACCACCGGCCGCAGGCCACCCAGCGCGGCACCGATGCCGGCACCGGTAAAGCCGTTTTCCGACAGCGGGGTATCAATGATGCGCGCGGGGCCAAACTCGGCCAGCATGTCGCGGGTCACCGCATAACAGCCGCCGTAGTGGCCGATATCCTCACCCATCACCAGCACCCGCTGATCATGACGCAGCGCCTCGGCCAGGCCGTCATGAAAGGCGTCGCGCAGGGTGATTGCTTGTGCTGCCGGCGCTGCCGCTGGCGGTGCGGCAAACGTCTCCGGCAGGGGCAGGCAAACAAACTGCGCCAGATCATCCACTTTTTCCCATTCGGCCTGCTCGGCAAATGCCACCGCTGCGTCCACCTCATCGCTAATCGCCTGTTCAATGGCCTGCCATTGCGGGTCATCCAGCATCGCGTTGCTGCGCATCCAGTCAGCCAGCCGGGTGATCGGGTCGCGCTGTTTCCATTGTTCAACCTCTTCAGCCTCACGGTACAGCTGCGGGTCAAACATCGAATGGGCCCGGAAACGGTAGGTATCACACTCCAGCAGGCGCGGCCCCTTGCCATTGCGGATATCCGCCAGTGCCCGGCTGGCGGCAGCTTCCACCTGCACCACACTCATGCCGTCCACCTTCACGGCCGGCACACCGATCGCTTGCGCCTTGATATGGATAGCCGGCTGGGCATGTTCCACTGCAATCGGTGTGCCCATCGCATAATGGTTGTTCTCGCAGACAAACAGCACCGGCAGCCGCCACAATGCGGCCAGGTTCAGGCTTTCGTAGAACGCGCCTTCGGCAGCGGCACCATCACCAAAAAAACACACCGTGGCACGCTGCCTGCCCTGCATTTTATCGGCCAGCGCCAGGCCCACCGCCGTTGGCAGGCCGCCGGCCACAATCGCGTTGCCGCCAAAAAACCGCTGCTGCGCATCAAACAGGTGCATCGAGCCGCCACGGCCACGGCTGCAGCCTGCCTGCTTGCCATACATCTCGGCCATAATGCTGTTCATGGCCAGGTTTTTCAGCAAGGCATGGCCATGCTCACGGTAGGTGGAGACTACTGCATCGTCTTCACACAGATGGCACATCACACCCGCGCCCACCGCCTCCTCGCCGATACAGACATGCAGGAAACCACGGATTTTTTCCTGTGTATACAGCTCAACACAGCGCTCTTCAAAACGGCGTACCCGCAGCATCTGCTGCAGCAACTGCAGCGAATGCTCACGCGACATAAGCGGTTTGTCAGTATTCATGATACGGACTCCTGATTGCCTTCCAGCGTGGAAAGGTCACCTTCCGGCAGGCCCAGCTCGCGCGCCTTTAACAGCCGGCGCATGATCTTGCCACTGCGGGTACGCGGCAGCTGTTCACAAAAGGCAATCTGCCGTGGCGCTACTGCCGGCCCCAGCCGCTTGCGGGCATGTGCCATCAGTGATTTCAGCAGCGTATCGTCACCGTTATAACCTGGCTTTAATGACACAAAAGCCTTGATCACATTGCCGGCCATCTCGTCCGGCACGCCGATCACGCCGGCTTCGGCCACCGCCGGGTGCTCCAGCAGCACGCTTTCCACCTCGAACGGGCCGATCAGGTGGCCGGCCGTCTTGATCACATCATCACTGCGGCCAACAAACCAGTAATACCCTTCCGCATCACGGCGCACCAGGTCACCGGTCAGGTACCAGTCACCAACAAAGCATTTGCGGTAACGCTCGTCTTCATGCAGGTAGCCACGAAACATCGATGGCCAGCCGGCTTTCAGCACCAGTTCGCCGGTTTCATCGGCCTGCTCAATCAGCGCAAAACCGTTATCGGTGCGTGCCACCGCCGCCTCGACACCGGGTATCGGCAGGCCCATCGAACCGGGTTTGACCGGCACGCCAGGGTAGTTGGCAATCATGATGGCGCCGGTTTCAGTCTGCCACCAGTTGTCATGAAACGGCTTGCCCAGCACCCGCTGGCCCCACAGCACCGCCTCGGGATTAAGCGGTTCGCCAACACTGGCCATAAATCGCAGCGCCGACAGGTCAACGCCCTGCAGCAATTCATCACCGGCCTTGATCAGCATACGAATCGCGGTTGGCGCGGTATACCAGACATTGACCTGCTGGTCCTGCAGGATGCGGTACCAGCGCTCGGCATCAAACTCGGCCTCATCCACCACCATGGTTACGCCGTTAGTCATCGGGGCAATAATGCCGTAGGAGGTGCCGGTTACCCAGCCGGGATCGGCAGTACACCAGTAGACATCGCCGGGATGCAGATCCAGCGCCAGCTGGCCGGTGACATGATGCGTCAGCACCGCCTGGTGTACATGCAGCGCGCCCTTGGGCTTGCCGGTGGTGCCGCTGGTAAAATGCAGCAGGGCCGGATCATCCGGCTGCATGGCGCGGGTGGCATAGTCATCACTGCACTGCGCCAGCGCCAGATCGACAGCCACGCAATTGTCCGGCAGCTGCCCGACTTCGCCGATCAGCAATACATGCTGCAGGCAATCAACCTGGCCGCGCCATTCAGCCACTTTTTTGCGATACAGTTTTTCGGTGGTCACCAGCACCGCCGGCTGGCCGATCCCGACCCGTTGCCGCACCGGCTCGGGGCCAAAAGCCGGAAACAGCGGGGTAAACACACAGCCGTGCTTCAGTGCGCCAAAAAAGGCGGCATACAGGTCCGGCAGGCGCTGGCAAAGACCGTATACCCGCTCACCGGGCTGTACACCCAGCTGTTGCAGCAGGTTGGCAAAGCGGTTGGCACGGCTGTTGAGCTGGCGGTAGCTGATCGCCTGTGCATCAAGGCTGTCCCTGGCAATAAAACGGATCGCCGTGACATCACCACGGCCGGCCAGCAGCTGGCGATCCAGTGCCTCAAAGGCGATATTCAGTCGCCCTTCGCCGATGCCGGCCAGTTGTGCGGCCGCCTTGTCCCAGCTGAAATCCCGGCACAATGACTGGTACGCAGCAGGCGTTTGTTGTGCAGGCATAGTCCCTCCTTCCGGCATAAAAAAACGCAGCACAGGGCTGCGTTCGGTGAATCAGACAGATGGTTTATCGGTGGAAATACCCAGCGGCAGATACAGCGGGCAAAAGCGCAGGCCGGCGGTGGCCAATGGCACCAGGCCAATCACCCCCCACCAGGATTGCCAGTACACACCGGCGGCGATCATGCACAGCCCGGCGACAATACGAACGATACGGTCGGTTTTGCCAATATTGCATTGCATAAAAATCCCTCTTGTCAGTAGCGGTTTTTCACTCCCATCTTACCCCCGCCAGTGTGGCGTACAAGTGACATTAGGTGCTTTGTTGATGCAGGTCAAATGGCAACAGCGGCGCTGCTCAGCCCAGCCGCCGGTACAATTGCGCTTTCAGGTAGCAGGTTTCGGCAATCGCCGGATGCACCGGGTGGTCGGCCGCATGGCCGCCGGCATAGACCAGCGCCAGTTCGCGATCGACATGGCGGGCGGCCTGCTGCACCTGCTGCTGCAGCTCGTGTGCGGCCAGGTGCATGGAGCAGGAAGCCGACATCAACAGGCCGTCCTTGTCCAGCAGGCGCAAGGCCAGCTCATTGGCCTTGCGGTAGGCTTTCAGGCCCTGGTTGAAGTCTTTTTTCTTTTTGATAAAGGCCGGCGGGTCGACAATGATGACATCAAACTTTTCCCCTTCAGCAATCAGCGCCTGCAGCGCATCAAAAGCCTTGCCCTGCAGTGCGGTAACGGTGTCGGCAAAGCCGTTCAGCGCGGCGTTTTGCTCCAGGCAATCCAGCGCAAACGCCGAGGCATCCACGGCAGTCAGGCTGGCCGCACCATGGGCCAGTGCCTGGATGCCCCAGCCACCGACATAGCTGAATACATCCAGCACCCGTTTGCCGTTGACCAGTGGCAGCAGCCGGGCACGGTTATCGCGATGATCATAAAACCATCCGGTTTTCTGGCCGGCGTGCAATGGCGCCAGAAACTGCACGCCGTTTTCCTGCAGCCGGGCAAACTCGGGCACCTCACCCACCACGCTGTGCGCCGGCAGCTCGATGCCATCGACCTGCGGATAATCATGCTGGAACAATACCCCGCGGCTGCCGGCCAGCTCGGCCAGCAATGCTGCAATGTCATCAACAAAGGCCAGCATGCCCCGGTCGGTCAGCTGCACCACACAGATATCGTCATAACGATCAATCACCAGCCCCGGCAGGTAATCACCCTCGGCATAACACAGGCGGTAGAACGGTTGCGGGTAATTTTGTTCACGCCAGCTCAGGGCAGCGGCCAGCCGTGCTTTCAGCTGGGCACGATCCAGCGGCTTTTTGCGGGCGACGATCTTGCCGCAGATCAGCTGCTGCGGATTCATCAGCGCATAACCGACAAGCCGGCCATCCTCGCCGTTGATTGCGGCCTGCTCACCGGCCTGCACGCTTTTCAGTGGCGTTTTGTCGTTGTTGATCTCGTTGCTGTAAATCCACAGATGGCCGGATTTCAGCCGTTTTTCCGCACGGGCATTGATGGTCAGGGTTTGCATGGCTGGGCTCGGTTCAGGGAAACAAACAAAAAAGCCGTAGCGTGGCTACGGCTTGGGGGTATGGCGCGGGTCAGTCCTGTTCTTCTTCCAGCAAGGCGCGGTAATCATCGGCGCTGAGCAGGTTTTCCAGCTCGGCCATGTCACGGATGCGCAGCTTGAAGAACCAGCCATCGTTGTACGGGTCGCCGTTGATGGTTTCCGGCGCGTCTTCCAGGTCTTCGTTGATGGCGATGACCTCACCGGATACCGGCGCATATATGTCGGAAGCGGCCTTGACCGATTCCACCACACCGGCCTCGTCACCGGCATGCAGCTCGGCACCGATATCGGGCAGCTCGACATAGACCACATCGCCCAGTGCATCCTGGGCATGGTCGGTAATGCCGACGGTGACAATATCACCTTCCAGACGCGCCCATTCGTGGGAACTGGCGTATTTCAGGTCGACAGGCAACTGGCTCATGGCTTTTCCTTATCTGGTTGCGGCGGCCCGGCAGGCCGCCCGGTAATGGACAAAACGGCGTCCATTCTACCGCAGTCGCCGCCGGTCGGCATCTGTTTTGATTGTCGCCGCCTGCTGCTATGGCTGTTGTTCCGGCACATCACCGGGATGGTTGAAACCACGCGCCTCGGCCTCTTCATGGTACAAGGCCTGCTGGCGGGCGCTGCCTTTGAAGACACGGCGCACCACAACAAAAAACAGCGGCACCAGGAATATCGACAGGATGGTGGTCGAGATCATGCCGCCCATCACCCCGGTGCCAATGGCACGCTGGGCAGCCGAGCCGGCACCGGTGGCAATCGCCAGCGGCACCACCCCCATGATGAACGCAAACGAGGTCATCAGGATCGGACGCAGTCGCTGTTTGGCGGCAATCATGGTGGCTTCCACCAGCTCATAACCCTGGGCCTGCAAATCCTTGGCAAACTCGATAATCAGGATCGCATTGCGCGATGACAGACCGATAATCGCAATCAGGCCAACCTTGAAGTACACATCGTTGGGCATGCCCATGATATTGGCAGCGATCAGCGAGCCGATCACACCCAGCGGCACCACCAGGATCACCGAAAACGGGATCGACCAGCTTTCGTACAGGGCGGCCAGGAACAAAAACACCACCAGCAGCGACAGGCCCAGCAGCAGCGGTGCCTGTGAACCGGACAGGCGTTCTTCACGGCTGATGCCGGTCCATTCATGGCCAACGCCGGCCGGCATCTGCTGCATGATGTCCTCGATCGCCTGCATCGCCTGGCCGGTGCTGTAGCCAGGCGCTGCCTCACCGGAAATCCGGAACGCCACATAGCCGTTATAGCGGATCATCTGCATCGGCCCGCTGACCCACTCGATATCGGCAAACGTCGCCAGCGGCAGCATCTCGCCGTGCTGGTTGCGCAGCTGCAGCTGCAGGATATCGTCACCCTGCATGCGGTACGGTGTGTCGGCCTGCACAATCACCCGCTTCATGCGGCCGCGATCGGGGTAGTCGTTGACATAGGCCGAGCCAAGGGCGGCCGACAGCAGGGTGTTGATCTCGTCAAAACCCACACCCAGCGCATAGGCTTTTTCACGATCGATATTCATGCGCAGCTGCGGCGCATCCTCAACCCCTTCCACCCGCACATTACGCAGCACCGGGCTTTGTGATGCCAGACCCAGGAACTGGTTGCGCGCCTCTTTCAGCGCCTCGTAGCCGATGCCACCACGATCCTGCAGCCGCACACTGAAGCCGGTGCCGTTGCCCAGCGCCGGGATCGGCGGCAGGTTGATCGACACTGAAAACGCTTCGCGCATCGGCATCAACGCCATAAACGCACGACCGGCCAGCGCATCGGCGCTGTTTTGCTCGCCCGGCCGCTCGCCCCAGTCTTTCAGGTTGATAAAGGTGTTGACCATGTTCTGGCCGGCGCCAAAAAAGTTGGTGCCGATAATCGAGATCACATTTTCCACTTCCGGCTGTTCGGCAAAATAGTGCTCGATTTTTTTTGCCACCTCGGTGGAGCGCTCGGCCGAGGCTCCCGGCGGCAACTGGGTAATGGTGAAGATCCGCCCCTGGTCCTCATCCGGCAGGAACGCGGTGGGCAGACGCACCATCAGCAGGCCGGCCAGGCCGACAATCAGTACATACACCAGCAGGTAACGGCCGCTATGGCTTAACACATTTTGTACCCAGCCCTGGTATTTGCGGGTGCTGCGGTCAAAGCTGCGGTTAAACCAGCCGAAAAAGCCTTTTTTCTGCAGCTGGCCGCCACGGGTTACCGGCTTCAGGATGGTGGCACACATGGCCGGCGTCAGCGTCAGTGCCAGCAAGGCGGAAAACAGCACCGACACCGACAGGGTAATCGAGAACTGGCGGTAGATATTGCCGACCGAGCCACCAAAAAACGCCATCGGCAGGAACACCGTGACCAGCACCAGCGAGATGCCGACAATGGCGCCGGTTATCTGCTTCATCGCCTTGATGGTCGCCTCTTTCGGCGGCAGGCCTTCCTCCTCCATGATCCGTTCCACGTTTTCCAGCACCACGATCGCATCATCCACCAGGATGCCGATGGCCAGCACCATCGCAAACATGGTCAGCACGTTCAGCGAGAAACCGGCCGCCAGCAAAATGGCGCAGGTGCCGAGCAGCGATACCGGCACCACAATGCTCGGGATCAGCGTATAACGCATGTTCTGCAAAAACAGGTAAATCACCAGAAATACCAGCACCATCGCCTCGATCAGGGTAAAAAACACCTTCTTGATCGAGATCGCGACAAACTCCGAGGCATCAATCGGGATATCGTATTGCACCCCTTCCGGGAAATACTGCTCCAGTCGCTGCAGCCGCTCACGCACATCCTTGACGGTACTGACCGCATTGCTGGACGGCGATGGCTGGATCGCCATGCCGATAACCTCGCCGCCATCCTTGCGTGCCGATACCGAATAACTCTGGCCACCGACTTCCACCCGTGCCACATCACGCAGCCGCAGTGTCGAGCCATCGGCATTGGCACGCAGGATGATATTGCCGAATTCCTCAACCGTGCCGAGCTGGCCGGTGACGGTCAGCGTCGAGGCAATCTGCTGGCCCTTGATGGCCGGCAGGTCACCGACAATACCGGAGGACACCTGGGCATTCTGCTGGCGGATCGCAGCGGTAATATCACTGACCGCCAGTTTGTGGCTGACCAGCGCCGGGATATCCAGCCACACCCGCATCGCCTGCTGGGCGCCGAACAGGCGGGTTTCACCCACCCCGTCGGCACGCTGCAGCTCGGGCAGGATATTGCGCTGGGCATAGTCACCGAGGGCAAAACGGTCGATGCGCTCATTGGTCGACGACAGCGTGACAATCATCAGGATGTCGGAACTCGCCTTGGCCACACTGATGCCCTGCTGGGTCACCGCCTGCGGCAGGCGGGGTTCGGCACGGGCCAGGCGGTTCTGGATATCCACCTGGGCAATGTCGGGATCGGTGCCGGGGGCAAAGGTCACCATGATCTCGGCCGAGCCATCCACCTGGCTGACCGAGGTCATGTAGATCAGGTTGTCGGCACCGTTGATCTCGCTTTCGATCACACTGATGACCGTTTCGTCCATCACCTGCGCCGAGGCGCCGGGATAACGCACGGTGATATTGATTGATGGCGGCGCCACGGTCGGGTATTGCGCCACCGGCAGCTGGGTCAAGGCAATCAGACCGATCAGTGACAGGAATAACGCAATCACCGTGGCGAAGATCGGCCGGTCAATAAAATAGCGCGACATGCTTATTCTCCCTGGCTGTCGACAAACACCGGCTGCACCGGGCCACCCGGCCGCGCTTTCTGGAAGCCGTCGGTCATCACCACGTCACCGTCTTGCAGGCCGTCCACTACCAGCCAGCGCCCCTCGCTGCTGCCGGCCACTGTCACCTGGCGCAGCTGCAGCACATTGTCCTTGCCAACCACAAACACACTGTCACCCTGGTCACTGCGCATCACTGCCTGCTGTGGCAGCAAAAACGCCTGCTGATACACCACCTGTGCCAGCCGTGCCTGGACAAACATGCCCGGCAGCAGCAGGCCATCCGGGTTGGGCATTTCCACCCGCAGTGTGCGCTGGCCGGTGCCGCTGTCGACATTGATGTCACTGAACAGCAGGCGTCCCTTGTGCGGATAGACACTGCCATCGTCAAGCAGCAGCTCGATGTCCACCGCATCACCCTGTTGCAGTGTCAAGCGGCCGGCACTGGCCGCCAGGTAACGCTGCAACTGGCGCCGGCTGTCCTGCTGCAGGTTGATATACATCGGGTCGATCTGCTGGATCAGCGCCATCGGTGTTGCCTCGGCCTGGCTGACCAGCGCGCCTTCGGTGACAAAACCACGGCCAATACGGCCACTGACCGGCGCCGTTACCCGCGTGTATTGCAAATCAATCGTCGCCGCCTTCAGTTCGGCACGGGCGGCCAGCAACGCAGCCTCGGCCTGCTTCAGCTCGGCCTTGGCGCGTACCAGGTCATGCTCACTGACGGCATTGTCCTGGCGCAGGCTCTCGTAGCGTTCAGCCTGGTAACGCGCCTGGTACAGGGCTGCATCAGCACTGGCCACACTGGCCTCGGCCGCATCACGGCGTGCGGCATACGGCGCATCATCAATACGGAACAGCAACTCGCCGGCCTTGACATCACTGCCTTCGGTGAACAGCCGTTGCTCAACAATGCCGGACACCCGCGCGCGCACTTCCGCCACCCGGCTGGCTTCCAGCCGGCCCGGCAGGGTCTCGCGCAGGGCATGGCTGGCAGACGACACGGTCATCACGCCAACCGCTGGCGGTGGCATTTCCGGCATGGCACCACCGTTATCACCGCAGGCAGTCAGCAGGGCGGCAAACAGCAAGGCAGAGACAGAACGAACATGGCGGTGATTCGACATCGTGGTGTATCCTGTATTTTTTGTCACAGATGGGTGCTGGCAATTTTTGACACTATCGTCAAAAATGACAACAGCGTCAACAAGCCATCCCAAGCACAGCGATTACTATTGCGTAATGATGACCATCGCCACCCCACGGCCCGCCGGCAAGCGTGAACGCACCCGCCAGGCCATTCTCAATGCCGCCATGCAGATCATTGCCAGCAAGGGGCTGGAGGCCGCCAGCATCGACGAACTGATGCAGCAGGCCGGCATGGCGCGCGGCACGTTCTACAATTATTTCCAGTCACGCGAGGATGTACTGAACGCGGTGGTCGAGCAAATACGTGACCACCTGCACGAACAGATCGAGGCACGTATTCCGGCCAGTGTCAGCGCGCCGGAAACCATCGTCGCCTGCATGATGTACGGGGTGCTGCAATACAGCCTGGATCACCCCTGCATTGGCTGGGTGCTGGTACGCCTGGGTGGCGACAACGACTGGTTTGCCCCCTACGATGTCGACAGCCGCCAGTTCCCGCGTGCCGATGACGCGCTGCTGGCAATGGTCAAGCGCGACATGCCGTTCCTGATTATCCATACCTACATCGAAGGTACCGTCAACACCCTGCTGCGCCGCGCGCTGAAACAGCATCTCAGCATCGACCAGG
>DATCSZ010000123.1:0-9848 GCA_036568205.1 Pseudomonadales bacterium
GTAATCCACCACCGCGCCGACCAGGTACTGGTAACTGAGCGGGTCAACCACCAGAAAAACGCCGTTGTTTTCTATCCGGGTATCATCATCAGCCAGCGCCTCATCAAAACTGAAGCCGTACTGAAAGCCCGAACAGCCGCCACCGGTCACGTAAACCCGCAGATGCAGGTTCTCATTCCCCTCATCCTCAACCAGCTCACGCACCTTGGCAGCAGCCCTGTCGGTAAATACCAGCGGCACAGGCTGAAAACTTTCTGCAACGGCCATAATCAATTGTCACCTAAAAACCAAGCTGTACGGTCGGTTATTATGCGGACAACACCCGCCATCGTCAATCTCAGCTGTTGCCGGATTGTTTTTGTGGCCGGGTTGCCACACCATTTTCGGCGTATACCAGATTACCGTTGATCTGCGCACCCTTGAGCATTTCCAGGGTCTCGTAATGCACATTGCCTTCAACACGGGCCTTGGCCGCCAGCTCCAGCGCGCTGGCATGAACATTGCCCTTGATATGGCCGTTGATATTGGCGCGCGGCACATGGATATCGCCTTCGACATGGCCATCCTCCAGCACCCGGATGGCTGCATCAACACTGGGGTTGGCAGTGATATTGCCATGCACACTGCCTTCAATTTCCAGGTTGCCGGAAAACTTGATGTCACCAAATATCTCGGTATCACGGGCAATCAGCGTGGTTGACGAGGATTTTGGCAACTTGCCATCCTTGCCTGCAGCTGCCTTCGGCACAACCGGGGCAGCCGGATTGCTGAACGAGGTTGGCGGTTTTTCCAGTTCCTGGGTTTTATTGTTTTTGTCTTTGTTGCCAAACATATTATTGCTCCTGTAACTGCCAGTTAAGCGTACGCACCAGCGGTGCAGCGTTTTTCTGAATCGGCACAGCCTCTACCAGCAAGGCCTGTGGCTCAAAATCCTGCGGTATCTGCAAATGGCCCTCCAGCACCTGGAAATAACGAAAATCCAGACGCTCAGGCAGCTCACTGCCGCCGGCCAGCAAATCCTTCAAAGCATAGACGGTTTCCTGCCCCTGCGAGAGACCCTGTACACGAATCGACAAGCGGGCCTTTAGCTGCGGATGTTTTTTTGCATATTGCACAAACGTCAAGCGATACAGTATCTGGCCGGATACGGGCAGGGACGTCAGTGAATAACTGCTCAACTCCAGGCCATCACGCTCGGTACCGGGCGTCATCAGCTGGCGAAAAAAATCCAGCGATTTCTCCTGCTCGGCCAGCTGCATCTGCTGGGCATCCAGTGCCTCTCGCAGGGCCTGCTTGCTGCTACGCAACACATCACTTTCCACTGTGCAGGTCGCCATACGTCGTAAAACATCCTGGTGCTCTTGCTGCAGGTGAGCCAGTTGTTGTGCATTCAACTGCAGTTCGCGCTGCAACGGCCAATACCAGATCGCAGCACTTGACAGGCCGCCCAGCAGGCAGGCTACCAGCATAAACAGCAACAAGTGACGGTAGCGGTGCAGGCGTTGAACAGGCGTCATCAGTCAGTGATCAGGGGAGCAATGGTACAACCGCCAGCCCGGCATCCTCAGCCAGGCCAAACATGATATTCATCGCCTGTACCGCCTGGCCGGATGCACCCTTGACCAGGTTGTCGATCACCGACATCACCACAATCTGGTCACGCCCCTGCGGCCTGGCCACGGCGATACGGCAATGGTTTGAGCCTCGTACCGTGCGTGTCTGTGGCATGCTGCCGGGCGGCAGCACATCAACAAACGGCTCATCGGCATAACGATCTTCAAACAGCTGCTGCACGTCTTCCAGGGCAATGCCGTTGCTGTTGAGCCGCGCATACAAGGTGGCATGAATGCCACGTGTCATCGGTGCCAGATGCGGCACAAAGGTCAGGCTGACAGACTGGCGCGCCGCCAGCTGCAGGCCCTGCTCGATTTCCGGCAGATGGCGATGACCGGCAACGCCATAAGCCTTGAAGCTGTCATTGACCTCGGCAAACAGGGTGTCCACTTTGGCTGCCTTGCCGGCACCACTGACACCGGAAACCGCATTGGCAATCAGGCTGTCAGCCTGTACCCAGCCACTTTCCAGTAACGGCAGAAAGCCCAGCTGCACAGCCGTCGGGTAACAGCCAGGTGCTGCCACCAGCCGGGCACTGCGCATCGCCTCACGGTTTATTTCGGCAAGACCATAGACAGCCTCTTCCACCAGCTCAGGGCACACATGCTGGCAACCGTACCAGCGCTCCCACAGGGCCACATCCTTGACCCGGAAATCCGCTGACAGGTCGATTACCCGTACCTTGCTGGCCATCAGCTCACGCATACTGTGCATGGCCACTGCATGTGGCGTCGCAAAAAACACCACATCACAGGCGGCCAGCACATTGCTGTCCGGTTCACTGAACGCCAGGTCAACCACACCGCGCAGGCTGGGGAACATATCATCCACACGGGTACCGGCATCCCCGCGGGAGGTAATCACCGCCAGCTGCACCTGTGGATGATTGGCCAGCAAACGCAGCAACTCGACGCCGGTATAGCCCGTCCCGCCAACAATACCTACTTTAATCACAGCCGCCTCATTGTCTGTTGGTTATAAAAACGAGGCCTGATTATAGCGCCTGTTATCAGGAATGCAGCAGTGAACATGCACTCTGTGCATTTTTCACTGGCTGGCGCACAAACAGAAAACCGGCCACACCGCCAGCGGGCATCACCATCGCCACGTTTTATTCAGCGGCAATTCAGGTATCATAGCCGCGTCCTGTTACCGGTGCTGATTATGCTCTACCTGTGGCTGAAAGCCCTGCACATTATTTTTGTCATCTGCTGGTTTGCCGGCCTGTTTTACCTGCCCCGGTTGTTTGTGCACCACGCGATGAGCAACGATGCCGCCACCCATGAGCGGCTGTGCATCATGGAACGCAAGCTGTACCGTTTTGTCACGCCGTTTGCTTTTCTCAGCCTGTTGTTTGGCCTGTGGATGGCCTGGCTGAATCTCGACTACTTCAAAACGGCCGGCTGGTTTCATGTCAAGCTGACGCTGATTATTGCCTTGTTTGCCTACCATTTTTACTGTGGTCATCTGCTACGCCAGTTCGCCTGCCAGCGCAATATCCGCAGCCATGTGTTCTACCGTGTTTTTAATGAACTGCCGGTGCTGGCCCTGTTTGCCATTGTCATCCTGGCGGTTGTCAAACCGTTTTAAGGAGTCTCCATGAGTCGCTCATCTGATTTGTTCCAGCGTGCCTGCCAGCATATTCCCGGTGGTGTCAACTCACCGGTTCGTGCCTTTGCCGGCGTTGGCGGCAACCCACTGTTTTTTGAGCGTGCCGAAGGGGCATTGCTGTTTGATGCCGATGGCAAAAGCTATATCGATTATGTCGGCTCCTGGGGCCCGATGATTACCGGCCACAGCAATCCCGGCATTCTTGACGCTATTCGCCAGCAGCTGGGCAATGGCCTGAGTTTTGGCGCCCCGACCGAGCTGGAAATCCAGCTGGCCGAACGGGTCTGCGAGCTGGTGCCATCGATCGAGCAGGTGCGTATGGTCAGTTCCGGCACTGAAGCGACCATGAGTGCCATTCGCCTGGCACGCGGGTTTACCGGCCGCGACAACATCGTCAAGTTCGAGGGTTGCTACCACGGCCATGCCGATTCGCTGCTGGTCAAGGCCGGCTCCGGCGCCTTGACCCTCGGCGAGCCGACCTCGCCCGGCGTGCCGCGTGCACTGGCCGAGCTGACCCTGACCCTGACCTATAACGACCTGGCCAGCGTCGAGCAGGCCTTTGCCGAATACGGCCAGCAGATCGCCTGCATCATTGTCGAGCCGGTGGCCGGCAACATGAACTGCATTCCGCCGGAGCCCGGCTTTCTTGAAGGCCTGCGCCGCATTTGTGACGAGTACGGCAGCGTACTGATTTTTGATGAAGTCATGACCGGTTTCCGGGTCGCCCTCGGTGGCGCCCAGGCCCTGTACAACATCCGCCCCGACCTGACCACACTGGGCAAGGTGATCGGCGGCGGCCTGCCGGTTGGCGCCTTTGGCGGGCGCAAGGACATCATGCAGCACATTGCGCCGACCGGCCCGGTCTACCAGGCCGGCACCCTGTCCGGCAACCCGCTGGCGATGGCGGCCGGCCTGGCCATTTTGCAGCAAATCAGCGAACCGGGCTTTTACCCGCAACTGTCCGCCAGCGCCGCCCGGCTGATGCAGGGCTTCCAGTCCGCCGCCGATGCCGCCGGTGTAGCGCTCAGCTGTAACCAGGTGGGTGGCATGTTTGGTTTCTTTTTCTCAAACGAGACACCGGTCCGTCGCTACAGCCAGGTCAGCCGCTGTAATATTGATGCCTTCAGGCGCTTTTATCATGCCATGCTGGATGAAGGCGTTTACCTGGCACCGTCGGCGTTTGAAGCCGGTTTTGTCAGCAGCGCCCACACACCGGCCCTGATTGAACAAACCCTGGCAGCGGCCACCTCGGCATTTGCCCGGCTGGCCGACGCAACCCAACAACAATAAGGCAGGAACACCCGATGAAAAAAACCTTGATTGCTTTGACGTTTGCACTGCTGGCCAGCCACAGCCAAGCCGCCACCGTGCTGGGCCTGGAACTGGGTGCCGCCGCCTGGCAGGCCACCCTCGACAGTCCGGATGACAACACCCTGAAAACCGACAAGGACACCAGCGGTGTTGCCTGGCTGGCATTTGAACACCCGCTGCCGGTACTGCCCAATATCCGCCTGAGCCACAACGCCATGCGCCATGATGTGCGCCAGTCACTGGCCGGCAGCGGCGAACTGGACAGCAGCTTTACCGACGCCACGCTGTATTACGAGGTGCTGGATAACTGGCTGTCGCTGGATCTTGGCATCACTGGCCGTCGTTACCAGGGCGAATCGGTCAGCGGCAACGAGGATATCGACAGCAGCCTCGGATTGCTGTATGCCGGCGCCCGCTTTGCCCTGCCACTGACCGGCCTGGCCATCGGCGTTGAAATCAACTACGACGACATCGGCCTGAACGGCGGCGAAAGCGTGCGTGACGGCCAGCTGTTCCTGCAATACAAAACCGGTTTTGGTTTTGGTGTGATGGCCGGCTACCGCGACAACCGCAGTGACATCCGGGTTGGCAAAACCATTCGTGAACTGGCACTGGACGGCGGCTTTGCCGGCCTGTTCTGGCGCTTCTGAGGAGCCTGTCCGGACCATGAAAAACTTCCTGCTCGCCGGCCTGCTGGCCGCCCTGGCACTGCCGGCCGGCGCCGATGCCGTGAACATTTACGCCCATATCAATTACTGGTATACCGATGCCCGGGGCGGCATGGAAGCTCCTGATTTCAACGGTTACTCACTGCAACTGGACGAGCGCAGCATGGAAGGTGAAAGCAATGCCATGCTGATGCTGGCGATTGAGCATCCGGTGCCGGTGCTGCCCAATATCCGCCTGGCACACAGCCGCATCCGCCATAACGGCCAGGGCACGTTTGTCTGGAACAATACACCCTATTCGGTGCAAGGCGAGATTGATCTGAGCCATACCGACCTGACCGCCTATTACCGGCTGCCGGTGCCGCTGCTTGACCTGAACCTGGGCCTGACCGGTCGTTTTTATGATGGCCATATCCAGTCACAGGTGGCCAATGCCCAGCTGCAAACCGAATACCTGCATATCTATCTCGCCACCCGCTTTGACATCCCGGTCACCGGCCTGGCCATCGGCGCCGATATCAATGCCGGCGACAACGGTGATGAGCGCGGCGTCGATATTGACGCCTGGCTGCAATACACCAGCCCGATCGGGCTGGGTGTGATCGCTGGTTACCGCTCGCTGGATATTGATCTCGAATCCACCGCCCGTGCGGCCGGCAACAAGGTAGCCTTGCTGGCCGAATTTGAAGTGACCGGCCCCTATCTCGGCATCAGCTACCGTTTCTGAGCCTGATGGACAGCCTGCCCGGCCAGTTGCTGCTGGCCGTTATCGCCCTGATTGCCAACCTGCTGTCGGCAATTGCCGGCGGCGGTGCCGGCCTGCTGCAGCTGCCGGCGATTATTTTCCTGGGCCTGCCGTTTCCGGTAGCACTGGCCACCCATAAAGTGGCCAGCGTGGCGCTCGGTATCGGCGCCGGCCTGCGTCATTACCGCAATCGCCCGCTGGATCGCCAGGCCTGCCTGATTGTGCTCGGTGCCGGCCTGCCTGGTGTGATACTGGGTGCCAACAGCATCCTGCTGATCCCGGCAACCATCGCCATGACCGCACTCGGCGTGTTAACCATCGGCCTGGGCCTGTATTCACTGGCCAGCCCGGACCTGGGCCAGGTAACACAAACGCGCCAGATCGGCCGGCGCGACACACTGATCAGCATGGCCGCGGTATCCGGTTTCGGTTTCCTGAACGGTTCACTGACCTCCGGCACCGGCCTGTTTGTCACGCTGTGGCTGATCCGCTGGCACGGCATGGATTACCAGCGTGCAGTTGCCCACACCCTGGTGCTGGTTGGCCTGTTCTGGAACAGCACCGGCGCACTGACGCTGGGCCTGCAGCAGGCCATCCAGTGGCACTGGCTGCCGGCGCTGCTGGCCGGCTCGTTACTGGGCGGCTACCTGGGCGCCCACCTGTCCATCCTGAAGGGCAACCGCTTTGTCAAACGGCTGTTTGAGATCACCACCATTGCCGTCGGCATCAAGCTGTTACTGGCGGGTTAACGGGCGTCACGCACCAGCCTGACCAGATGGGCATATTGCTTAGGCCGAAGAGACGGGTGCGCCAGCGTGAAACTGACGACCCACGCCTGGCTATAGGTATAGGAATTCACATCCGGTGATGCCGACCAGAAAAGTTCCGCAACAGTGGCCGGAAAAACCGTGCTGTTAATGGCCGGATTCTCGCAGGCCCGTTCTGCCAGTGTCAGCAGCTCTTTCACATTCGGCACACGCCAGTCGGTATAACCATAATTTCCGGCACCGGCATTGGCACTCTGCGCCTGCTGTAATGCCTGGGACCAGTTATACACGGCAGGCCCATCGGAACAGCTGCTGCCGTCATAGCTGTAGCCCAGCGGACATTTCATCCACATCAAATCGGTTTCGGCATCGGTAACCGTGCCATCCTGATGATCAATATAGACATGGTCCGGCTTGCTGCGTGGCAGCGTCGCGTCACATGTAGCCGACGCAACAAACGGAACAAAAAGCAATGCCCATAAAATGTTATAACGTACCTGCATGCCTGTCTCCTCACTCGTCACTGCTGACCAGCATTACCGGCCAGGTACCGGTTTTGCTGCTTTGGCCCGCACCACCAATACTGAACTCGGCATAGGCTGCCGCACTGTTATCATTTGCCCAGCTGGTTGCCGACCAGGCAATCCAGCTGGCACTGATATTGGCAAACAGGCCGGTATCAATGGCAGGGTTGATTCGCCCAAAATGCATAATCCCCATCAGCTCATCAACGCTGGGCACACGCCAGTTACTGCTGCCGCACAGGCTGGCCGCATTGACATCATCAACAAATTTTTGTGTATCGCAGCGACCCGGCGTCAGGCAGCTGCCGCCATCTTCAACACCGGCATTGCCGCCATTGGCCGATGCATCGGTGTTATACCAGCTATAGGTCCAGTCCCGGTCATGCAGGCCGCCATCATTGGTCTTGTGCTCCCAGACCAGGCCGGTATGGTTATCACGCAGGCAACGCCAGCTGCCGGCACTGGCATCCAGCACCGCACCATTGTCATCCAGTTTGGAAAAATCAAAACCTGCCTCTCCACTGCCGGCCTTGATCAGGCCACCGGACGCTGCCGCCGCATCCCGTCCATACAAGGCATCCTGACCTGCCGGCACCGGGTCACCATCACCATCGGTACCGGCAACTGTGGTCGCAGCGCCGACAGCGCTGCAATTCAGGTTGTTGTTGTGCAAGCCACCGCTATCATGGGCATAGTCACCACACACAGCCAGCCCGCTGTCATTCACCGGCCTGGCCCTGACAATATAAAACTCCCCCACCGGCAACACCGCGGACAGATTGCCCGCTGCATCCCGGACACGGATAGTGCAGTCGTTATAGGAACCGACCGCCAGGGCATCAAAGGTGACCGTATTATTGCCTTTTGCCGCGCTGGACAGGTTGCCATGGCAGGCGCCACCATAAACCAGCGTGCCGTTTTCGCTGCTGGAAAAAACCAGCTCCGGCGTATTGTCATGACCCGCCTGCGGCACAGGCTGGACCATGGCCAGCGCCGGCTTTAGCGTATCCAGCTGCTGCTCCGGCAGACACGCCGCCAGCAGCACGGCCAAAACCGGCATCGCTATCATCTTGTTGTATTGCACGCTGTTATCCTCACCCAGCAATTGTCGGGAGATTCTAATCCGTCACTGCTCATGCACAAATACACCAAACAGGGTATTTGTACACCAATGACGCCCCAGCGGTTTCAGGCTACAATGGCCAGCCATTTTTGCGGATCCGAGCCATGAGCGACAAAGACACCACCCATTTCGGTTTCCAGACCGTCGCCAAAGACGAAAAAGCCGCCCGTGTGGCGGATGTATTCCACTCGGTCGCGGCCAAATACGACCTGATGAACGACCTGATGTCCGGCGGCATTCACCGGCTGTGGAAGCAGTTCACGATTGAGGCCAGCTGCGCCCGTCGCGGCCAGAAAATCCTTGATATTGCCGGCGGCACCGGTGACCTGGCTGCCCGCTTCAGCAAGATTGTCGGCCCGGACGGGCTGGTAATACTGGCTGATATCAACAACTCGATGCTGAATGTCGGCCGCGACAAGCTGACCGACAAAGGCGTGGGAGGCAATATCGAGTACGTGCAGGCCAATGCCGAATGCCTGCCGTTTCCGGACAATTATTTTGACTGCATTACCATTGCCTTCGGCCTGCGTAATGTCACCGACAAGGACAAGGCCCTGGCATCGATGTACCGTATCCTGAAACCCGGTGGCCGGCTGCTGGTGCTGGAGTTTTCCAAACCGGTCAACCCGCTGCTGGAAAAGGTCTACGACCAGTACTCGTTCCGCATCCTGCCGAAAATGGGTGACCTGTTTGCCGATGATGCTGACAGCTACCGTTACCTGGCGGAATCGATCCGCATGCACCCGGACCAGGAAACCCTGAAAAACATGCTGCTGGCCGCCGGCTTTGATCACTGCGACTACCACAACATGACCGGCGGCATCGTCGCCCTGCACAAGGGGCTGAAATACTGATGGCCAGCCATGTCCGGCTGGCCGCGCTGGCCTCGGTGATCAACCGGGCGCTGGCCCTGGACACGCTTGCCAGCGCCCGCCTGCAAACCCTGTCCGGCCAGTGCCTGCGCATTGAATGCAGCGAACCGCCGCTGGATATTGTGATCGACATTACCGGCAACGGCATAGCGCTGCGTACCGCCCAGGCCGCAGCCGGTGAGCCTGTGCATGCCCATTTGCGTGGCCGGCTGTCGGACTTTGTCAAACTGCTGGGCGCCGATGACAAGGCGGCTGCCATTATCAACAGCGACCTGCATCTGCACGGCAATAGCCAGTTGCTGCAGCAGCTGGCTGATATCCTGCAGCCAATCGATTTGGACTGGGAATACCACCTGGCCCGGCTGATCGGCGACCTGCCGGCCCATCTGCTGGGCAAGCTTGGCCGCGACAGCTGGCACTGGCTGCAGCAAAGCCGGCCGGTATTTGCCCGCCATCTGCAGGAATTTGTGCTGGAGGAAGCCGCACTGTCGCCCGGCCGTGCCGAGCTGGATGCCTTTGTCGACGATGTGCAGGCCCTGATGCTGCGCAGCGAACGCCTGGCGGCACGTATTGCCCGACTGCGCGACAGCCTGCCACAGGACAGACCATGAAA
>DATCSZ010000124.1:0-2404 GCA_036568205.1 Pseudomonadales bacterium
ACTGGATGCGGTAATTCAGCCTGGAGGATTTACTGATCTGCATGCTTATTTCTGTAGTCTCTGGGCATCCAGCTGGCGAATGCTAAGTACGATGAAGGTCATAATGAACAGCAGGTAATAGGCCACATCGCTGCTGTTGACGATGCCCCGCAACATGGGTGTGTTGTGACGGGTAATGGACAGATAGCTGAACAGGGGGCTGGCCTGCTGGCTGTTGCCGCCGGCGCTGTCGATAATCATCAGCATGATCAGCAGGCCAAAGGTGCTGACTGCTGCGATGGTCGGGTATGCGGTCAACGAGGACAAATACAGGCCGGCGGCGGCGAAGGCGGCCAGTAACAGCAGCAGGCCCAGCATGCCGGCGAACAGCTTGCCCATGTCCAGGCTGGTGCCGATGGCCAGTGACAATGGCATCAGGGTGACCAGCAGGATGACAATGCCGAGAAACAGTAGAATGCCCAGGTATTTACCCAGCACGATTTCGGTCATGGACAGCGGTGACGACAGTAACAGTTTCAGTGTGCCGCTACGCCGTTCCTCGCTCAGCAGTCGCATGGTGAGCAGTGGAATGATCATCAGCAGGACGATGCCGGCAAACTCATACAGCGGTGCGGCCACCAGGTCGGTAACCCCGGGGGCGTTGTCGATCACTGTCAGTTGCGGCTGGATGGAAAAAAAGAAATCCACCTGCACGAAAAAACGCCAGGCCAGGATGAACTGGATGACAGCCAGAATGGCCCAGGCCAGCGGTGACAGGAACAGGCTGCGCAGTTCCCGGACAGCAATATGAAAAATCACGCGACCTGGCTCTCCTGGTTAATGTCGGTTGATGTCAGTTCCACGAACACCTGTTCCAGCGTGCGCCTTTCCGGGATCAGTTCGTTAATGCCCCAGTCGTTATTGACCGCATTCTGCGCAATGATTTCCGCCATCGGCATGCTGTCGTCGATGTGCAGGCGAAACCGTCCTTCGCCCATGGCGGCCACCTGTTTGACGCCGGCGATGGCCGACAGTTGTTCCGCCTGCGGCGGCCGAGCGAAGGCGGCCAGTAAATAATCCGATTGCAGCGCGGCGTTCAGCGTGCTCATGTCTTCGCTGTACACCAGCCGACCGGCATTGATGATGTTGACCCGGTTACAGATGGCCTGTACTTCCGGCAGGATGTGGGTGGATAAAATGACTCCGTGATGCTGGCCCAGGTCGGCGATCAGCTGGCGGATTTCACGGATCTGGATCGGGTCCAGGCCCACTGTGGGTTCATCCAGGATGACCACTGCCGGATTGTGAATGATCGCCTGGGCAATACCTACCCGCTGCTGAAAGCCCTTGGACAGATTGCCAATCAGCCGATCACCCGAGTCGCGCAGGCCGCAGCGCAGTTTGGCGCGCTGCAGCGCGGCGGCCATATCCGCTTTGGGCATACGCCGGATACGCGCACAGTACAGCAGGTATTCATCGACGCTGAGTTCCGGGTACAACGGCGGCTGTTCCGGTAAATAGCCAATCTGTTTCTTGGCATCGCGGGGTTCATCCAGCAGGTCCAGGTTGTTGATGCGGATACTGCCGGCGGAGGGTGCCAGCACGCCGCTGAGCATTTGCATGGTGGTGGATTTACCGGCCCCGTTGGGACCCAGCAGGCCGAGTATCTCACCCTGTCGCAACTGCAGGCTGATGTCGTCCACCGCCAGCGTGTCGCCATAGTAACGATAGAGGTTGCGCGTCTGGATCAAAGTTGTGGACATGGGGCGAAATAGTAATCATGAACTGAACGGGAGGCAAGCCGGCATTTGATTCGCCGGCCATGGTGTCGGCATGCGGTGCCAGGCTGGCATGTTATGCTTGGCGCCTGGCGCAGTTGATGACAGTAAAAATCCATGAGCAGATTATCCTGGCTGGGTGTTGATACCGGCGGCACATTTACCGACTTTGTGTTCTATGACGGCGAATCCCTGCGCGTGCATAAAGTGCTGTCCACGCCCCATGCACCGGAGCAGGCCATACTCCAGGGCATCCGTGACATGGGTCTGGATACACTGACATTGCGACTGGTGCATGGTTCCACCGTGGCCACCAATGCGGTGCTGGAGGGCAAGGGGGTGAAGACCGCCTATATTGCCAACCGGGGCTTCGCCGATGTGTTGCAGATTGGTCGCCAGGCGCGCCGCGAGCTGTATCAGTTGCAGCCGGAGCCGAGTCCGCCGCTGGTGACCAGGGACTATTGCCTGGAAGTGGATACCCGGCTGGCCGCCAGTGGCGAGCTGCTGCAGCCTTTGAACCAGGCTGAGCTGCAGCGCCTGGCAGCCGAGCTGCAGCGGCTGGCCCCCGCTGCGGTGGCCATCAACCTGCTGTTTTCGTTCCTCGATGATCGCCAGGAAAAACAGATCGAAGCCTGCATACCGGCGGG
>DATCSZ010000125.1:0-1453 GCA_036568205.1 Pseudomonadales bacterium
TTCTTGCAATTTCAGACGCTCGTCCAATACAATAACAGACGACCGTCTGAAATTTAAGGAGAAAACTATGAAAACAGTACTGGTTATCGGCGCCAGCGGTTTTGTTGGCAGCCACGCGCTGCAATGTCTGCAGAAGCTGCAGCATGTCAAACTGATCGCCGCCTGCCGCGATCCGCAGCGGCTGCGGGTACCGTTTGACGGTGACATTCGCCAGGGGGACCTGCGCGATCCGGATTATGTCTCCGCGCTGCTGGACGGCGTCGACGTGGTGATCAATGCCATGGCATGGACGTCCCTGTGGGGCCATGTGCGGGAATCGGAACGGCTGTTCCTGCAACCCACACTGCAGCTAATCGATCGCTTTCTGGCCAGCGATGCCCACCGCTATATCAATATCAGCACCACCTCCGCCGCGGCGCCGGAACATTCGGCCGATCCCATGAGCCAGGGCATCCCACGTAACTACTGGCCGCATCTGTGCAATGTTATCCGTATCGAGAACACCCTGCGCAGCCGGGCATCTGCCGATAAAAGCCTGGTGAATATGCGGCTGGGCATTTTCGCCGGCGAACACTACGGGCTGGGCATACTGCCGATTTTACTGCCACGCCTGAAAACCCACCTGGTGCCCTGGGTGGCGGGCGGCAGCACCGGCCTGCCGCTTATCGATGGTCGCGACATTGGCCAGGCGCTGAGTCTGGCAGCCACTGCTGAGGGGCTCGATGGCTATCAGTCGTTCAATGTGGTTGGCAGCAGCACGCCCAGCATCCGCGATGTCATCGAATACCTTCACCGGCAACACGGCTATCCCAAACCCCATTTCAGCGTACCCTTCACCGCCGCCTATGGTTTCGCCTGGCTAATGGAAAAACTGGATGCACTGCTGCCCTGGGAACCGCTGATCGTCCGCAGCGTGGTGCATCTGCTGGAGAACACCCATGCCACAAACGATCGCGCGCGGGACCTGCTGGGTTACCAGCCCAGCTGCGACTGGCGCCAGTCGGTCGATATGCAGGTCGCGGAGATGACCGACCGGCAGCAAAAACCGATGGCGATGGCACGCCCGATTTATTGACACACAGGTCTCTGGACGGCGCATTGATCTGCCCTGAAAACGCGGGTATGGTGCTGCTATGGCAGCCAGACAGAAAACCGAACAGCAACGACAGCATATCATCGAGGCCAGCGATGAACTGTTATATCAGAAGGGCTTTAACCTGATGTCGTTCAGCGATATTGCCCAGGCATCCGGTGTGCCCCGGGGCAATATTTATTATTATTTCAAAACCAAGGACGAGGTGCTGCAGGCGATTATCGACTATCGGGTATCACAGACCGAGCAGATGCTGGCGCAATGGGAACAGGCCCTGGCCGATCCGCTGGACAGGCTCAAACGTTATGCAGAGATCGTACTCAGGGAAAGCGGGCGGGTCACCCGCTATGGCTGCCCCAT
>DATCSZ010000126.1:0-1853 GCA_036568205.1 Pseudomonadales bacterium
TGTCTGGTGGGCAGTGCCCACCCTACGGTGCAGCATGTCTGACGACCGGGGGGTTCCTGTTGCCTGGTGGGCAGTGCCCACCCTACGGTGTAGCACGCCTGACGGCTGGGGGGTTCCTGTTGTCTGGTGGGCAATGCCCACCCTACGGTGCAGCATGCCTGACGGCTGGGGGGGTTCCTGTTGTCTGGTGGGCAGTGCCCACCCTACGGTGCAGCATGCCTGGCGACCGGGGATTCCTGCTGCCTGGTGGGCAGTGCCCACCCTACGGTACAGCATGTCTGACGGCTGGGGGGTTCCTGTTGCCTGGTGGGCAGTGCCCACCCTACGGTGCAGTCTTGCCGGCCAGGCTGCCGCTCAGGCAGCCTGTTGTTCGCTGCCGTCCAGCCGCGCCAGCAGTGCGGCTATCGGGTTGCCCGGTTCGCCGGCTTCCGGCAGTTCGCCGCGCAGCTCGGCCAGTTGCGGATGGCGGGCGCAGGCTGTGCTGGTGATTTGTGCGGCCAGGGTTTTCAGCTGTTGCAGGTTGGCAACAAAGCGTTCGCGGAACTGACCGGCATCGTTAGCCTGGTAGAGCCCGGCATTGAGGCTGTCCAGCAACGGCATTTCGAACGGATCGATATAGGTGCGACTGGCCGGGCTGGTTTCCAGCTCGCTCCACTTCAGCAGGAACGGCTGCATGATGCGGTTGAGGTTGCCCACTTCGTCCAGGTAGTTGCGCAGGCCGAGGAAGGTGCTGGCATCGTTCAGTGTGCCCTGGATAAACAGGAAGGCGAGGAAGGTCCAGTAGACGGAGAAATCCCACAGGATTTTTACCGGCATCACCCGCGGGTTGCCAAAGATGGCGTACTGGTTCTGGTAGATCAGCGCGGTGTTCTGGTACATGTTCAGGTAGATCAGGTTGAACATCATGCACTGGGTGGCAAAACCCTTGTCGCCGGCCATGTCGGCCTGGATCAGGTTGCTGACAAAGGTGTTGCTGACGGCAATAAAATCGCTGCCGGGCGAGTAGAACGGGTCGAGGAATACGCCGGCTTCGCCGGTCAGGAACCAGCGATCCTTGCTGTAGACCTGTTTGCAGTCGTGGCTGAAGTTGCGCAGCACCCGGAAATCCTGCAGCTTGTCCAGCTGGCCACGGATGTGCCGCGCGGCGACCGGCTCGTGCTGCTCCAGCCAGGCCATTGCCTTGTCGATACTGTTATAGCTTTCCAGCGGGTGGTAGTTATTGTCGGCGACAATGCCGATGCTGGTGGAGCCGGATGACAGCGGGATCAGCCACACCCAGTAGCCTTCGCCCATCAGGTGGTTGGTGCTGAACCAGCGCGAGTTGTCGCCCTCATGCATCGCCCGCCATTGCGGGTTGTCGGAAAATTCGCTGATGTCCAGCTTGTCGGCAATGCGGAACCAGGCCGAGCTGACCTTGTGCTGGCTGTCTTGCGCCAGTTCCAGTTTGCGTTTTACCGGCGATTTGCGTGAGCAGGCATCCACCAGGTAACGGCACTGGTAGGTGTTGCGAGCCTCGCTGGCAAGGTGCAGGGTATGCACCCGGTGGCCTTCGTCTTCCTTGCCGATGGCAATGTCGGTTACCTTGGTGCCGTCAACAAAATGCACGCCCAGCTGCTGTGCCTGTTCGGCGAGGAAGTTCTCGAAAATGCCGCGATCCAGCTGATAGCTGGGACTGTGGGGAAATACCCGTGCGCCAAATTCAATCTGTTCGTGCAGCGGCTGCTCACGCAGCTGTTTTTCGCTGCGGAAGAAAAAACGCAGGCCCAGCTTGGGCAGCTGCTGGCGGCTGAGATGGTCTTTCAGGCCCAGCACATTGGCAAAGTAGTAGGAGGACAGCTCCACCGTGGATTCAC
>DATCSZ010000127.1:0-4466 GCA_036568205.1 Pseudomonadales bacterium
GTCATCAGGCTCGGTGTGGACAAAATATTGGTTTCACCGGTGGTCTGCAGCGCGGTGATAATGGCGGCAAAACTGGTGCCGTCCACATCAAAGTTAAAGCCGCCCCAAACTGCGCCGGGGATACCGGCAATGGCTGCTGCCAGGCCGGAGACCTCCTGCAGGATATCCAGCGTGATCTGGCCGCCTTCGTTGACATGCGGCGTGACTTTCAAAGTAATACCGACATTTTTGCGCGAAATGGTCTGGAACGGGTTGCCCGGCGTCGAGCTGCTGGTGCCGGTGGAGGTATAGCTGCCGGTCACAAACGGCACTTCCTGGCCGACCACAATCGTGGCCTCGTTATTATCCAGCGTCATCAGGCTCGGTGTGGACAAAATATTGGTTTCACCGGTGGTCTGCAGCGCGGTGATAATGGCGGCAAAACTGGTGCCATCCACATCAAAGTTAAAGCCACCCCAGACTGCGCCGGGGATACCGGCAATGGCCGCTGCCAGGCCGGTCAATGCTTTCTCTTCATCATCGTCAAAAGCACCCTGGGCCACACTGCCGACCAGGCCGTTGCTCTGGTTGCTGCCGCCAAAACCACCCTGCTTGTCGGCCACCAGCCAGTCCATGCCAAGGTTTTTCAGGTCGCCCTGGGTGACTTCCACAATAATGGCTTCCACCAGTACCTGGGCACGCGGCACGTCCAGCCGGTCGATAATCGCCTGCAGGCCTTCCATCACTTCCGATGGTGCCGTCACAATCAGTGAGTTGGTGGATTCATCCGCCTCAATCGAGGACGCGGTATTGCCGGCAGCGGCAGCCCCTTTGCCACCGGCCTGGCCGGGATCCAGCCGGCTCATGTTCTGCGACACTTTGGCCAGGATCGGTGCCAGGTCCTTGGCATTGGCATGGTTAAGGGCAATCACCTTGGCATTGCCGACCTTGTCCAGCGCGGTATCCAGCTGGCTGATCAGCGCCATCGCTTTCATGCGTGCCTGACCAGTACCACTGAGCAGGATGCTGTTACTGCGGCTGTCAGCGACCAGGCTGACGCGGTCTTCCTCGCTGGTGCTTTTGTCCGCTGCCTGCGGCTTCAGCACCTGTGTCAGGATGCGCACGGTTTCTTCTGCCGAGGCATAGGTCAGCTTGACCACTTCCGTCTCATGCAGGGATGAACGATCCAGTTTGGCGATAATCTCGATCAGCTTCTGCACATTTTCGGCGGTATCGGAAATGATGATCGCATTGGTATCCGAATAGGCCGCCATATGGCCTTCCTGCGGCACCAGCGGCCGCAGCACCGGAATCAGTTTGGTGGCACTGATGTTTTCCAGCTCCATCACCTGGGTGATGAACTCGGCATTGCCACGCCGGTTGCCGGTGACAACCGGTACCGGACTGGTACGCACAACCTTGTCCGACACAATACGCAGTACATTGCCGGTTTTCACTGCCGCATAACCGTGGCTGCTCAACACCGCCAGGAACAGGTCATACAGCTGCTGCTCATTGACCGGGTCTTTTGAAATCACCTGGATATTGGCGCGGATACGCGGGTCCATGATCACGGTATAGCCGGTCACATCGGCGACAAACTTGATCAGCTCCTTGATGTCGGCATCCTTGAAATTGAGTGTATAGCTTTCCTCTTCTGCCAGTGCCGGCAACGGTGCCAGCAACACCGCCAGCAGCACCGCAAGAAAAGCCCCTGTCTGCAACCTTCTGTGTTTCAGCATAAATACCCTTGAATTATTCTGCTATTGCGCCAGGCCGACAATCACATTCAGATCCTCGCTGCCACGCCGGATCGAGAACGAGGCCTCGGTAGCGGTACGCAGCTGGCCGTAAAGCTCCATGGCGCGGGCCGGATCATCCAGCGGTATGCCATTGACGGAGGTGACAATATCACCGCTTTGCAGGCCAAACGCAGCGAACTGTTCCCGGTCACGGCCGGGACGAATGCTGTAGCCGATCACATTACCACTGCTGTCCTTGGCAATCGACACCTTGATCACATCCGCCAGCGACATCGGGTTCTGCATCAGCTGCTCACGGTAGTTACTGGCCATCTGGGTCAGCTGCTGGTTATTGCGTTTGTCCAGCACCTGCGCCGCTGACGGGGCTGCAGGCCGGGCCGCCGGCACCACGGCAGCACTGCTGCCGCCCGCCTGTTCGTCATACAGCAACAGCGATTCCATACTGCCGCGATTGTCGATAATCACCCGGTCCGCCAGCACCCTGGCCAGCTTGACACTGCGGCCGGCCGGCAAGGCATCACCCACCCGGTACAATTCGGCGGTAGAGGCATGTTCGATAATGGCGTAACCGTCACTGCTGTCGGATGACTGCATCACGCCCAGCAGTTTCAGCTGCAGACGGGTTTCCCTGGCATTCAGGTCCACCTCGCTGGCGACCGGCTGCTCATCCGGCTGTGCCTGCGGCTCGGCGGCCTGCTGGCCAAACAGGTGCCAGCCCTGCATACGCTGCACATCCACCGTCTCGGCCGGGGCAGCTGGCGTGGCGGTCTGTGCACGGCGCTGCACCGGTGCCAGCATGGCCGGACTGATCGCCGGTGATGCCGGCTCCGGCATCAAGCGCCAGAATACATCGGCAGCCAGCGACAGCAGCCAGACCGCCAGCAACAACACCAGGCCATGGCGCAGGCGATCGAGCGTCAGCACGGATGCCAGTGCACCCAGCCTGCCTGCCAGCAGTGGCCATTTATCTGCTATTGCCCATTCCGGCACCCGGATTCTCCTGCTCAAAAAAAAACAACACCCGCCTGATATCAGCAGCTTAGATAAACAACATGACAAAAGTTCGTTGCGGCTGATGTTTCGTTATCGTGTGCTTGTTCAGCCTGTCCTGCAGCGGATGACAAAAACGCCTGCAGGGCAGGCGTTTTGATTGCGGCATCAGCCACTGACCATCTGGATCATCACCCCGGCTGCAATCGCCGAGCCGATAACCCCGGCCACATTCGGCCCCATTGCATGCATCAACAAAAAGTTTTGCGGATTGGCCTCCAGCCCCAGCTTGTTGGACACCCTGGCGGCCATCGGCACAGCCGACACACCGGCCGAGCCAATCAGCGGATTGACCTTGTGTTTGCTGACCAGGTTCATCAGTTTGGCCATCAGTACCCCGCTGCCGGTACCAATACCGAATGCAACAATACCCAGCAGCAGGATGCCCAGCGTGTTAAGATCCAGAAACTTGTCCGCACTCAGCTTGGAACCCACCGACAGGCCCAGGAAAATGGTGGTGATATTGATCAGCGCGTTTTGCGCGGTATCACTGAGACGATCCACCACGCCACATTCACGCATCAGGTTACCGAAGCAGAACATGCCCAGCAGCGGTGCTGCATCCGGCAAAAACAGCGCCACCAGGATCAGCAGGCTGATCGGGAACAGGATTTTCTCGCGCTTTGACACCACCCGCAGCTGGGTCATTTCGATCTTGCGTTCCTCAACCGTGGTCAGCAGGCGCATGATCGGCGGCTGGATCAATGGCACCAGCGCCATATAGGAATACGCCGCTACCGCAATCGCACCCAGCAGGTGGGGCGACAGCTTGCTGGCCACATAAATGGCCGTCGGGCCATCCGCACCACCGATAATACCGATTGCAGCTGCATCCGCGAGGGAGAAATTCATCCAGCCCATCGCCGACATGCCCACCGCACCGATCACCGTGGCAAAAATACCAAACTGCGCAGCGGCGCCGAGAAACAGCGTTTTCGGGTTGGCCAGCAGCGGACCAAAATCGGTCATCGCACCGACGCCCATAAAAATCACCAGTGGTGCCACACCGCTGGCAATTGCCACGCTGTAGAAGTTGTACAGCATGCCATTGCCAAAACCGGCATCAGCCACCATAGGCTTCAGCAGGGCCAGCTGGCTGGCGCTGGCATTGTAATAGGCATGCAGCAGGCTGGTCTTGTCGGCCACCTCCACCGCCAGCACATCGGCTATCGCCCGCAGTAACGCAGGGTCGGCAGCAAAAATGGCGTTTTCGGTTGCTGAATAAGCCATGCCGGCAGCCGGGATATTGGCCAGGATGCCGCCAAAGCCGATCGGCACCAGCAACAACGGCTCGAAGTTGCGGTTGATCGCCAGATACAACAGCACGCAACCAACCACAATCATGATCAGCTGGCCAGAGGTGACCTGGGCAAGGCCGGAGCTTTGCCACAAATTGAGCAGGTTTTCCATGATAGCCTCCGTCAGGCGATGGTGATCAGCGCTTCGCCGACGGTGACCGAGTCACCTTCCTTGACATACACATCCTGGACCAGGCCCGCCTTTGGCGCGCGGATTTCCGTTTCCATTTTCATCGCTTCGAGAATCACAATCACATCGCCTTGCTGGATCTGCTCGCCCGGCTTGACGTGAACCTTGAAGATATTGCCTGCCAGCGGCGCATTGACCGGTTCACCGCCGGCAGCGGCAGTCACCGGGGCTGCTGCCGGCGCCGTG
>DATCSZ010000128.1:0-37650 GCA_036568205.1 Pseudomonadales bacterium
CCCGGCCGTTGCCGGATCCTGCAGCCACTTTTGTACTGCCGGGCCGGTGCCAAACGGCACACGCTGTGAGCTGCGTGCGTGGATAAGCAATAGTGGCCTGTCCAGTGATTGCACCGGGCGGATTTTCTGCAGCTTGTTGAGCAGATAAAAATCCTCGGCTGCGGCCCGGCGTGGAAAGCCGCGCACCTTGATGTAACTGTCAAAATTGATCAGCAGGCAGCTGCCGATGCTGTGCCAGGCATAGGTCGACCCGGCCCGTTTCAGGCCATTCACATAGGCATGCAGGGATTGCTCATACAACTGCGTGGCACGGTTGATCGCTGTATCTTCACCAGGCTGGTGGCGAAAAGCCAGGCAGGCAGCACTGCTGTTGTCGGGCAGGGTGGCGGAAAAATAGTCAGCCGGGAATATCACATCCGCATCGCTGGAGAAGAATGCTGGGCAGAGGATGTTGCCTTGCTGCCACAGCGCGCAGGCAATATCGGCGGCAATTTTGCGTGCCAGGCCAACCCCCTGACTGGCGATGATCGGCTGGCTGCTGAAACGGTCAACCAGCAGCACATCCAGTGCCGGCAGGTGATGCAGGGCCAGGTGCTGGTGCCGCCAGCTGGCTGGCCAGCCGGCAATGCAGCTGTAGAGACGGGTATCATTATCACAGGGTGGCCGGTTGTCCGGCCGGTTGATGACCAGTATCAGCAGCGTTTTGCCGGTTGCGCTGGCAGCGGCTGTCTGCAGGCTGGCCAGGAAGGCATCGTTTTCGTCGTGGGCAGGCAGGCACAGCACCTGCCGGTAGCGCTGTGGCGGAAAGTCGTCCAGCAAGCCGGCCTCCGGTTCGGCATGGCGTTGCAGGTAACGCAGCAGTGACATGTCAGTGCAGGCAGGCGCGTATCGGCAGTGAGCGCACGATATCGGCCTCGATATCCAGCAGCTGGTCGGCACGTCCGGCAACCTGGCCGGCATCAAAGTAACATTCGGCCAGCTCAATAAACAGGCGATAGTGACGTTTTTCCGACTGGGCGATGGCCTGGTAGAGGTTTTTCAGCCGGCCTTCGGGCAAAGCCTCGGCCAGCAGCGCAAAACGCTCGGCACCCCGTGCCTCGATAATGCCGGCGCTGACCAGCCGGTCAAGAAAATACTCATCACGGCCGGTGCGCACATGGCTGCGCATGGCGCTGATATACGGATCTTTTTCATCCGCTGCCAGGTGCAGGCCGCGCTGGTGGATGAGCTTGATGACCTCCTTGTAGTGGGATAGCTCCTCAATCGCCAGATCGGCCATCTCATCGACCAGCCGGGTGCGGTCCGGGTAATGGGATATCAGGGAAATGGCCATGCCGGATGCCTTTTTTTCGGCGGCGGCATGATCCAGCAGAAAACGGTCAAAATCATTCAGTACACAGTGCACCCAGGCCAGCGGGGTGGCAAAACGCAGCGGTGAAGACATGGGCAGATGATCCAGAAAAGTGCGCATTATAACAATAAGCAGGGACAAAGCGGCGAAAACGGCGGGCAGGCTTCTATTTGCCGGCTGGCGCATTATAATAGCCCGCTTATTTGATAACAGCAGGTGGCAATATGGTCATTGAACCCAAAGTGCGCGGTTTTATGTGTACAACAGCGCATCCGGCAGGTTGTGAAGCGCATGTCAAAGAGCAGATCGACTACGTCAAGGCGCAGGGCCCGATCAGCAATGGCCCGGCGCGGGTGCTGGTGCTGGGCGCTTCCACAGGTTATGGCCTGGCCTCACGTATTACCGCCAGCTTTGCCTGTGGCGCCAAAACCATCGGGGTGTTTTTTGAAAAGCCGGGCAGTGAAGGCAAGACGGGCTCGGCGGGCTGGTATAACTCAGCGGCTTTCCACAAGTTTGCTGATGAGGCCGGCATTTATGCCAAAAGTTTTAATGGTGATGCATTCTCGAATGAATTGAAAGAGAAGGTGATTGCCCAGATCAAGGCCGATATGGGCCAGGTGGACCTGGTGATTTACAGCCTGGCAGCGCCAATGCGCAAGCACCCGGATACCGGTGTTGTGCATCGATCAACCTTGAAGCCAATTGGCAAGGCGGTGACTGCCACCACCTTGAATACCGATAAAAAAGAAGTGAAGACGGTGACGCTGGATGCAGCCAGTGAGGAAGAAATTGCCGATACCGTGGCCGTCATGGGTGGGGAAGACTGGCAGCTGTGGATTGAGGCACTGGATGAAGCCGGCGTGCTGGCCGATGCTTGCAAGACAACAGCCTACACGTATATCGGCGAGAAAATTACCTGGGATATCTACTGGCACGGTACCATTGGTGCAGCCAAAAAAGATCTGGATACCCGTGTCAAGACAATTGCTGCGCGGTTGTCCGGCAGGCACGGTGATGCCCATGTGGCGGTGCTGAAAGCACTGGTCACCCAGGCCAGCTCGGCAATACCGATTATGCCGCTTTACCTGGCCCTGCTGTTCCGGGTGATGAAAGAGAAAGGTGTGCATGAGGGTTGTATCGAGCAGATTTACGGCCTGTTCAATGAGTGCCTCTACAATGACCAGCCGCGGCTGGATCAGGATAACCGCTACCGTATGGATCACAAGGAATTGACTGCCGATGTGCAGGAGGCGGTGAGCCAGCTGTGGCCGCAGGTGACGTCGGACAATATTGACCAGTTGACCGATTTTGCCGGTTATCAGGCCGATTTCCTGAAGTTGTTCGGCTTTGGCTTGCCTGGTGTGGATTACACGGCGGATGTTGATCCGGAAGTGCCGATCAGCGGCCTGGTTGAATAGGCAGCAATGTGACAAAAAAGCCGGCGCCATGGCACAATGGCGCCGGCTTTTTTTATGGCAAGGCAACATGAGTGAACGAATCCAGCGGGTGACGGCACCCAATCCGGGTATCATGACCGGCAACGGCACCAACAGCTATGTGCTGAAGGCGGCTAATGGTGACTGCATGATTGTTGATCCGGGGCCGGATCATGCAGGACATATTGACGCCTTGCTGGCTGCAGCCGGCGGACCGCAGCGCATCCGTCGTATTGTGCTGACCCATATGCATCCGGATCACTCGCCGGCAGCAATGCCACTGGCCCGGCTCAGCGCTGCGCCAGTGTGTGCAGCCTGGCCCCTGGATGATGAATTTCAGGACAAAAGCTGCCGACCGGACCAGCTGATACGGCATGGGCAAATGCTGACCCTGGGCGATCTGCGTTTACGTTGTGTGCATACGCCGGGCCATGTCGACAATCACTTCTGTTTTTTGCTGGAAAATGAGGGTGTCCTGTTTACCGGTGATCACCTGATGCAAGGATCTACGGTGGTGATTATTCCGCCACACGGCAACATGAAAAAATACCTGGCATCACTGGCCTTGCTGAAAGATTATGCCATCAAGCGGCTGGCGCCCGGTCATGGTGAATGGATTGACCAGCCGCTGCAGGAAATTGACCGCATTATTCGCCACCGCCTGGCCCGTGAAGACAAGCTGCTGGCATGCCTGGCAGGCATGTCGCAACCGGCGACACTGGAAGCACTGGTCCTGTCTGTTTATGATGATGTTGACCCCGCCCTGCATGCGATGGCCAGTCTGTCGCTGCTGGCACATCTGCTGAAACTGGAAGAAGAGCGGCGGGCCGAGCGGCATCATGATGGCTGGCGGCTAAAAAGTTGAAGGAAGTGCTTGCAGCAAAAACAGACTGTGCAATAATACTGACTAAATATACAGTATCTCAATGCGTGATACTGGGTGTTCAACCCGCAAATTGACAGGTGACAGCAATGGATGACAACAAAAAACGCGCACTTGATGCCGCAATGTCCCAAATCGAACGGCAGTTCGGTAAAGGCACGGTCATGCGTATGGGTGAAAAACAGCATGAAGCGATTCCTGCCATCTCTACCGGCTCGCTGGGCCTGGATATCGCCCTCGGTATTGGTGGCCTGCCAAAGGGGCGGGTAATCGAGATCTATGGCCCGGAATCGTCCGGTAAAACCACGCTGACATTGCAGGCCATTGCCGAGTGCCAGCGCAAGGGCGGCACAGCAGCGTTTATTGATGCTGAGCATGCACTGGATCCTGTCTATGCAGAAAAGCTGGGCGTCAATCTGGACCAGTTGATCGTCTCGCAGCCTGATACCGGTGAGCAGGCGCTGGAAGTGGCTGACATGCTGGTGCGTTCCGGCGCGGTGGATATCCTGGTTATTGACTCGGTTGCCGCGCTGACACCAAAGGCAGAGATTGATGGTGACATGGGCGATTCCCATATGGGCTTGCAGGCGCGCCTGATGTCACAGGCACTGCGCAAGATTACCGGCAATATCAACCGCTCCAACTGCATGGTGATTTTTATCAACCAGATCCGCATGAAGATCGGTGTCATGTTTGGCAGCCCGGAAACCACCACCGGTGGCAATGCACTGAAGTTCTATGCCTCGGTGCGGCTGGATATCCGTCGCATCGGTTCAGTCAAGGAAGGTGATGAAATCATCGGCAGTGAGACCCGGGTCAAGGTGGTCAAAAACAAGGTGGCGCCACCGTTCCGGCAGGCCGAGTTCAATATTCTCTATGGCCAGGGCGTGGATCGCCTGGGTGAGGTTGTTGATCTGGGTGTCAAACAGGGCCTGGTTGACAAGGCCGGTTCCTGGTACAGCTACAAGGGTGACAAGATCGGCCAGGGAAAATCCAATGCCTGCAAGTTTCTGGCGGAAAATCCTGCCATTGCTGAGGAAATCGAGCAGCAGATTCGCCAGCAGTTGTTGAGTGTTGGAAAGAAAGCTGCAGCAGCGGCAGAAACGGAAGAAACCATTGAGCAGGAAGACGCCTGACGACGAGGCCAGGATTGCGTTGCGGCTGGCAGCCATGAACCTGCTGGCCAGGCGTGATCATTCGCGGCAGGAGCTGCAGCGCAAACTGGCTGTGCGCTTTGACGATGTGGCGCAACTGGCCAAGGTGCTGGATCAGCTGCAGGATGATGGTCTGCAGGATGATGAGCGATTTGCGCAAATGTATGTGCGCTATCGTGCTGACCGCGGATACGGGCAAGCCCGTATCCGTATGGAGCTGCGGCAGAAAGGGGTGGACGACGCGCTTGCCGGATACGCCCTGGATGCGGCCGGTATCGACTGGCAGGCACTGCTGGTCGAACTGCACCACAAAAAGTTTGCTGGCCAGGTGCCGCAGGATGCGACGGACAAGGCACGCCAAATGCGTTTTTTTCAGCAGCGGGGCTTCAGTCATGAAGGGGTATACCGTTTGTGGTCTGCCCGCGATTGAGTGGTGTGGTCAGGGGTTGTAAATAATGCCCTGCTGGCTCTGATAATACTGCAGAACATCGGTGGCCTGTTTCTGCAACAGTGGCCCGTGCACCCTGATTCCCTTGTTTTCCAAAGCCTCACGCCAGTTGTCCGGCTTGTTGCCTTCATTAAAACCGATTGTTTCAACATCATCCCGGCCGGCGCCATACACCACATCACGGATACCGGACCAGTCAATGGCAGCGGTACACATGGCACAGGGCTCGGCACTGCTGACCAGTTGCCAGCCGCGCTGGTCGTTCAGGCTGTGCTGTTGCAGGCGTTGCTGGGCAAGGCCGATAGCCAGCATTTCCGCATGGGCAATGGAACAATGCTCGGGCACCACACGATTGCAGGCAATGGCAAGCAGTTCACCATTGTCGAGCGCAAAAACCGCTGCTGCAAAAGGCCCGCCGCTGGCATGGCTGACATTGTCCCTGGCGATATCAAGCACCAGCTGCAGGCGTTCGGTGATGCTGTTGATGTGTGATGGCATTGGCCTGGCGGCCAGCCAGTCAGGCAGGCTGATGGTCAGTTGCGACGGTGTCATGCGTTACTTGCCTTGATGCTCTCGATAAAAAAATACAGCGGCTGCAGTTGCGCCTCACGTTGTTCAAGCGGCTGGTGCAGCATGTTGAATCCGGCGCCGATACACATCTGGTAAACGCTGATGGCAACCAGTTCCGGGTCCAGTTCGCGGCGAATCTCGCCGGTATCCTGCAGGTAGCTGACCAGCCTGACCAGCATCTGGTTGGCGGTGTCGGCAATGGCGTTGACGGAGTCGCGCATGTCGTTGTTGGTGGCCGCATAATCCCACAGGCACAGGCGAATTCGCCACTCGGTATCAGACTGGGCATCCAGCGGCATTGACGTGCTGAGCAGGTGGTAAAGGTTGCCAAGATGGATTTCACTGGGTGGCAGGCCGGACAGGCGGCTCATGATACGTTCGCTGGACCAGTTCAGCGCCGCAACAACAATATCTTCCTTGCCGGAAAAATAATGCGGCAGTGTGCCGACCGAGCAGCCGACCTGGCGGGCAATATTGCGCATGGTCAGGGTTTCCAGGCCTTGCTCGGCAATCAGGTGGGCCACGGCAGTGACGATATCGTCGCGACTCAGTTTGTGTTCAGGTGTTTTCTGCGATTCTTGCATGGATGCCTGGCAGCTCATGTGGAAGAAAAACATTGCCATTATAGGGGGCTTTCACTATAGTGCCATGACTTTCTATCGAACGATCGTTCGAACAGCGGATTTGTGTTCATCTGTCATGGCGGGTGAGCGGGCATTGAAGATAACAATAAGCACGAGGTGGTTATGGCTAAAGCACAGGCAATCAATTCGGATTACTTGACCCACCCTGACTGCCGGGACCTGGATCATATTCCCGGTACTGATGGCATACCGTATTTTGGCAGCAGCCTCAGAACTATCTGGGGTCTTGAGGAATTACTGGCGGATCATTACCAGCGCTGGGGTGAGGTGTCGCGCATCAAGATGCTTCATCAGCGTGGCATCCTGGTGCTTGGTACCGATAACTATCAGCGAATTTTCCTTGACCGGGAGCAGAATTTTTCTACCGAGATGGGCTTTGCCGAGTCGATTGGCCAGTTCTACAAGGGCGGCATCCTGATGAAGGATTTTGGCGAGCACAAGTTTTTGCGCCGCATGATGCAGACGGCTTTCAAGAATGAGGCGATGAAGCAGTATGTCGGCATCATGAATCCGATTATGCGCCAGCATATCGAGCGCTGGGACAAGGTATCCGGCTTCCAGTTTTTTCCGCACATCAAGGAAACCTTGCTGGAAGTCGGCGCCAAGGTTTTTATCGGCGCTGAAGCAGGCGAAGAAACCCGCAAGATGAACCAGGCATTCCTGGATATCAATGAAGGTTTGCTGGGTCAGGTGCGCAAGGAAATTCCCGGCACCCGCTATAACAAGGGGAAAAAGGGCGAGCGTTACCTGCATTCATACTTTGCCGGCCAGATTCCCAGGCGCCGCGGCAGCGACATGCCGGATATGCTGACCTATATGTGCAATGAAAAAACCGATGATGGTGAATATTTCCCGGATGAGCTGATTATCCCGCAGGGGTCGTTCCTGCTGTTTGCAGCACATGATACAACCACCTCGGTGCTGAACCACATGGTGTACTACACAGCGATGCATCCTGAATGGCAGGAAAAAATGCGTGAGGAATCGCTGGCGCTGGGCAAGCCATACCTGGAATATGACGACCTCGACAAGATGCATACAATGGATCTGGTGTTTCAGGAGAGCCTGCGTCTTCGGCCATCGGTCAGCTTTCTGGCGCGCCGTACTATCCGTGAGTGTGAGATAGGCGGGCAGCGGATCCCTGCTGATACCATGGTGTTCCTGTCGCCAATCCACAACCACCGGGATCCGCAGTACTGGAGCAATCCGGACCGGTTTGACCCGGAGCGTTTCCTGCCGGAACGCGCCGAGCACAAGCGGCACTCTTTCTGTTATCACCCGTTTGGTGGCGGAGCTCACAAGTGCATCGGTATGCATTTTGCAGCCATGCTGGCAAAAACCTTCATGCACCAGTTGCTGATGACGTATGACTACAGCCTGCCGGCCAACTTCAAGACGCGTTTTGAGTGGGTGCCGTTGCCAAAGCCGGGCAAATTGCCGGTGCAGTGGGTGCGTCGCTGATATTAACCTGGCAATTAAACAGGTATCCTACCTGTTTAATTGGGCGCGACTGAAATGCTGGCGAAGAGGCGTGACGCTTCTTGCATTTCAGTCGCTTGCACCGGGCCTGCCCGGCGGCGGCAACTTCCTGTGCCGCAATTAGTAACCCGACAATATGGATTGCCGGGTTACTAATGCGCCGTCAGCCGGCATGAATTGACTGCAACCGCCGGGACCAAATTGGCCGGCGGTTTTTTTGTGTCCCGGATAAAGATGCAGATTGTTTGCATCTTTTATGATCTGGCGCAAGATCTGTGATGGCTTGTCTGTCAGGATAGCCGCTACAGACAAATTACAACGGGAGCCAATAATGCAGTCTTGTTACCGGCAGATACAGCAGGCATTGATGCTGGCAGAGCAACGCCAGGGAATTGAAATGCTTTCAGAAGCGTTTTTCGGCCATTTTTTTGCAACTTATCCAGAGACCAGGGAGTATTTCCGGGATACGGATATCCGCAAGTTTGGCCCGGAAAAATTCAGGATTGTCAGCAGCTTTCTGCTGGATATCGTGCGCCATCCGGATTTTGCCGAGGTGGAGCTGACCGATGAGGTGCGCCGTCATCTGGCTTACGGATTGAAGGACAAGGCGTACTACTTTGCCTTGATTGATGCGCTGGAGCAATCGGTGCGTGAAGCATTGCAGCAGGACTGGGAGGGTGAAATGGCAGAAAGCTGGCATGATGTCACACTGGCGATGAAGGGTGTGATTGGCCAGGCATCGGCTTTTGTCTGAGCTGCGGCGGCCATGCAGTTAAAGCTTTCCAGATGCTAATGGGTAGTTGGCAGAAAAGTTGCTAGAATTGGGCAATCATTCACCAATTCGGATTGCCATCGTATGCCTCGCAAATGGGTACTGGAAGGTTTTTTTGGTCAGCATACTGAATCGCCACAGCGCATCACACTGAAACTGCCTGCTGTGGTAGGCCGTGATCCAGGCTTGCCGGTGGCCATTGTCCGCTCGGAAGTGTCACGTAATCATGCTGAATTCTATGAGCGCGGTGGTGAGCTGTTTGTTCGCGATCTGGGCAGTACCAACGGTACCTTTGTCAATCACCAGCAGTTACAGCAGGATATGGCGGTGCGCCATGGGGATGTGGTGCATTTTGCCAGCTATGAGGTGAGGGTGCTGGAGGAAAACGACGTCACCGAGATGGGCAATGACGGTAGCATGACCATGCTGAATGTCATGCCGCTGAGCAACAAGTTGCCAACTGGCCTGGGGGAGTTGCAGGTGCTGCTGGACAACCGGGCCATCAATGCTGAATTTCAGCCGATTGTGGCTATTGATGGCGGTTTGTTTGGTTTTGAGGTGCTCGGTCGTGGCAGTCGGCCGGATTTGCCTGTCAGCCCGATGGAATTGTTCCGCATTGCTGAAAGCATGACCGGCAAGGCAGCCAGGCTGAGTGAGCTGATGCGTGATTGCGGTGTTGCCCAGGCAGTAGAGCAGAGCAGTGCACATCGCCTGTTCATGAATACCCATCCAGCTGAGATGAAAGATGTTGAGACCTTGCTGGCCAGCATCCGCAGCTTGCGTGAACGTTTTACGGCATTGCCTATGGTGCTGGAAATTCACGAGGATGCCATTACCGATATCAGCTTGATGAAGCGGTTTGCCAATGAGCTGCAGGCGCTGGATATTGAACTGGCGTATGACGATTTTGGTGCTGGCCAGGCGCGCTTGATGGAAATGGTTGAAATACCGGTTAAATACGTCAAGTTTGATATTGCCCTGATTCGCGGCCTGCACAATGCGCCGGAATCCAAACGCAAGATGGTGGCGGCGCTGGTGGCAATGACCCGTGCGATGGGTATCCAGGCGCTGGCGGAGGGTGTTGAATATCCTGAAGAGCTACGCCTGTGTGAAGATATGCAGTTTGACCTGATCCAGGGATATTTTTTTGGCAAGCCGGCCCGTTCCCTGCAATACCGCAACCCGCTGGCGGGCAGCTGAACTAGTGATTGCGTTTGAGTGCAAAATCCGCCAGATCACATAAGCCCTGCCGGAAACGGTTATCCGGCAGGCAGCCTAATACCTGCTTGGCCATTGCAGCTTCGTGACGGGCCACGTCCAGTGTGTGCTCCAGGGCGCCGTTGCGCCGGATCAACAAAATGACATCGTCCAGCCGGCTGGCATCCTTGTTGCGGATGGCCTCGATAATCACGTCGGCCTCGCCGTGATGGCTGTTTTCGATGGAGTAGATTAGTGGCAAAGTCGGTTTGCCTTCTGACAGGTCGTCACCGATATTCTTGCCCATTGCCTGGCTGTCACCCTGATAATCCAGCACATCATCGGCCAGCTGGAAAGCAATGCCGAGATGCAGGCCGTAGCGATACAGCGCATCCGTTTGTTCGGGGCCGGCATTGGCGATCAGGGCGGCGCTTTTCAGTGCGGCCGCAAACAGGATGGCCGTCTTGTCACGGATGATGCGCAGGTAATCGTCGCGGCTGGTGTCCGGGTCGCCGGCCTTGGTCAGCTGGAATACCTCACCCTCGGCAATCTGGTTGGTGGTGTCAGACAGCAGCGCCATGATGTCCATGCTGCCGAGCGCAACCAGCATCTGGAAAGCCCGTGAATACATGAAGTCACCAACCAGGATGCTGGGCGCGTTGCCCCAGCGCGCGTTGGCAGTCGGCAGTCCGCGGCGCAGGGTGGACAGATCGACAACATCGTCATGCAGCAATGTGGCAGTGTGGATAAACTCGATGATGACAGCCAGGTCGATATAACGCTTGTCCTGGCACGACAAGGCATTGGCAGCCAGCAAGGTCAGCAGCGGCCGCAGGCGCTTGCCGCCGGCTTCGGTGATATGGTGGCCGACATCCTCAACCAGCGGGACGTGAGAGTGCAGTTGCTCAAGAATCCTGTTGTTAACGGCAGCAAAGTCCTGGCTGACCAGGTTGCGAATGTCTTGCATCATGGTGGGTTCGGTTGAATGGTCAGGCGCGAATGCTAGGTTGCAGGCGCGCATGTGTCAAGCGCACGTGCCCGGCCTGCGCTGCCGGTGAAATATTTGGCCGGTAGCTGCACAACAGGCTTGCGCTGCCGGCAGTGATTGCGTATTATTGCGCACCCTAAAACTGGCAGCGCCAGTGCCTGACCTTGCCAACAAACATTCCGTCATCGCAAGCAGGCCGGCATCGGAGAGAGACTATGTACGCAGTAATCATTAGTGGTGGCAAGCAGCACCGTGTAGTTGAAGGTGAAACGCTGAAGCTGGAAAAAATTGAGGCGCCAACTGCATCCAGCATTGAGTTTGCTGACGTGCTGATGGTCGGTGAAGGCAGCAACGTAAAAATCGGTGCGCCACTGGTTGACGGTGCCAAGGTTACTGCCGAGGTTATCAGTCACGGCCGTCACGACAAGGTCAACATTATCAAGTTCAAGCGCCGTAAGCATCACATGAAGCGTATGGGGCATCGTCAGTGGTATACCGAAGTCAAAATTACCGGTATCCAGGGTTAACGCAGGGGTAAGTCATGGCTCATAAAAAAGCAGGTGGTAGTACACGTAACGGACGTGATTCCGAAAGCAAACGACTGGGCGTCAAGCGTTTTGGTGGCCAGGTTGTCAAGGCCGGCAACATTCTTGTGCGTCAGCGTGGCACCCGTTTCCACGCCGGTGACAATGTAGGTTGTGGCAAGGACCACACCCTGTTTGCCAAAGCTGATGGCGTGATCAAGTTTGAGGTGAAAGGCCCGCACAAGCGCAAATTTGTGTCTGTGGTTGCCTGATCTCACCGGCAGATTCAAAGCCCCGTCATGCTACGCATGATGGGGCTTTTTTGTTTGCCTGTCACTGGCGCGGTGCAGGCGTATAATGGCGGCAAAATGCTGCAGGAACAGGTATGAAATTTGTAGATGAAGCGACCGTCAGGATCGAGGCCGGCAAAGGTGGCAATGGCTGCATGAGTTTCCGGCGGGAGAAGTTCATTCCCAAGGGCGGCCCGGACGGTGGTGATGGTGGTCATGGCGGGTCGGTGCTGCTGGAAGCAGACGAGTCGCTGAATACCTTGCTGGATTTTCGTTACAAGCGTGATTATCGCGCTGAAAACGGCGCACCGGGTCGTGGCCGTAACTGTTCCGGCAAGGCTGGCCAGGATTTGCTGTTGAAAGTCCCGGTAGGTACGGCGGCCTATGATGATGAGACCGGCGAGCTCATTGGTGACTTGACCTGTGCCGGCCAGCGTCTGCTGGTAGCGGCCGGTGGCCGTGGCGGGCTGGGCAACACCCATTTCAAGTCCAGTACCAACCGTGCGCCGAGACAAACCATTCCCGGCACGCCTGGTGAGCTGCGGCAACTGCGTCTGGAGCTGAATATAATTGCTGATGTGGGGCTGTTGGGGCTGCCGAATGCCGGTAAATCGACATTGATCCGGTCGGTATCGGCGGCCAGGCCGAAAGTGGCGGATTACCCGTTTACCACGCTGGTTCCCAATCTGGGGGTGGTGAAGGTCGATCAGCACCGCAGTTTTGTCATTGCCGATATCCCCGGCCTGATTGAAGGAGCGGCCTCCGGTGCCGGCCTGGGTATCCGTTTTCTCAAGCACATCATGCGTACCCGCCTGTTGCTGCATGTTGTCGATGTGCTGCCGGTTGAAGGGGATCCGGTTGACCATGCCCGGGCGATTGTTGAGGAACTTGAGCAGTTCAGCCCGACCCTGGCGCGTCACCCGCGCTGGCTGGTGCTGAACAAGATGGACCTGATCCCGGAGGCGGAGCGGGCAGCGTGCCGGCAGCGTATTATTGATGCGCTGGCGTTTGACGGGCCGGTGTATGCCATTTCGGCCATCAGCGGCACGGGCACTGACAGGCTGGTGGCGGATATCATGCAGCATGTCGAGAAATTCCGCGACAACATGCAGGAAGAGGAATTCCGCCAGCAGCAGGAGCAGCGCCTGCGGCAAATCCAGCAGGAAGGGCGTGAGAGTATTGCCGAGCTGGCGCAACGACGGCGCGAGGCCCGCATGCAGGATGAGGATGATTGGGACGATGAGGACGATGACGATGTTGAAGTTTACTATGTAAGAGACTGAACATGAGTCGCAGAGATGTGATCAGAAATGCCCGCCGGGTGGTGGTCAAGATAGGCAGTGCACTGCTGACCAATGACGGCAGGGGGCTGGATCGACCGGCGATTGCCGGCTGGGTGGCGCAGCTGGCAGGACTGCGTGAGCAGGGCCTTGATGTGCTGTTGGTGTCCTCCGGTGCAGTTGCCGAAGGCATGACACGGCTGGGCTGGAAACAGCGCCCGGTATTGCTGCATGAGCTGCAGGCAGCGGCAGCGGTTGGCCAGATGGGGCTGGTGCATAACTACGAGGCCGAGTTCCAGCGTTATGGTTTTCATACCGCACAAGTGCTGCTGGTGCATGAGGACCTGTCGGATCGCCGCCGTTACCTGAATGCCCGCAATACCTTGCAGACCCTGCTGAGGCTGGGTGTGGTACCGGTGGTTAACGAGAATGACACCATCGCAACGGATGAAATCCGTTTTGGCGATAATGACACACTGGCAGCGATTGTTGCCAATGTGGTGGATGCCGACCTGCTGGTGATCCTGACCGACCAGCTGGCCATGTACGATGCGGATCCGCGCAATAATGCCGATGCCCGGCCGATTCGTGAGATGCGTGCCGGCAGCCCTGAATTACGGGCCATGGCCGGTGATGGTGGCGTGCTGGGCCGCGGCGGCATGATTACCAAGGTGCGTGCTGCCGAGCTGGCTGCGCGTTCCGGTACGGCTACCGTGATTGTCGGGGGGCGCATTGACAGTGTCCTGCCGCGCCTGCGCCAGGGGGAAGAACTGGGAACCTTGCTGTACAGCGAGCAAAAACCGCTGGAGGCAAGGAAGCTGTGGCTTGCCGGCCTGCACCGTGGCAAGGGCGTGCTGGAAATTGATGATGGAGCGGCGGCGGCTTTGCGCCGTGGCGGAGCCAGCCTGCTGGCGGTTGGTGTGCGTTCGGTGGCGGGCCATTTTGCCGTCGGTGATACCGTTGTCTGCCGGGACAAAAATGGCAATGACATTGCCAAGGGGCTGGTCAACTACCACAGTGATGATGTGGCGCAGATTATCGGCCAGCCCAGCCAGCGTTTCCTGGCGATACTGGGTTATCAGGGGGAAGCCGAACTGATCCACTGTGACAATATGGTGATCCTGTGATGTACTCAGGCGTGCCGGTGATCATGAAAAAAGCCCCTTGACGGGGCTTTTTTTGTCAGCCTTTTTTCGCTTGTGGCACAAAGAAGAAATCCCCTACCTCGTGGCCGGCGCCCTTGATGGCACGGTATTGAGGTTCCTGCTGGAAATCCGCTGTTGCCGATTCACGCACTACCCTGCCATGCACGGCGCGGAACAGCTCCGGGCCGGTCAGGATATGCTGGTTGTTTTTCAGCGTGTCGATGAAGGCACTGGCGAATATCGAGTGTTTTTCGCCATTGCTGTCCAGTACCGGCCGGTCACCGCCAGAGGTCAGTAGCAGGCGTGAGCGTTTGCCGGCCTTGTAGCGCAAGAATTCCGGGTTGTTCTGTTGCTGGCCCAGCAACATGAAATCCGGTGCTGTCGACAGCAGCCCGGCATAGCAGGAGTCAGCGACAATCAGCACCCGTTTGGCCTTCAGCCGGGCCAGGTGGCGGGTAATAAATTCATTGGCAACCCAGTTGGTATCGCGCGGCGGCGCATCGGCATTGCTGGGCAGCCAGTAACCGGATTCCAGCTGTTCATTGGCCAGCCGTACACCGTGGCCGGCATAAAAAATCAGCAGGTTATCATTCTCGGTCAGCTGCTGGCCCAGATTATTGATCGCCTCCATGATCGAGATATTGTCGGCATTGATGACTTTGGTGACGGTGAAACCGTAGTTGTTGGCCAGTACATCCGCCACGGCATTGATGTCATTGATGGGTGTGTCGAGGCTCTCGACGTTGTCGTAGTCCTGTACGCCGATGACCAGTGCATAGTATTTGCCGAAGTTGATGTCGGCGCTGATGATGTCAGCGCTGGCAGCGGTGAAGGTGGGCTGGTCCTTGGCGACAACGGTGCGAATCTTGCGGGTGTTGCCCTGTTCTTCCAGTTCGGCCAGTCGCGACTTGCTGGACTGGTTTTCTGCCTTCAGGCTGGTGACCAGTGCATTGAGGTCGTCCATTTGTGCCAGCAGTTCGCTGTTGTCGGATTGTTGTTGCAATTCAACACGCAAACCTGCCACCTGGTTTTGCAGCAGACGAATCTGGCTGTCCTTGCGGGCAATTTGCTTGCGTAGCTGTTCCTCCATGGCGGCCTGCTGTTCGGCAACCGATGATTGATAGACCAGGCTGTCCTCTGGCAGGCCCCAGGCGCGACGGTAATAGTTCATCGCCATCAGTTTGTCCTGTGCAACGCCAAGGCCCTGTTCGTACAGCGTGCCCAGGTTGAACAGGGCGCGCTGGTTGTTCTGTTCCGCCGCTTTCTGGTACCACAGCGCGGCCGCTTCGTAGTTGGGCTCGCCGCCCAGGCCACGTTCAAAGATCTCGCCAACATTGGCCTGGGCATCGGCATCACCGGCTTCGGCGGCCGGCAGCCATACGGTCAGGGCGGTTTTCAGGTCGGCCCGGTCATAGGCAACATATTCACCGCCACGGATGCGGCATTCAGAAGCGGTCAGCATGGCCGGCCGGCGGGCGGTGATATAGACCTGGCTGCCCAGCATGCGGGTCTGGCCGGGTAGCAGGCAATCCACTACCTGCAGTTCAGCAATACGATCACCGGCGCCTGGCATGTCATTGCCTGCCCCGCTTTGCGGGTTGTCCGATACGCAGGCTGACAGCAGGCCGGTCAGCAGGATCATGCCGGTGTTATTGAGCCGAGAGCGCCAGATGGTGTTGTCCATGGAGTAACCTTTTGCGAAGCGGTGAATGATTGCCATTGTCGAGGCCGGTTGGGCCTGTTGCAACAATAACGAAAAAGCCGCCATCTGGGCAGCAATACGAACAAAAAATAACCGGCCATTGTGATGTCTGTCAGCAAAATGCCGGGCTATTCATTTTCTTTCCACAATCACTGTGTTTGCAGGGATTTCTTGAAAGCCAGCAATTGTTTGTTGTCTTTCAGGACGTCGTATTTTTGCAGGTTCTCCACCTGCTCGATTGCCGGTGTGTTGCTGCCGCGGATCAGCGGTAGCAGTTCTTCCAGCACGGCATCACTTTGTTTCATGATATCCGGGTTGTAGGGGTGCAGGGAAAACGCCTGGTCCAGCAGTAATAGTGCGGAATTGTAATCCTGGAAACTGCTCACCAGACGCGCCTCATCCAGCAGGGTGGTGATTTGTTGCTGGGTGGCAGCAGGCAGCTCGGCAAACGGGATGGCCGGGCCGGTTTCCGGCGTGACAAACAGGTTCAGGCTGGCCAGCGCAATAAAGGCTGTGATGACCAGGGCAATTGCCGAGTACAGTGGCGCCTTGCTTTTGGCGGTGAAGGCATCCAGAAAGGCCTGCGCATTTTGCAGGCGATTCTCCCGGCGAAATGCCAGTGCTGATTCAATGGCCCGCCATTGCTGTTTGTTCAGCCCCTTGATCGGTTCGGGCTTCAGTCCCTGGGCTTCGGCCTTGCTGGCCATCTGTTTGTCGAACGGGTGTTTGCCGGTCAGCAACTCATAGGCAATCAGCCCCATTGCATAGACATCGTCAGCCGAGTGTGGTGTCTGGCCTTCGATCATTTCTACCGTGGCATAGGCGGGTGTCAGGGCGCCGAGCTCGCCGGCATCAAAAACCGTATCATCATTGCCCGGTGTCTGCTTGAAATCCTTGTTGGCGTGGAAGGCGCGGGCGATGCCGAAATCCAGCAGTTTGACATTGCCGTCATCGGTCAGGAACAGGTTGCCGGGCTTGAGATCCGAATGCACCAGGCCTTTTTTGTGGGCATAGGCCAGGCCTTCGGCGCATTGTTCGATTAGCTGACAGGCTTCAGCAACGGGCCGCAGTTCACTGCGAATCTCCTCGTCCATCGGTTTGCCGCGCAAGGCTTCCATGGTCAGGTAGGCGGTATTGCCCTGGCGGTCAAAATCGTAGACGGTGACAATATTCGGGTGGGCCAGCTCCTGGGTTTTGCGTGCTTCGCGTTGCAGTGCAACAAACGCCTGTGGGTGGTGCTTGAAGTTTTCGCCGAGTACCTTGATGGCGATATAGGGGTTTTTGTCCTGGGCTTCCAGTTTGCGCCTGTCGGTGGCCAGGTAGACTTCACCCATGCCGCCGCGCCCGAGCAGTTTTTCCAGCACAAACCGGTCCTTGATGACCGAGCCGACGCTGATGCGCGGGCTGAAGCCGGTGCTGATGGCCTGCTGCACCGCTTCAGTGCCACCGGCCAGGACGGTGGCCTGTGAGCCTGTCAGGGCAACGGTTGCATCGTCATCGGCCTGTGCTGCGGCGGGCGCCCGTGTTTTCAGCTGTTCCATTTCGGTAACGCTGAGTACGGTTTCGTCGCCGGTTGCAAATCCGGCCGATGGTGCCGGTGCCCGTGTTTTCAGTTTGTCCAGTTCGGTGGCGCTGAGAACAGTGGCATCATCCTTGCCGGGAGTGGATGGCATGATGCGGGTTTTGTCATTGTCCTCGGCCATGGCTGCTGTCTGGTGTTGTTGATGATCAGGCCATTGTACACATTCACCGGGGCTTGAACAGCTTATGACAGGGTGAGAATACGGGCCCGCTGGACAAGGTTGTCGTGCAGCTCAAGTATTTCGATGATGTAGCGGTCAAGCCGGATGGCAACCCTGGCGTCGGGGAATGATTCCAGGTGCTCGAGGATCAGGCCGTTGACAGTTTTCGGGCCGGACAATGGCAGTTTCCAGCCGGTCTTGCGGTTGATGTCACGGATCGGTGTGGAGCCCGGTGTGATGATAGAGCCGTCGACCTGCTGCTCAATCTCATCCTGGTCATCGTCCAGGTTGGATGTGAATTCGCCAACAATCTCTTCCAGAATGTCCTCCAGCGTTACCAGCCCCATCACGGCGCCGTATTCGTCAACCACAATGGCAATGCGGCGGGTTTCTTTCTGGAAGTTCATTAGCTGCATATGCAGGCCGGTACCTTCCGGCGAAAACAGCGGCGTGCGGATGATGCTGCGCAGGGCTTTTTTGCTGAAGGGCTTGTCACCACTTAACAGCTTGCCGAGGTTGCGCATGTGCAGCACGCCGATAATGTTGTCAATATCGTCCTCGTAGACCGGGATGCGGGTGTATTCACACTCCCTCAGCTGTTGCAGGATAGTGGATTCCGGGTCATTGATATCAATGGCAAACATCTCGTTGCGCGGCACCATGATATCCTCAACGGTACTGCGCTCAAGATCCAGGATGTTTAACAGCATGCCCTGGTGGCGGTCGGGTATCAGCTGGCCGGCCTCATCCACCAGCGTGCGCAGTTCATCTGAGCTGAGAGCATCATCCATGGATTTGTTGGGGTCCAGCCCGACCAGCTTTAACAGCATGTCGGTGATGTGGTTGATGACCCATACGGCGGGGTAAAGCACTTTCAGCAGGCCAGCCAGCACCAGGCTGGCCGGGAAGGCCAGTCGCTCCGGATACAGGGCGGCAATGGTTTTTGGGGTGATTTCGGCAAAAATCAGGATGACCAGGGTCAGTGCCACGGTAGCGATGGCAATGCCGGCATCACCAAACAGGCGCAGCGCAATCACGGTGGCAATCGAGGAGGCAAGAATGTTGACCAGGTTATTGCCAATCAGGATCACGCCGATCATGCGATCAGGGCGTTCAAGCAAGCGTAATGCCCGCCGTGCTGCCTTGTGGCCGTTTTTATCGAGATGCTTCAGCCGGTAACGGTTCAGTGACAGCATGCCGGTTTCTGAACCTGAGAAGAACGCGGAAATGATCACAAGAATGACAATGCTGCCAAGCAGCATGGCGATGGGGATATCGTTCAAAAAGTTGTTCTCGTAACGCTGGGTCGAAGTATCTTGCAGCATAGCCTGGCATTTGGCAATGCCTTGCCGGCCTCATGCCTGGGTGAGCAGGATTTCCAGCACGAATTTGGAGCCGAAATAAGCCAGCATCAGCGCCAGGAAGCCGCCCAGTGTCCAGCGGGTGGCGATTTTGCCGCGCCAGCCCCACAGTTGCCGGCCGACCAGCAGGGTGGCGAAGATCAGCCAGGCGATGATGGACAGGATGGTCTTGTGCGCCAGGTGCTGGGCAAACATGTCATCCAGAAAGGCAAAACCGGAGGCAATTGCCAGTGTCAGCAGGATAAAGCCGGTGACGAGCATTTCAAACAGCAGCAGTTCCATGGTTTGCAGGGCGGGCAAAAACCGGAATACCCCGGTAAAGTGATGTTTTTTCAGGGCGTGTTCCTGCAGGGTCAGCATCACGGCGTGAAGGGCGGCGATGGTAATCATGCTGTAGGCAAGAATAGACAGCACGATATGGGCAATCAGGCCGGGTTCAGTGATGATCTTGGTTTCGCTGGCTGGAACCCAGGCGGCAAACGCGATGCCGAGTGATGCCAGCGGAAAGTAAAACAGCAGCAGGTTGTCAGTCGGCTGGCGGCGCAGCAGTGAAACCAGCGAAATAATGGCAATAACAAAAAATATCAGCGGCGACACGGAATAGAAATTCAGGTGCAGGTGCTGGAAACGAAAGATGCTGAAATGCAGGAATGCGGCATGCAGGGCCATGCCGGCCAGCATGGTGGTGAGAAAAGGTGTTATCGCACCGCGCTGGCGGGTTTTGCGCAGCAGCAGCACAAAGCTGGCCAGGTACAGGCCGATGGTGGCAATGGCGATCAAAGACTGCATCACGGTAAACAATATCCGGGTTGAGTAGGCACAGGGCCGCTTGCTCGGTATAATGCGTGCCCTGTTTGCGGCAGATGCCGGAAAATCCCCGCATGACGTTGCCGGCAAGGCCGCAAGGCTCGCCAGATGGTAACTGATCTATGTGCCTGAAAGAAGCGGGAAACGCAAATAAACGCCTGCTGTGGCAGGCCAAGCCAGAGGTTGGCCGTAATGTTTGAGAATTTGACTGAGCGCCTGTCGGAAACGCTGAAAAAAGTCAGCGGCCAGTCGCGCCTGACCGAGGACAATATCAAGGATGCCCTGCGTGATGTGCGCATGGCCTTGCTGGAGGCCGATGTTGCGCTGTCGGTGGTAAAAACCTTTGTTGATGCGGTCAGGCAGCGGGCGGTGGGCCAGGAAGTGCTGACCAGCCTCAGTCCCGGCCAGGCGTTTGTCAAGATTGTCCAGGACGAGCTGGTGCATGTGCTTGGCGATAACGCCAGCGAGCTGAATTTCAATGTCCAGCCGCCGGCAGTCATCCTGATGGCCGGCCTGCAGGGTGCGGGTAAAACCACCAGTGTGGCCAAACTGGCCCGTTACCTGCAGGAGCAAAAGAAAAAGAAAGTGCTGGTGGTCAGTGCCGATGTGTACCGGCCGGCTGCCATTGAACAGCTGAAAACCCTGGCCGGCGAGGTGGGTGCCGGCTTTTTCCCGTCCGATATCAGCCAGCAGCCGGTAGCGATTGCCGCAGCCGCGATTGATGAGGCAAAACGACGTTTTTATGATGTGCTGATTGTCGATACCGCCGGTCGCCTGGCGGTGGACAGCGACATGATGGATGAAATCCGTGCCCTGCATCAGGCAATCAGGCCGGTGGAAACCCTGTTTGTTGTTGATGCGATGACCGGCCAGGATGCCGCCAATACGGCCCAGGCTTTCAATGAGGCGTTGCCGCTGACCGGCGTTATCCTGACCAAGGCGGATGCAGACAGCCGCGGTGGTGCGGCCCTGTCAGTGAAGTCAATCACCGGCAAACCGATCAAGTTTGTTGGTGTGGGTGAGAAAACCACCGCGCTTGAGCTGTTCTACCCGGACCGGATTGCCTCACGCATTCTGGGCATGGGTGACGTACTGTCCCTGATCGAGCAGGCCGAGCAAAAGCTGGACAAACAAAAAGCGGAAAAGCTGGCAAAGAAAATCAGCAAAGGCAAAAAGTTTGACCTGGAAGACTTCCGTGACCAGCTGCAGCAGATGAAAAACATGGGTGGCATGGCCTCAATGCTGGAAAAAATGCCTGGCATGGGCGGCATGGCGCAGCTGGCCGAGCAGCAAGCCAGCCAGAAGATGTTTGTGCAGATGGAGGCGATCATCAATTCGATGACGCCGGACGAGCGGCGCAATCCGGATATGCTGAACGGTTCACGCAAGCGCCGGATCACCGATGGTTCCGGCACCCAGCTGCAGGACCTGAACCGCTTGATCAAGCAGCACAAGCAGATGCAGAAAATGATGAAAAAGCTGACCAAAAAAGGCGGTATGCAGAACATGATGCGCGGCATGTCCGGCATGATGGGGCCGGGCGGTCTGCCAACCGGCGGCATACCGGGAATGCGTCCGCGTCGCTGAACAAAAAATAATCAGCGGGTGCACAAAAAAAGGTTTTCATTGTGGTGCGATTCTCGTAGAATGTCGCGCCTTTATAAATGGGTCTCAAGCCCTTTGTGTTTCAAGAATTAACTGGCGGATTTGACGCATGGTAACAATACGTTTGGCGCGGGGCGGTTCCAAAAAACGTCCTTTTTATCACATTACCGTGACTGACAGCAGAGCTTCACGTGATGGCCGTTTCATTGAGCGTGTCGGCTTTTTCAACCCGGTTGCCCGTGGTCAGGAAGAGCGTCTGCGCATTGACACGGACCGTGTTGAGCACTGGCTGGGTCTGGGTGCGCAGGTATCCGAGCGGGTTGCAGCACTGTTGAAAGAAGCCCGGTCGAAGGTGCAGGCAGCAGCCTGATACCTGCATGAGCGGCGGTGATTATCTGGTTGTCGGGGTAATTACCGGCGCCTTTGGTATCAAGGGATGGCTGAAGGTGCACTCCTTTACCGACCCGCCGGATAATATCCTGTGCTTTCGCCAGTTGTTTGCAGATGTTGGTGGCAGCTGGCAGGCACAACAGGTAGAAGACTGTCGCGCGCACGGCAACGGTTTTGTGTTCAAGCTGCGCGGCTGTGATGACCGGACCCAGGCTGAAGCATGGCGCAAACGCGAGCTGGCGATTGACCGGCACGCCCTGCCAACCCTGGATGACGGTGATTATTACTGGTACCAGCTGGAAGGCCTGAAGGTTTTTCTTGCACGGGCGCCGGACAGGCTGGTCGGTCGTGTCGACCATCTGCTGGCCACCGGCGCCAATGATGTGCTGGTTGTGCAGCCCTGTGAAGGCAGCATTGACCAGCGTGAGCGCCTGTTGCCGTATCGGCCGGAAGTGGTATTGCAGGTCGATCTGGCGGCCGGTCGCATGCTGGTTGACTGGGATACAGCGTTTTGATGCCTGCCAGGTCGGGTGGGCAGACATGAAGTTTGCAGTGATCAGCCTGTTCCCGCCGATGCTGGAAGCCGTGACGGCTTACGGTGTAACCGGCAGGGCGCAGCAGCAAGGCCTGATTGACGTACAGTGCTGGAATCCGCGTGATTACACCCGCGACCGGCATCGTACCGTGGATGACCGGCCCTATGGCGGCGGTCCTGGCATGGTGATGATGATTGAACCCCTGCGCCAGGCGATTGCGGCTGCCAGGGCGGCGCTGGGGCAGGACAGCAAGGTGGTTTACCTGTCGCCACAAGGCCGGCCGTTTGATCAGGCCATGGCCTATGAATTCAGTCGCTTGCCGGCGATGATTCTGCTGGCCGGCCGCTATGAAGGCATTGACCAGCGGCTGATTGACCGGGAAGTTGATGAGGAAGTGTCGATCGGCGATTTTGTTGTCAGCGGCGGTGAGTTGCCGGCCATGCTGGTGATTGATGCGGTCGCGCGCTGTATACCGGGCGTGCTGGGACATCAGCAGTCAGCCGAGCGGGATTCATTCAGTGATGGCTTGCTGGATCATCCGCACTACACCCGCCCGGATGTGGATCATGGTTGCGCGGTTCCCGAGGTACTGTTGAGCGGGGATCACGAAGCCATCAGGCAGTGGCGCCTGCAGCAGGCGCTCGGTCAAACCTGGTTGAAACGGCCAGATTTGCTGGCAGCAAGACGGCTTTCTGATGAGGAGGCCCGTTTGCTGGCAGCATTTAAACAAGCGTTTTCTGAGTGAGTAGAATGAGCCTGTTTGCGGGCTCCTCTGTGCTTGAGTCCTAATCGTGTACCAACTGACCATGATGTACACACCAAAGGAGCTGAAAAAATGAGCAAAAACAAGATTATTGCTGCGATCGAAGCAGAACAGATGAACAAGGAAATCCCGGCCTTTGGCCCGGGAGATACCGTTGTGGTGCAGGTCAAGGTGAAAGAAGGTGACCGTGAGCGTCTGCAGGCCTTTGAAGGCGTGGTGATCGGCAAGCGCAACCGTGGCCTGAACTCGGCGTTTACCGTACGCAAGATGTCCAGCGGCGTCGGTGTTGAGCGTACTTTCCAGACCTACAGCCCGGTGGTTGACAGCATTACCGTCAAGCGTCGTGGTGATGTGCGCCAGGCCAAGCTGTACTATCTGCGTGAACTGACCGGCAAGGCGGCACGTATCAAGGAAAAGCTGGCCAAGCGCAGCTGATCCGCGCTGGTCGCCAGACAATCCCCGTTGTGACGGGGATTTTTTTTGTCTGTCGGTCGGCAAGAAACGTTTGCCCCGTGCTGGCCGGCATGGCTATAATGCGCACCCTCTGTTATGGCGGCCCTGGCCGGTCCTCTCGCAACGGCAGGTGGTGAACCCCGCCAGGCCCGGAAGGGAGCAACGGTAGCCACTGATCCGTGTGCCGGGATGTGGCTGGTCAGGGTCGCCACCCAGTTCTCTGCCCGAACTCCCTTGTCACAACAAGATGCTGCCGAATGCGGCCGGCTTTGTGTGTATAATGCCGCCATGCAAAAAGGGAAACATCCATGAGTTATCAGGTACTGGCCAGAAAATGGCGCCCGCGTTTTTTTCGCGAAATGGTTGGTCAGGAACACGTACTGAAAGCACTGATCAATGCGCTGGACCACAACCGGCTGCACCAGGCCTATCTGTTTACCGGCACCCGCGGTGTTGGCAAGACCACCATCGCGCGGATTCTGGCCAAGTGCCTGAACTGTGAGGTGGGTGTCAGTTCGGAGCCCTGCGGCCAGTGTTCGGCCTGCCAGGAAATCAATAACGGCAGTTTTGTTGACCTGATCGAGATTGATGCTGCTTCGCATACCGGCGTGGATAATATGCGGGCGATTACCGATAACGCCCAGTACACGCCGAGCAAGGGACGTTACAAGGTGTACCTGATTGACGAGGTACACATGCTGACTACCCACAGTTTTAATGCCCTGCTGAAAACCCTGGAAGAGCCCCCCGAGCACGCCAAGTTCCTGCTGGCCACCACTGATCCACAAAAATTGCCGGCCACGGTATTGTCACGTTGCCTGCAGTTTCACCTGAAAAACATGGCGCCGGAGCGCATTGTCAGTCACCTGCAATATATTCTTGAGCGCGAAAATGTGCCCGGCGAGGAAGCAGCGCTGTGGTCGCTGGCCAGGGCTGCCCAAGGCAGTATGCGCGATGCGTTGAGCCTGACGGATCAGGCTATTGCATTTGGCCAGGGGCAGGTGCTGGCTGCCGATGTGTCAGCCATGCTGGGCAGCATCGACCAGCAGACGGTCTATCGCCTGGCGGGCGCGCTGATTGCCCATGATGCCGTGCAGTTACTGGCAATTGTGGCTGACAGCAGCGAGCTGTCGCCGGATTATGCAGCGATTCTGGATGCGCTGCTGTACCTGTTGCACCGCATGACCATTGCCCAGCTGGCGCCGCAGGCCATTGACAACAGTGAAGGGGACAGGGAACAGGTGCAACAGCTGGCTGCCTCGGTGACGGCTGATGAGTTACAGCTGTTTTACCAGATGGGGCTGCTTGGCAAGCGTGACCTGCACCTGGCACCGGATCTGCGCACCGGCCTGGAAATGGCACTGTTGCGTATGCTGGCTTTCCGGCCGTCGGCGATGGCCGAGCCGGTTGCCGGCATCGGCCTGGCAGCAACGGAGCCGGCACCGGCAAAAAAGCCTGAGGCCGCCGGTGCTGTTGCGCCGGCGGCTGCCGCGCCGGCCGGGGAGTCGCCAGCCTCACCGTTGACGACAAGCGCAGCCGGGGAGCCGGCCGGGTTTCCTGCTGCCGGCACTGCTGACGGCCAGCTGCCCATGGCCGAGAATCACCAGGACTGGCTGGACTTGTTCAGCCGCTTGCCGCTGGCCGGGTTTCTGCAGGCTGTGGCAGGTGAATGTGTGCTGTTGTCTCGTGCAGGGGATTGCTGGAATTTTGCCCTGGATCGCAGCCGGGTGCAGCTGTATAACGATCGCCACGCTGCCCAGCTGGGCGAGGTGCTGGCAGCATTTTATGGCCGGCCGGTCAGGGTCAATGTGGTGGACCAGGCCAGTGAGCTGCCGACACCGGCAGCTTTTTACCAGGCCAGGAAAGAGGCGCGGCATCAGTCGGCCCTGGCAGCGTTACAGCAGGACGAGACTGTACAGTATTTTATTGAGCAGTATCAGGCGCAGATTGTGCCTGATTCAGTCACACCGTTAGAAAAAGAGAGTGAAGCATGAAAGGTTTGGGCGATCTGATGAAACAGGCGCAGCAGATGCAGGAGCAGATGCAGAAAGCACAGCAGGAGCTGGCAGAAAAGGAAGTGACCGGCGAGTCCGGGGCGGGTCTGGTGCGTATTGTGATGAATGGTCGTCATGATGTGCGTGCCGTGAAGATTGACAGCAGCCTGTTGAGTGAGGACAAGGAGGTGCTGGAAGACCTGGTGGCTGCTGCCATCAATGATGCAGTACGCAAGGTGGAAGCCAATAACCAGAGCCTGTTGTCGGACATGACGGCAGGCATGAAAATGCCGCCCGGTTTCAAGATGCCGTTTTGAAGGAAAAGCCTGTGTTCAGTCCCGCCATCAGTCAGTTAATCGAACGCCTGCAGTGCTTGCCCGGTGTGGGTCGCAAATCTGCCCAGCGCATGGCCATGCAGCTGCTGGAGCATAACCGCAGTGGTGGGCTGGCGCTGGCCGAGTCATTGCAGCATGCGCTGACGGTAGTGAAGAACTGCCAGAGCTGCCGTAACCTGACTGAACAGCCGTTGTGTCATATCTGCAGTGATGCGCGCCGTGACGAGCGCCAGCTGTGCGTGGTGGAAAGCCCGTCGGATGTGCTGGCAATTGAGCAGTCAGGCAGTTTTCGCGGGCATTATTTTGTACTGATGGGCCATCTGTCCCCGCTTGATGGCATTGGTCCGCAGCAACTGGGCATTGACCAGTTGCTGCAGCGCGTAGCCCGGGGGGTTGACGAGGTTATCCTTGCCACCAATCCGACTGTTGAAGGTGAGGCAACGGCCAATTATATCAGCGAAAAACTGCGCGATTCGGCGGTGGCAATCAGCCGTATTGCCCACGGTGTGCCGATAGGGGGCGAGCTGGAGTTTATTGATGGTGGCACGCTGGCGCATGCCTTCAACAGCCGCCAGCGCCTGCCGTCATGACCGGGCCGATGCTGGTTTGCAGTAATCAGGCGCTGGCGGAGCTCTGCCAGGCGATGGCTGCCAGTCCGGCCGTTGCGCTGGACACCGAATTTATCCGGGTGGGTACCTTTTATCCGCAGCCGGCGCTGATCCAGCTGGCGGATCTGCAACAGATAGCCCTGGTCGATCCGCTGGTAATTGATGACTGGCAGCCGCTGATTGACTTGTTGCTGGATGCGTCACGGGTAAAGGTGCTGCATGCCTGTGATGAGGATATTGAGTTGCTGCACCATTTTCTGGGGATATGGCCGGTCAATGTGTTTGATACCCAGGCAGCGGCGGCACTGTGCGGCCATGATTATTCGATGTCCTACCAGCGCCTGGTAAAGGCCCTGCTGGATGTCGATATCGACAAGGGCCACAGCCGATCGGACTGGTTACAGCGGCCGCTCAGTGAAGCCCAGTTACTTTATGCCGCTGATGATGTGCGTTACCTGCTGGCCTTGTACCGGATGTTGCAGGGTGAATTGCAGGGACTGGGCAGGCTTGGCTGGCTTGACGAAGAGTACCGCCGGCTGCTGGCTAACCTGCAGGATGATCAATTTGCCGATGCCTTCCTGCGTTTTCGTGACAGCTGGCGGCTGGATGCACAGCAGCTGGCGCGCCTGAAGGTGCTGGCCAGCTGGCGCGAGCAGGCGATGCGCGACAAGAACCTGCCTCGCAAGCGCATTGCCACTGATGAGGCGCTGATGACGCTGGCGCAGCGCAGCGGCTGGACACTGCACAAGCTGTTCCATGTCGATGGCCTGCCGCCGGGAACCGTCAAAAAGCAGGGCGAGATGATCGTGGCCTTGCTGGCCGAGGTGGACAGCCGCAATGATTACCAGCACACCGTCAGCCGGCTTTCTGCCAGCGATACGCTGGTCAAGGCCATCCGCCGGCAGCTGGCCGGTCTGGCCGGGCAGGCGCAACTGGCCGAGCAAATGCTGGCGCGCAAACCGTTTAGCCAGGCCTTGCATGAGCAGCTGGCGCAGGGAGGGAACAGCCTGCCGGATTGCATCAGCGGCTGGCGCCGGCCGTTTTATCAGCAGGTGCTGGAACAATGCCGGGCCCGACAGGAGTGATAACGTGGATAGCCTGATTTGTACGGTGTATCGCAGCAGCAAGAAGCCGGGCATGTATCTGTATGTGGATAAAAAAACCGATTTGCAGCCAGTGCCACCCGCGTTACTGGCGTTGTTTGGCGCGCCGCAACGGGTCATGACCCTGCTGGTAAAAGCCGAGCGCAAGCTGGCCAGGGTGACCGGCGCTGATGTTATCAGGGCGATTGTCGATACCGGTTTTTACCTGCAGATGGAGCCGGCCGAGGATGAGGACATGCAGGCAATCGCGCGCCTGAATGACAAGCTTTATGGCGGCTGACAAAGTGCCGTTCTGGCAACACAAGTCTCTTGCGCAAATGGACCAGGCGGAGTGGGAATCGCTGTGTGATGGCTGCGGCAAGTGTTGTCTGGTCAAGCTGCAGGATGAAGAGGATGACGCGGTGTATTACACCAATGTTGCCTGTCGTTACCTGGATGAGGCCTGCCGTTGCCAGGTGTATGGCGAACGCTTGCAGAAAAAGCCCGATTGCATCCGCCTGCAGCCTGGGGATGTGGCGGTATTTTCCTGGTTGCCGGCCAGTTGTGCCTATCGCAGGCTGGCCGAGGGCAAACCGTTGCCGGCATGGCATCCCTTGCTGAGTGGCAGCGATCATGCCATGCATCGGGGCGGGCATTCGGTAGCCGGGCGGGTGTATTGTGAGGATGACATTCACCCGGATGATCTGGAATGTTTTGTTGTGCAATGGGTGGAGTGATGCAAACGGGAGTCTCATCATGTATCTGACGGTGTGGCTGGTCTATGCGGCAGCCTGTCTGCTGGCGCTGGTTTGTCTGGGCTGTGTGCTGGCCAGCTGGTTGCGACCGGTGACGGCCGTGCTGGCAGTGTTGCCGCTTGCGGTACTGTGTCTGTTGCCGACAGTGGTGCAGATGGAGCCTCTGTGGCTGGCACCGCAGCTGGCTGCGCTGGCATTGCAGCTGGTTAACGGTGAAACGGCTGCGGTGGTGGCTGGCAGCAAGATCCTGTTGCCGGCAGTGGCGCTGGCATGCCTGCCATTGGTGGTGTATCGGTTCTGGCGTCGCGGCACGGCAGCGTAGCCGCCGGCCGGATTAATAAAATACCATTGTTTTCAGTGCTGCCAATGCGGTGCTGCTCAGCCGGGTGCCGTTGTCGTGATGTTTCAGCCACGGGTGTTCAAAGCCTGGCGGGTATTGCTGCAACACGTTTGTAATCGCCAGGCGCAGCTGGACGTCCAGGCTGGCAGTCGGGCTTTCCAGGTGTTCCAGTTGTTGCAGGTATTGCCATAAGACGTGTTTCAGCCGGGCAAACGCCTCACTGCCAAGTGATGCTTCCAGTCCGGCTTCCACGGTCCGGGTTGACGCCAGGGTATGGCGGATCAGCGCCAGGCCTTTGTCGGTAGGCACCAGTTGTTTTGAGCGGCCATCGCTGGGGTCGTCAATGCGGGCGATATAACCGGCCTTTTCAATCTCGGCAGCCAGCTGGCTGATGGCCTGTTTGGAGATGCCGTTCATTTCGGCCAGGTCATTGATACGGCTGCCCTTGCGGGCGATTTTTTCCAGGATATGCCAGTACGAGCGTTTCAGTGGCGGATGTCCCTTGGTGCTGTTGATGTCTTTCAGCTGCCGGTCCAGGTAGGTGGCAATTGAGGTTGCGTAGACGATCAGCGGCAGTTCACGACGGGTCTGCGGCATATACTGGCCGGCATCGGGAAATTTCAGCCTGAGTGTCTGGAACAGCTGGCGCGACAGCTGTGACAGTTCGTCAAAAAGCGGCTGGCCGAGCTGTTCTGCCAGTTGTCGGTCAACCTCTTGCATAAAAAACGCCGATTGCTGCACCAGTGCGATGCCGGTATCGGTCAGCAGCAACTTTTTTGAGCGTTTGTCATGCGGATCGGCCGCCTTGCGGATAAAGCCGAGCTTCTCCAGCTCGTTGGCAATCTGGCCGACGGCCTGCTTGCTGACGCCCTGGGAGCGGGCAATATCAATGATGCGTGAGCCGTCAGCGGCAATCTGTGGCAGGATCAGTGCGTGGGACAGCTTCAGTCCCTGATAGCCCGCCTGCAGGGCTTTTTCCATCAGGCGTTGATGGATGTCGTCAACCAGCCGGCTGTAATAAAGGCAGATATTGTCAGACAGTAAAAAGAGCTGATCCTGCAAGCTTTGGTCCTGGGTCATGGCGATTCCGTGTTGAGGTGATGTCGCATTATAAGTCAATCAAGCTTGACTATCTAGACAGGCTTTGTTTACCATCGTTGCATCCTGACTATTACCAGCCGGAGTTTATCATGGTTGAGTTCGATCCCTATTCCCATGCGGTTCATGATGATCCGTATCCGCATTACAAACAGTTGCGTGATCATGCACCTGCTTACTTCAACGAAAAATACGGCTTCTGGATTTTGTCACGCTATGACGATGTGCAGGGGGCATTGCGTGATTTCAGGCGTTTCAGTAACAGTGAGGGAGTCTCGCTGGAAGCCCAGATGCAGGCAGGTTACCCGATGGTGTTGACCATGGATCCGCCCAGGCACACCAAGGTGCGCAAGATTATCCAGCAGATGCTGACGCCGCAGAATATCGCGCAGCTGGAGCCGGCTGTACGTGAGCTGGCGGTGGAATTGCTGACGCCGTTTGAAGGCAAGGGCAGCATTGATATTTTGTCCGATTTCGCAGTGTATCTGCCGATGGCGGTTATCGCGCGCATGATCAAGGTGCCGCGCTCGGATGAGGACAGGGTGCGGATGTTGACCGACAGGCTGGTGTCGCGGGGGGATGGCGAATTCGGTATCTCGAAGGAAACGGCGGAAGCCTATATGGAGCTGGCGGGCTATTTTGAAGCGCTGGTGAAAAAACACGCGGATGATGCGCCGGATGACTCATTGCTGAGTGCCATCCTTGAGGCTGAGCGTCGTGGTGACCTGGCCCATGATGAGGTGATCGGTTTCCTGATCCTGCTGGGGGTGGCCGGCAACGAAACCACCACCAAGCTGATTGGCAATATGGCATTTCGCTTGTGGCAGAACAAGGATCAGCGCCAGTTGATGGTGGATGATCCATCGCTGATCGGCAAAGGGGTTGAGGAAACCGTGCGTTTTGATGGCTCCACCCAGTTGTTGGGGCGCACTGCCATGGAAGATATCGAGATGCACGGCCAGACCATCAAAAAGGGCCAGCGGGTTGGCCTGCTGATGATTTCTGCCAACCGGGATGAGCGCAAATGGGAGCGGCCTGAGCAGTTTGATATCCTGCGTAATACGGCAGGGCACTGTGGTTTCGGTTTCGGTATTCACGCCTGTGTCGGTGCGGCCCTGGCGCGGCTGGAGGTGCGTGTGGCCTTCGAGGAAATCCTCAAGCGGTTTCCCGACTATGAGGTGGTGGAGTCCGGCATGGCGCGCATGCATTCACCCAACGTGCGTGGTTACACCCATTTGCCGCTGACCTTTTGAGGCTGCGGGCGACATGTTGCCCGCTGTACCTGCCTTGCTGCCGGCTGATCCTGCGGATACAAAATCTGTTTGTGTTTGCGGGTCAGTCATGTAGAATCCGTTGCTTATAACAAAAAGCAGTAGCCACTATTTTAATAACAACGGGTGACCTTGCTTGCCTGCGGTGCAGCCGCTGCGGATGCCTGTCATCTGTCGGCAGGCTGGGATAGATGTAGCGTGGCATGCTGCCGTAAACAATCTTGCATGATACGGATCCGGACATGACAACAATCACAAAACGTTTGACAGGTTGGCTGCAGATTCTTTTGCTGTGCGCATTTTCGTCACTGGCGCTTGCCAATGACGTTGATCAGCAGATTGGCCAGTTGCGTGCCGATATTGATGTTATTGAGCGCGATATCAGTGCGCTGGAACAAAACCTGCTGTTCCCGCCGCTGACGCGGGTGACCGTCTACCTGTCGCTGGCCGGGGATGCAGATTACACCCTGCGCTCTGTCAGCCTGCGCATTGATGGTCGTGAGCAGAGCTTTCATGTGTACGAACCGGACGAGATTGCCGCGCTGCGGCTCGGCGGTGTGCAAACCCTGTGGGAAGGCAATGTCGCACTCGGCAAACGCCAGTTGACTGCCCGTTTTGAAGGGGTGGACCGCAAGGGTGAGCTGGTCAAGGGTGAGGCGCAGCTGGATTTTGAAAAAAGCCTCAAGGGCCGGGCACTGGAATTGCAGGTGCTCGGTGGTGGCAAAACAGCCTTTGCTGTCAAGGATTGGGGTGTAAAGTAAGCCATGCGGGCCTTGTCACGATTGATGGCCGCCGGACTTGTTGCCGGTGCAGCGGTGTTTGCCCAGGCAGAACAGTTGTCGCGTGATGCGGCCAGCGACCTTGCCTATCGTGCTGCCTTGTACCAACACCGGCTCGGTCATTACGACCAGGCCCACAGCCGCCTGATGCTGGCTGCGCAGCAAGATGCCGGCGCACAGCCGTTACATCGCCAGGCTTTGCTGGCACAGATATATGTTGATAGCGGTCAGTACCAGCGTGCCCGTGAAGCCTTTGAGAGCCTGGCGATTGATGCCGTGCCGGAGGCTGTACGCAATGATGTTTATTATGCCCTGGCACGGCTCTATTTTGCCGGGCAGCAATGCCGGGATGTGCAGGCTGTTCTGGACAAGACGCGCAAGCTGCAAGGCCAGATGGATGCCCATGCGCGCTTTATGCTGGCGTCCTGTATGGTTCGTGATGACTACTCTGCCAGCCAGGGGCTGGAGGCAGAAAAAATTCTGCGCGATGGCCTCGGGCGCCAGGCGGAAGGGGCTTCGCTGGTCTGGTTTGCCTATGCGTATTTCAATCTGGCGGTTGCGGTTGCCAATGCCGGTGATCTGGAGCAGGCCAATAACTGGTTTGCCGAGGCGCTGAAATATACCGGCAACGATGACGAAGGACGAGCCTTGTATGAGCGCATCATGCTCAGCCGCGCCAGTGTCAATTATGCCCAGAACCGTTTTGATTATGCAGTTAACGCGTATCGCCAGCTGCCGCTTGACAGCCTTTGGCAGGACGAGGCGCTGCTGGGTTATGGCTGGGCTGCCTTTCGCAATTACCAGTCGGATGTGGCGCTGGAGTCCTGGCGGCAACTGGTAAACCTGCCTTACAAATCCATGAGTGTCTATCAGGGTTATCTGGCGATTCCGTATGCACTGGAGAAGGCCAGTGCGTTGCTGCAGGCGCTGGAAGCTTACCAGTACGCAATTGAGCAATACACAGTGGTTACTGATGAGATTGATGCATTTTCAGCGCGGCTGGACCTGCAGAAAATCAATGATCATGCGGTGCACTATTACCAGAACCAGGGCAAGTTTGTAGAGCCTCTGCATCCTTTGCTGGCGGCAACCTATGTACAGGAAGATTTTCGCGCGCTGGTGGAGCAAATCGGCTATACCAGTGGCGAGAAAGAGCAGCTGGCTGATTATCGTGACTTGCTGGATATGCTGTCCCGCTACACACGCCAGCATGATGCCGAGGCTGCTGACCGGCAACAGTGGCGTGAACAGGCTGAGCGGACGCTGGTGCAGCAGATTGCAAAGGTCAACGAACAACTGGACGGCTTGCTTGAGAATGTGATGCAGGCTGAGCTGGCAAAAGAAAATGCACCGGCAGCAATTGCCGCTGATTACCGTCGTTATCAGGGCTTGCGTCGCCAGCTGGCCGGGGCAGATGGTGCCAGGGCCGGGCGTTTGCGTGAGCGGCTTGAACGTCTGCGGGGAGTACTGCTGATGCGTCTGATGGACAGCGGGCAGCCGCTGGAAAACATGCAGGTGCTGATTAACCTGGTAAGCCACTACCAGCTGCAACTGGTGCGTTTGCACGAATACCGGCAATTAACCGGACAAACCTTTGCGCGCCTGGTTGACCAGTCAGATTTTGATGCGCTGCGATCAAAGATTGCTGATGCGGAAAAGCGGGCAGATAGTGTATTGCTGGCTTTGCAGCAGCAGTTGCTGCAGCGGACACGCACTGCGTTGGCAGAACAGCGTCAGTTGATTGAGGACTACAAGAATCAGGCCCGTATAGCAAACGCCAACCTGAAAGAAGAATTTTACCAGCGTGGAGGCAGCAGACTGTGGCAATAAGGCGGCTGTTGGCCCTGTGCGGCGTTGTTATCCTGGTGTGCGCCTGCTCGTCGAAGCAGGAGCAGGCGGAATTGGCTGGACAACAGAGTGAAGGGCGTTTTTTGCTGGCAGACCTGTTTCCGGTCTATGTGTCATCAACCACCGATATCGCCAATGTGCCGACTGATGAATTGATTGCAACCTATCGGGACCTGCTCAACTATCTGGATGATGATGTCAAAAAGGCCGAGGTGCTGGCCCGTATTGCCGATCTTGAAGTGGTTTTGCAGGATCAGCTGACGGCGCGTTCGGAAGAGCAGGGTGGCCAGTATATCGCTGATTATGGGCTGGCGATTGAAACCTATCGTGAAGTGCTGGAGCAGTTCCCTGATCGTCCGGGTAATGATGCTGCCTATTACCAGCTGGCCAAGGCCTACGATCTGTCCGGTGATGGCACCAATGCCTATCAGGCGCTGACGGCACTGGTTCAGCAGTATCCCGGCTCACGTTATTTTGTCGAGGCGCAGTTCCGTCGCGGTGATTTTTTGTTTGGCCAGGCTGACTACAAGTCAGCCCAGGATGCATACCAGTCGGTGCTGGATAATGGCGGCGATACAGCATTTTTTGAGAATGCGGTGTACATGCATGGCTGGACGCTGTTCAAGCGTAATTTCTATGAACCTTCCCTGACCAGTTTTACCACGGTGCTGGATCGTACCATGCCGCATGATGGCCTGATCGAGGGCGTTAACCCCAACCGGCTGGCACTGGTGGAAGATACCGTACGTATCATGGGTATTATTTTCTCCTACCTGGATGGCGGCAAAACGATTACCGAAACTTATGAGCGGCTGGGATCGCGTGCTTATGAAGGTTTGCTGTATGAGCGTCTGGGCGACCTGTATGTCGAACAACAGCGGTATCAGGACGCCATTGATACCTACAAGATTTACATGACCAAGGCGCCGATGGCCGACAAGGTGCCGGAGCTGCACAACAAGGTGCTGGATACGATGATGCTGGGCAAGTTCTATACCCAGGCGTTCCTGGAGAAGGAGCGTTTTATCGAGGCATACGATGTGCGCGGCGATTATTACTATCAGGCCCGGCCCGAGCGGCAGCAGTATGTACTGGATTACCTGTATGTTTACCTGGACGAGGTGGCGCGGTTCTATCATGCACGCGCACAGAAAGCCAAGCAGGAACTGAAACGTTTCCGCGAGCCTCCGCCAGCGCGGGAAACTGCCATGCTGGCCGATTATGCAACAGCAACCCGCTATTACCAGCAGTTCATTTTCACCTTCCCGGATGATGTGCACGCCGCCGAAAAATCCTTCATGGCGGGTGAGGCGTTTGCTGAAATCGGCAATTATCGTGAGGCAATCGTAGCGTACGAGCGCGCTGCCTATGATTTTGGTATCAACCTGTTTTCGGAAGATGCTGCCTATGCCGCCATTTTGTCCTACCAGAAGCAGGTGGAAACCGAGCAGGATGAATGGCAGCGCCAGGAGCTGGCGGGCCGCCGGCTGGAAACCCAGTTGCTGTTTGTCGAAAATTTCAGTTTCAGCCCTTATGCCAAGCCGGTATTGCTGGATTCGATTGATATGTTATATACCGCGAAAGATTATGCGCGCGCGGTTGAGCAATGTGAGCGCTTTTTGTCACTGGAGCCACCAGGAACTGAAAAAGAACGCCTGACCGTGTCGCTGGTGCTGGGCCATAGTCATTTCGAGCTGCAACAATATGCCGAGGCAGAGCAGGCTTACGCCAAGGTGCTGGCACTGATGCCGGCCAATGACAAGCAGCGTGCGGATGTGGTTGATCGCATGGCGGCCAGTGTTTATCGCAATGCCGAAGCCATGGTGGCTGAGGGGCGTCAGCTGGAGGCAGTCGACGAGTTCCTGCGGGTTGCCAAGGTGGCACCACAGTCAAGCTTCCGGAAAAATGCCGAGTATGATGCGGCAACCTACCTGTTGCTGGAAAAGCAATGGCAGCGTTCGCTGGATGTATTGCTGGCTTATCGTGATCGTTATGATCCGCGCAAGGAAGACCTGGATGTGTCAACCAAGGTCCTGGAAGCCTATGAAGGGCTGGAGCAGTTTGAACTGGCAGGTGCAGAACTGTTACGTGTTTCCAATCTGAGCAAGGATCCGTTGCAAAAACGCCAGACCCTGTATCTGGCGGCAGAATACTATGAAAAAGCCGGTAATGATGATCGTGCGCTGGAGTTGTTGCGTGATTATGCCCACCTCTATCCGGATCCGTTTGAACTGGTTATGGAAGTGCGTTACCGGCTCTCTGAAATGTATAAAAAGAAAGGTGATGACTACCGCCGTCGTTACTGGCTGGATCGGCTGATTGAGGGTGACCGTGATGCAGGCAGTGACAGGACTGAACGATCACGTTACCTGGCAGCCTTCGCCTATAACGTGTTTGCTGAGGATTACCGCAAGGAATTCGAGGGAATTACGCTGACCTTGCCGTTGCGCCAGTCACTGGCGGCCAAGCGTGAAGCCATGCAGCAGGCGCTCAAACGTTACCAGCTTATTATGGAATATGGCATTCAGGAATTTACCACCCAGTCACTTTACCAGGTGGCCAATATCTATGCCCGTTTCAGCCGTGACATGATGGATTCCGAGCGTCCGGACGGGCTGAATGCGCTTGAACTGGAGCAATACGATATCTTGCTGGAAGAGCAGGCCTATCCATTTGAGGAGCAGGCGATCCAGATTCATGAGTCGAATCTGGAGAATGGCTGGCGTGGCAGTTATGACGAGTGGGTGCAAAACAGCATTGATGCGCTGGCAAAACTGATGCCGGGTCGTTATAACAAGCAGGAGCAGCGTGAGGGTTACAGCGATGCGATCTATTAAAGGCATATCCCGCCTGGCCTTGTACGGGCTGTGCCTGTGGCTGGCTGCCTGTGGCGGCAAGCAGGAAAAACAGATTCAGGAAGAGCCGCAGCAGGTGGTCCGAGAGTTTGATTTTAGCGCAGCGCAGAAGCGTCCTATCCGTGCATCGGAGTTTGGCCCCAATCCGTATCTTGCGGCGGCGGTCACCGTGCCTGAGGAGGCCATGACACAATACCGTTTTGCCGTTGAGGCACTGAAAGGCGGCAACCAGGATCTGGCCGAACAGCAGCTGCTGGAAATGCTCGACAGTTATCCGGCACTGTCCGGCCCCGCCTATAATCTGGCGGTATTGAAACGACAGCAGGGTGATCAGGAAGCAGCAGAAAAATACCTGGAAATGGCGCTGAACAGGAACTACGCCAACTTTGATGCCCGCAACCTGAAGGCCTTGATGCTGCGAGAAGCGGGTGAGTTTGACCAGGCCGAGCAGGTGTACCGCGACATTATCAGTTCCTGGGGGGGGTATGCGCCAGCCTATCGTAATCTCGGTATCCTGTACGATATTTTTATGGGCCGTGTGGATGACGCACTGGTCTATTACCGCCAGTACAACTACATGATTGACGAACCGGATCCGCAGGTGAACGGCTGGATCGTGGATATTGAGCGGCGCTATGGTATCCCGCCATTGTCGTTTGACGAGCCGGAGCCTGAGGCCAGCGGATCGGCAGTGGACCAGGCTGGCGGTGACGCAGAAAGCAGCACCGCAGAGCGTGATGAGCCGCCTGTCGATGAAACGCTTGAAGCAGACCAGGAGCAGCCATGAAAAGGGCGTTTGTTGCGATTGTATTGTTTGCCATGCTGATGCCGGCGCTTGCCCAGGATGTTATCCTGATCGAGTCACGGATTACCGGCAGCCAGGAACAGCCGAAAGTCATCAGTATCGTGCCGTGGCAGAAGCCGCTTGAACCGGAATACTTTGGTCAGGATATCGAAGGGCTGGGGCTGGCGTTTGATGTATTCCGGCCGCTGGAGCGACAGACGTTTATCAGGGAGTTGCGTTATATCACGGCAACACGAAAATAATTCTGATTAAAGCGAATCAGTATAAGAAAACCGTCCCGGTCGTCTTCCAATCAAGGATAAACCCGCTAGAATGTTGCAAAAAATATAAGCAGGCGTTTTATTTAGATAATAAAAGAAT
>DATCSZ010000129.1:0-3251 GCA_036568205.1 Pseudomonadales bacterium
AGGCCGGACAGCAGGCTGATAAAGCCGTCAAACGGGTTGCCAATGGCGAGACCGGTCAGGTTAAGGCTGACATTGTCAAACGCCAGATCCAGCGCTCCGTCCTGGATATCCACCTTGATACCGCCCTGCGGCTGGCCGGCATCGGCGGTGACTTTCAGATCACCCAGATCGGCCACGGTAATACCCAGCACCTTGACCGCCGCACCGCCGGTATCACGACAGAAATTGTCGGTATGGATTGCCGTGGCGGTACACTGGCCCAGCCAGTTGGTGCTGGTACAGTAGGTCTGTTTGCCACAACGGATGTTGCGGATACCGAGATCAGCATACAAGGCCTTGGCCTTGGCATCCTTTTGCAGCTTCATGTCCAGGTTCAGCATGCCCACCTGGTCATCGCGCAGCGTGAATGTCATGTCCTGCACGTCGTCCAGCTCCATACGCCACATTACAATACGTGAGCACTGGCCGGCCTTGCTGCCCACCGCTGGCGGAATCACCCAGTCGCCGCTGCGACAATAACTGCCATCCCACTGGGTACAGTTAAAATAAACCCCCTCGGAAGCGCCGCTCCAGGTGCTGGTATTCAGGTAACCGCAGTCGGACGGATTGGTAGTCACCGCACCCAGGTCACTGTAAAAAATCGCATCCTGACGCCAGAAACGGCTCATGGTATCCAGGATTGGTGAGGCAACCGGATCATTCACGACAGGATATGGCTTGCCGTAGTTGTCCATCGCCACCGGTGCATACAAATGCATCTGGCGAATCATCGGCATGATCAGCGGTGCCATGGCATCCAGCACACTCTTGTTGATTTTCAGCTTGAACACACTGGTGATTTTTTCATTGGCGGACAGGTAAAAATCGCTGCTTTGATAACCATAGCTGTCCACTGCGCGGAGCTCATACATCGATGATTCAGGCACCGTTGCTGACCAGCTGCCATCCTCGTTACGACTCAGCGGATAGCTGCTGCCGGCCACAATCAGCTCTTTCCTGAATGGAATGCCACGACTGTTGGCGCCACCATCAGTGCCGCCATCCCATTGATAGTCATGGGTGACCAGCGTCACCTGCTCGATGCCAGTGGTATCCATGGTGCGGATGGTCAGGTCAAGCTGGCCGCCATCTACCGTGGCGCAGTTGCCATCAAGGCAGTTTACCGAGACCACATCCATCATCGGGCCGGCATTGTCAAAAAAGAACGTGATCGTGGGGCCAAAACTGAGCGGGTCCACCAGCAGGATATTGCGTCCCTGGCGCAGGAACGCCTTGATATCAGCAACCGGCACCTGGGCAGAGGTGGTGTTATAGGAAAACAGCGGGCCGATCGGCTGGCCGTTCAGGTAAATGTCACGGGTGCCGGTATTGCCGGGATAACCGATACGGATAAACTCCGGCAGGGTCTGGCTGCTGCCGGGATTCGGTGCCGGCTCACCATACAGGCCGACATACTTTTTGCCATTACTGAGGGTATCGACCGTCAGCTGGGTATCGACACAACCGGCCACCAGCGCCAGCCAGCCACCCAGCAGCAGGAATTTTAACCATCGGCTTGTCTGCATGTGCATGTTGTTGCCCCCGCACTGAACAATACATTGGCGTTATCCCGTGATACGCATCAAATGCATCGCCGGTTCAATGGCAGCTGCACAGGCATGAATCCCTCTCAATCCATATATTAGCTATACATAACATAGCCTGCTTTTTGACCAATAACAGCGCAAAAGTTCATTATCTGCAGGGAAGCGGGCAAAAGCGGTGCAGCCTGACAGCAAATTTCCTTTGCTGTCAGGCAGTTATTGAACTGTGTAAAGAAAAAGAAAATCGCTGCTCAGGCGCGGCAGTAGTAGGCAGCGAGCACACGGCACAGGCTGTCGATATCGGCACAGCCGGCAGTTTCCCGTATCGAATGCATGGCCAGGGTCGGCACACCAATATCCACCGTGCGAATGCCAAGGCCGGTGGCGGTAATCGGCCCGATGGTGCTGCCGCAACCCATGTCACTGCGCACCACAAAACTCTGTACCGGCACGTCCGCCTGCATACAAAGTGCCCGGAAAAACGCCTGGCTTTCACTGTTCGAGGCATAACGCTGGTTGGCGTTGATCTTGATCACCGGGCCGGCATTCATCAGCGGGCCATGGTTGGCATCGTGCTTGTCGGCAAAATTGGGGTGAATGGCATGGGCATTGTCAGCCGACACAAACCACGAACGGCTGATGGCACGGGCATAGTCTTCCGGCGCCGGCAGCAGGCGCTGCAGAAACTGCTGCAGCATTGGCCCTTCCGCACCGGCTGCCGAACCGCTGCCAACCTCCTCGTGATCATTACAGACCAGCAGCGCATGTTGCCGACCATCGGCAGCCAGCAAGGCCTGCAGGCCGCAAAAGCAGCTAAGCAGGTTATCCAGCCGGGCCGAGGCAACAAACTCATTATTGGCACCATAGATGGCACCGGGCTGGCGATCATAAAAGCTCAGCTCGTAGTCCAGCAGCCGGGCATCCTGCAAATCCTGGTGCTGCTGTCTCAGCTCGGCCAGCAGCAGCTCGGCCAGTTTCTGGCGTGGCTCTGTCTGGCGCGCCATCAGCACCGGCAAATCCTTCTGGGCATTGACCGAGCGGCTGCTGTTCGCCTCCTTGTCCAGGTGAATGGCCAGGCTGGGAATCATGCCGACTGCACGGTCAAGATGAAGCAAGCGGTGCTGCAGCTGGCCCTGGCCATCCAGCAGCGACACCCGCCCGGCCAGCCCCAGTTCGCGGTCGAACCATGGATTCAGCAACACACCTCCATAGACTTCGACACCCAGCTGCCAGTACTGATTACTGAAAATATCCGGGTTTGGCTTGACCTTCAGGCACGGGCTGTCGGTATGGGCACCCACCATACGAATGCCCTGCTCACGCACATCATCGTGGCCGTAGATAAACGCAATAATGCTGGAATCATTGCGGGTGACCAGATAACGGCCGCCCGGCTGCATCTGCCAGGCCTGCTGCTCCGGCAACAGCTCAAAACCGGCCGCCAGCAGGCGCTGGCGCATGCTGGCAACGGCATGAAACGGTGTGGGTGACTGGTAAACAAAATCCAGCAGGTCCTGAACGGTTGAAAGCTGTGTCATGGCTGTGCCTGAATCAACAAGGGAAGGAAATAATCATTACTGCATGCGTTATTGCTGTACGGCCTGCACCAGTACCAGCGGTGCCAGCACCACCGCCCACACCAGCGTATCCTGTGCCAGCCATTGCCCG
>DATCSZ010000130.1:0-1069 GCA_036568205.1 Pseudomonadales bacterium
CGCCGGTGCCGGATGTATCAGCACTGACCCTGTTTCAGGCGGCGCGTCTTGGCATGACTGATGCGCAGGCGGACAGTCAGGCACTGCTGTTTGTGGCTGGCATCTGGCATGGCCTTTCCTATGTACATTTGTGGCTGGTGCAGACGCTGACTGCCGGAGCGCCGTCATCGCTGCTGGCGTTACTGGCCTGGCTGCTGTTGCTGCTGCAGGGCGCCTGCTTTGTCTGGCCATTGCTGTTGTGGTTGCAGGGGCTATCGTTGTTGTCCGGGATTGCGTTCAAGCCTGCGCTGGTTGATCCGCGTCCGGCGCAGATTATGCGCTCAGCTGTGTCGCCATGGCTGGCGCTGATGCTGATGTTGCTGGTCGGCTGGAGTTTGTTGGCACCACGACCATGGAGCTGGATTACCGGACAGTCTCAGCTGGTGCAGCTGGGCGGCACCTACTATGCCGTGCCGGAGGATCGTCTTGGCCGGATTTTGCGTGAGAATGCCGACTGGCTGAATGAAGATCTGGCGCTGCGCTTTGTCGCCATGCAGCAGTTGGCGGATGATCGACTCGATAGCCTGTTTGCTGACGCCCGCAGCCGGGTGCCGGATTATGCCAGCTGGCACTATTCCTTCTCCGGTGGCATGACACGCAGTGCTGTTGCCATGATGGATTACTTCAGCGAAGACAACGAACGGGCCGTGCAGCTTTTATCAGAGCAGCTTTTTCCGGCTGATGTGTGGCAGCAGAAATTGTCCGAGTTCGAAGCGCTGATGGCGGCAGAGCATCGTCGCCAGATCATTCAGCTGCGTGACGATATGCTGTCCGACCTGCAGCGTCGCATGACCGGCATGGAGGCCCATCCGCATGCCTCCCGCGAGGCACAGACAGTGATCAATCTGGATATGTTGCCAGCGGGCTTGCCGGAGACCGTTCTGGAGCAGAATCGGGCCCTGGGGCAGGCGGGCGTGTCGTTAACAGCGGGAGCCAGTGCTGCAGCCTTTTCATTAACCCGGTCGCTGCGTTCGGTGGCGCAGTCGCGAGCGGCTGCACAGGGTGCCGCAAGGGCGGGCGCCCGAGTGGC
>DATCSZ010000131.1:0-26200 GCA_036568205.1 Pseudomonadales bacterium
AGTGATGCAGCAGGCACCTGTGTATAAAAGCTGACAATCTCAGCCAGCTTTTGCCCAGCGTGACAGATAGTCCGGCGGAGCCATTTGTTGCGCTTCACGTCGCACGAGATCCAGGCAGATGGTGCTGACCATCTGCTGGAATGCCAGCCGCTCCAATGGCAGCAACAGGCAGGTACAGTGTCTTTTATCGCGACTGCCCCAGCTGATCCATACGGTGCCGGCCGGCTTTTCGGCACTGCCACCGTCAGGGCCGGCAATGCCGGAAACTGCAACTCCATAATTACACGCAAACTGGCGAAACACGCCGTCAAGCATGGCCTTGACGGTTTCCTCACTAACGGCACCAAAATGCTGCAGGGTGGTTTCGCTGACGCCCAGCAGCCGGCTTTTGCTGCTGTTGGCATAGCTGACGATGGCGCCGGGAAAAACCGCAGATGCGCCGCTGACAGCGGTGATGTCGCTGGCTATCCGGCCGCCGGTGCAGGACTCGGCCGTGGCAATGGTTTCGTGCCGCTGTCGAAGCAGATCAACCAGTTGCCGGGCCATGGTTTCGCCGCCATCGCCGATGCGGTAATCAGCCAGACGGTTCAGCAGGTTGTTGAGATGGTCTTGTGCCTGCGGTGATGGAGCGGGTCGTTGTTTCAGTTTAAGTTCCAGATAAGGGAAGTTTACCCGGAAGCCTACGTCATAATCGTGGTTGATGGCCGCATAATCATTGTTGATCAGCTGTTGCAGTGATGATTCACCAATACCAAACAGTTGATGGCGTTGCCAGGCTTGCATCACCGGCAGTGGATGGTGTTTGCGCAGGAATGGCAGCAGCTGTTGGCGGGTGATGGTTTTCAGTTCGCCGGGTACCCCGGGCGTGGCAATCACCAGGCAGTTGTTGATGGTCAGGTAAAAGGCCGGGGCACTGCCGGGCGCATCGGGGAAAATACAGGCAGTTTGCGGTAGCAGGGCTTGTTTCAGGTTGGCCGGGTTGGCTGAGAATCCACGCTTTTCACACCAGCGCACAACATGTTGCCGAGCCGCCTCATTGACGATCAGTGGCTGGCCAGCCACCGTTGCCAGGGCGCTGGCCGTCAGGTCATCCTGGGTTGGGCCAAGACCACCATTGATCAACAGCAGGCGGTGGCTGCGGGTCAAGCGGTGCAGGTGGTTGACCAGTGCGTCGTGATCATCACCGAGGGTGACTTTTTCAGTGATTGCCAGGCCGGCATCGGACAGCACCTGTCCCAGCCATGCCGAATTGCTGTCAATGGTGTCGCCAGTCATGAGTTCATGGCCTGTCATTAACAGGCCGATTTCTGCCAGCGGGCTGTCCGGCGCCATGTTTTTCATCGTTGATTAATACCAGGGCCACAGTTATGCTAAACCGGTATCAGGCATGCTTATACTGATACCGGCATCTCTTGAACATCCGGTTCATACTAATACAAAAGGAGTCTCATGACAGCGGTGAAACTGGAGGATGTGTCCATTTTGATGGTGGTGCCATCCAGGGTGCTGGGCGCTGTGCTGAGTCGTGAGCTGGGCGGTATGGGTGTGATGCAGATGGCCTGCTGCAAGAATATCCGTGAAGCACTGGAGTGCATGCGTGACAGCAAGCCGGATCTGGTGGTCAGCTCAATGTATTTTGAAGATGGTGACGGCATTGACCTGATCACCGCGATGCGTAATGAAGCGGAGCTGGAAAACACCCTGTTTATGCTGATTTCCGGTGAGGAGCGCTTCGAGATGCTTGATCCGATTCGTCAGGCCGGTGTGGTTGCCATGTTGCCGCGGCCGTTTACCCGTGAAGCGCTTGATCGTGCGGTCAGCAACAGTCTTGGCATGATCGCCGGCGACCGGCTGCAGATGTCACAGCAGGATATTGCCCGTTTGCGGGTGTTGCTGGTTGATGACAGCCGTCTTGCCCGCAAGCATATGATGCATGTACTGCAGAAAATGGGTATTGAGGAAACACTGGTTTTCCAGGCAGAGAACGGTGCCGAGGCAATCGACAAGCTGGAGCGTGGCAAGTTTGATCTGGTGTTGACTGATTACAATATGCCTGATGTTGATGGTGAGGCATTGCTCAGGTTCATCCGCCAGCATGAAACCCTGCATAATATGCCGGTTATTATGGTTACTTCCGAGCAGAATGAAAGCAAGCTGGGCCTGATTAAAAGCCATGGTGTCACCGCCATGCTGGACAAGCCTTTTGACGCACCCCACCTGAAAACCGTTCTGGAACAGCACCTGTAGGATATCAGTGCGGTAATACAAATCGCCGTTCATGATTCATGTGCTGGCGTCGCTGCAGTTCGCGGCGTGCGGCCCTCGCATCTGCCGATTTTGTATTTTCTTCCTGTTGCAATATCAGCCACAGCTTGCGGCTGGACAGATTGCTCATGCTGTTGCTGGAAAGTCGTTCACTATTCATGATGATGTTTTGCAGGCAGTGGGTGCCGTTGTGGCTCGTCCTGGCCTGGGCAGGACAGGATGATTCTGGCTGGCGGGAATGACAGCAATATGACAGCGAGTCAATCGACGTAGATAATGTCCGGGCTGCCGAGGCTGTTGATGTGCTCAATAACTGGGCCGCGGGCAATCAGTGCCAGGGCGGCCAGTACAACAAGCACCAGCAGGCTGTTCAATAAAAACGCCGGCAGCAGCACTCTTGCCTGATCTGATTCAAGAGCCAGGTCCAGCGGATGGCGGGCGGCGTCACTACCGGTTTTGGCTGTTTGTAATGAAGCGTCCAGTGTGCGGGTGATGCGCTCAATGTCGGGGATATCAAAATCGTGGTCTGTCAGTTTGAGGATCAGGCCATGGCGTAAGGAATACTGCAGGCGGGATCCGCTGCCCAGAGCGCTTTTTATCCGGTGATGCAGTTGTTGCAGCTGCAGGCGGATTCTTGCAGCGGCGGGCAGGGCAATCGCTTCCTGTTTGAGGTATTGCGATTCATAAAAGTCGATGGCGTGTTTGAGTTCATTGCCATTCTGGAAGCGGGCGCCGGGCTTTTTGGCCAGCATGCGATCCAGTAGCGGCTGCAGTAACTTAAGTTCGGCAGGCAGGGCAGGTATCGGTGCCGAGACATGCTTGATGGCAACAGCAATTACATCCCGTGCATTATACGGCAGTGTACCGGTCAACATTTCAAACAGCAGGATGCCCAGGCTGTAAATATCCGAGGTTTTGTCCAGTCTCAGGCCCTGGGCCTGTTCGGGACTCATATAGTGCGCAGTGCCTGTCAGTGTGCCGCTGGCATTGTTTTCATGAAGTTCCCTGGCGATGCCGAAGTCTGTCAGTACGGCGCTGCCATTGGTGCGGAACAGGATATTGTCCGGTTTGATGTCGCAGTGCAGGTAGCCCTTGTCGTGAGAGTAGTCTATGGCACAGGTGATATCCCTGAGAATGGCAAGTGCTCGTGGAACACTTATTTTTTGTTTTCGAATCAATTCGTTGCAGGATTCTCCCGGCAGGTAATCCATGGCCATGTAGTAGTGATTGCCATGCTTGCCGACATCGTAGATGGAAATGATGTTGGGGTGGCTCAGGCGGCCGACAATGTTGGCCTCACGGTAGAAGCGTTTGGCAAAGTTGGGGTCACTGCGCAGTTCCGGAGACAGCACTTTCAGGGCTACCTCGCGTCCCACACTGAGCTGAATAGCCAGGTAAACCGTTGACATGCCGCCTTCGCCAACCTTGCGAATGACCTGATAGCCGGGTATTTGTGAAGACATTGCTTAATTCAGCAGAAATCCGGCAACAATCAGGGCAAGAATTGCCACGCCGGCTGCTACCGTCATGCCAAACAGAGCTGCAGGACTCAGCCGCCCCGATGTGTGTTGTGATGCACCGCTGTTTTCCGGCGCAGAAATGATTTCAATGGTGACATTATCCTGGCCACCTTTGTCGAGGGCAAGCTGGATCAGGCGGTCAACAATTTCCTGGTTGCTGCGTTGGTGATGACGGCGGATGGTATGGCTGATCTCGTCATCACTGACCAGGTCGGACAGGCCATCACTGCAGAGCAGGATTTTCTGGCCTTTTGCCCACTCGCCCTCAATGATGTCCACGGACACCCGATCCAGTGATGAGACACCCAGTGATTGGGTGATAATGTTTTTTTGAGCATGAGTGCTCATTTCTTCAGGGGTGATGGCACCGGAATCAACCAGCGCCTGTACGTAGGAGTGATCCTTGCTCAGCTGCTTGAGGTGGTGCTGCATGGGATCCCATAAATAGGCGCGGCTGTCGCCGACCCATGCTACCTGGTAAAAATTATCCTTGCTTAACAGGGCAATAATAGTAGTGCCCATGTTCGGGCTGCCGATATTTTGCTCAGCAGCGCTTTTGACATCGTCGTGGGACTGATGAATCGCATCAGCAAGAGGCGTATTGTTCCTGATGGCCTGGTAAACAGAGTCGCGGACAATCTGGCTTGCTACTTCGCCTGCATCATGGCCTCCCATGCCGTCTGCAATCAGCCACAAGCCTATCTCGGGATCTGCGAGAAAGTTGTCTTCATTGTTGCTGCGCACCAGGCCGACATGCGTGCCAGCGCCGTAATCGAGACTGGATGTCATGCACGCGCTTCCTCGTTAACCAATACTGCCAAAGTGCCATCCTCCAGGCAAACAAGCCAACATTATCGTCAAGAAAAGATAGATGAAAAGAAACAAGTTGAACTAGTAAAAATTATTTTTTATTGTTGCCGGGTTGGTTCCAGAAACAATCAAGCTGTGCCTGCGTTTCAAAGGGTACATTATCTTTGCCAAAGATCATAGATCAGGGTGTCAAGTCGTTATGCTGAAATTGCAATATCGGGGGACGGCCAAAAGCATCTGGCTGGTTGGGCCAGTCATGAAAGTCGGCTCGGCACGCAACAGTGATGTGATTGTCCAGGGGGAGGGCGTGGAGCCACTTCACTGCCAGTTGCATGTTTCAGATCAGGAGATGGTGCTTGAGCCCCTGGCGGGCAACGCTGTTTTCCTGAACGAGAAGCCGGTGCGCGAGAAAGTTCGCTTCAGTGCCGGTGATGTGATCCGTATCGCTGCCCAGGAGCTGGGCGTCATTGATCCGCGTGACCAGACCAACTCGTTGCCGTCACGTAACCGTGATGCCATTGAATCGTCGGAAGAAACCGTTTTTCGCAATCCGGCTGCCAGTGAGTCGCTGCCGCAGGCCAGCGGCTGGATGCTGCAGGGTATGCACAAAACCTTGAAAAACAAGCGTTATCCGATTGATGGTGTGCTGGTGCTTGGGCGTTCCAGCGAGTGTGGCCTGCATTTTTCCTACGACCGCCTGTCGCGCAAGCATGCCGAGCTGAAGCTGATTGACGGTGTCCTTTTTGTCAGGGATCTGGATTCTTCCAACGGGACTTATCATAACGGTGAGAAAGTCAAGCAGGCTCGTCTGCATCCTGGCGACACAGTCGCCTTTGACAAACTGGAGTTTACCGTGATCGGGCCTGGCAGTGTTGATGATACCTTGCCTCCGGCTGATAATCTCAACCAGACGGTGGTACGCTCGGCCATTACCCCGGAGATGATTCGGCAGGCAAGCAAAAAGCCGTCCGTAGCAGCCCCTGCTGTGAGTGCTGCCGGCAAGCCTGCGCAAGACAGGGTTGCCATGAGTGGCGTGATCCTGGTGGCTGCAGCACTGGTGGTTGTCGGCCTGGTGGCGGTGGTATTGCTCGTCTAGACAGCTGTAACGGGGGCGTCCAGAACCGTCCTCCTTATCGCCGGACTATGCCGGGCAAACCGGCTGGCATGTCCGGGGCTTCATGTTTTTGTACTTGATGTTATTCAGCGCTTGCAGCAAGACGCATTCCTGTGTCTGACAAAAAAGCGTTTTCCTTCCGGCTTGATAAATCCTGGCCACTGCTGCGGGTTTGCCGGCCAGGGCGGCTGGCAATTATTCCTGATGCGCTGTTGAAATCGTTTTTTTTGCCCTAATCTTGTTATCAGGAAACTTACGCGAAGAAGACATCCCTATGAATACCTCTGCCAACGAAAACCTTTTTCTGCCCTTGTTACCCCTGCGCGACGTGGTGGTATATCCGCATATGGTCCTGCCGCTGTTTGTCGGGCGGGAAAAATCCATCAATGCACTGGAAGCTGCCATGGCCGAAAGCAAACAGGTGTTGCTGGTGGCGCAGAAAGAGGCGGGGCATGATGATCCTGGTCATGAGGATATTTATGCAGTGGGTACCCTGGCCACCGTGTTGCAGTTGCTGAAATTGCCTGATGGCACGGTGAAAGTACTGGTGGAAGGCAATGATCGAGTGGCTATTCGTGCGACCCGTGAGGAGAACGGCTATTTACTGGCTGAGGCCGAATTGTTGCCTGTCGATGATGTCAGCGCTGCGCAAGCTGATGTTTTGATGCGTGCCGTCAAGGGGCAATTTGAACAATACGTCACGCTGGGCAAAAAGGTGCCGGCGGATGTGCTGTCTGCTGTCAATGGTGTGGATGAGCCTGGCCGGCTGGCTGACACGATTGCAGCGCATATGTCGCTGCCATTGGTGAAAAAACAGGAAATACTGGAGATTGCCGGTGTTGGCAAGCGCCTTGAGTATATTGTCAGTGTGCTGGATGCCGAAATTGACCTGTTTCAGGTTGAAAAACGCATTCGCGGCCGGGTCAAGAAGCAGATGGAGAAAAGCCAGCGTGAGTATTACCTGAATGAACAGATGAAAGCGATCCAGAAGGAGCTGGGCGATCTTGATGAGGTGCCTAACGAGCTGGAAGGTTTGCAGAAGCGGATCAGTGAGGCACGCATGCCCAAGCCGGTTGAGGAAAAGGCACTGGCTGAACTGAGCAAGCTCAAGATGATGTCGCCTATGTCGGCTGAGGCATCGGTGCTGCGTACCTATATCGACTGGATGACCAGTGTGCCATGGTCAAAACGGTCCAAAGTGATTCTTGATCTGGAGCGCGCGCGCAGGATTCTTGACGAGGATCATTTCGGTCTGGAGGAAGTGAAGGAACGTATTCTGGAATACCTTGCCGTGCAAAAGCGTGTCAAGAAACTCAAGGGACAGGTATTGTGTCTGGTGGGGCCGCCGGGGGTGGGTAAAACGTCACTGGGTGAATCGATTGCCAAGGCGACCAATCGCAAGTTTGTGCGTATGGCACTCGGTGGTGTGCGTGATGAGGCAGAAATACGCGGGCATCGGCGCACCTATATCGGCTCAATGCCGGGCAGGTTGATACAGAAGGTAGCCAAGACAGGGGTCAAGAATCCGCTGTTTTTGCTGGATGAGATTGACAAGATGGGCATGGATCATCGTGGTGATCCGGCATCAGCACTGCTGGAGGTGCTCGACCCGGAGCAGAATCACAGCTTTAACGATCATTATCTGGAGGTCGATTATGACCTGTCCGAGGTAATGTTTATCTGCACCGCCAATTCGATGAATATACCGGCGCCATTGCTTGATCGCATGGAGATTATCCGTATCCCCGGTTATACCGAGGACGAGAAGGTCAGCATTGCCTGGCGCTACCTGCTGCCCAAGCAGAAAAAAAACAACGGTGTTTCGGATAATGAGCTGAACATGGATGAGCAGGTGTTACGGTCGATTATCCGCTACTACACCCGCGAAGCCGGCGTGCGCGGACTGGAGCGGGAGATTGCCAAGCTTGCCCGCAAGGTCGTCAAACAGCTGGCGGTAGGTGAGGCGCTAGCCCCGGTAGATATCAACGAAAGCAATCTGGCTGACTATCTGGGAGTGCGCAAATTTGACTTTGGCCTGGCTGAAAAAGATGACCAGATCGGCCTTGTCACCGGGCTTGCCTGGACCCAGGTAGGAGGAGAGCTCCTTAACATTGAAGCGGTTGCAGTGCCTGGCAAGGGCATGCATGTCAAGACTGGCTCGCTTGGTGATGTCATGCAGGAATCAATCCAGGCGGCAACCACTGTGGTGAAAAGCCGGGCCCAGTCACTGGGCATTCCGGCCAATTACCTGCAGCGGCATGACCTGCATATTCATGTGCCCGAAGGGGCAACACCGAAAGATGGTCCGAGTGCCGGCATTGGCATGTGTACCGCGATGGTGTCAGTGCTGACCGGTATTCCGGTGCGCTCTGCAGTGGCCATGACCGGTGAGATTACCCTCCGGGGACAGGTGCTGCGTATCGGTGGCTTGAAAGAGAAGCTGCTTGCGGCACACCGTGGGGGCATTCGCACAGTGATTATCCCGAAAGATAATGAGCGTGATCTTGCCGACATTCCGGCCAATATTCGTGCGAATCTGGATATTCGTCCGGTGCAGTGGATTGATGAGGTGCTGGATGTTGCGCTGGTGTCATCGCCCAAGCCGCTGACCGATGAGGAGTATATGGCCGGTTTTGATTGTGATAACCGCAATGATGGCAAGGGTGAAAGGCAGCAGCCCAGTACCCACTGACCATGCTATGCAACAAGGCGAAAAACCCTGCTCTGGAGGGTTTTTGCTGTAAATATGAGCGGTTTTGAAAAACTTTGGCGAAATACCCTGCCGGCGCGGTTTAACTGCTTGACCCGCCAGTCAGGGCTTTGGTATAAAAGTTCCTGCTCAGCTGTAGACAATAATTAATCCTTAAACCTAAGGGGGAGTAGTGTGAATAAATCGGAGTTGATTGACGCAATCGCAAGTTCAGCGGATTTGCCAAAAGCGGCAGCAGGTCGTGCACTGGATGCAGTGATCGAAGCAGTTACCCAGGCCCTGAAAGAAGGTGATTCTGTATCGCTGGTAGGTTTTGGCGTTTTCTCTGTCAAGGAGCGTGCAGCCAGAACAGGTCGTAACCCTCAAACAGGCGAAACCATCAATATCAAGGCAGCCAAGATTCCAAGCTTCAAGGCTGGCAAGGCGTTAAAAGACGCCGTAAACTGATCCGCATTTGATCGTGTTTTTTCTTGCAGCGCACCTGAAATGGTGCGCTTTTTCGTTCAGGTTCTCTGATTATGCTGCAAAACATTCGCAATAACATCCAAGGGACAGTGGCCAAAGTCATCATTGTTCTGATCAGTGTACCGTTCGTACTGGTTGGTGCCGAGTCACTGCTGAGTACCGGTTCGCAGGACGTCGCTGAAATTAACGGTGAGGATATCAGCGCCCAACAGCTTGAGGAGGCCGTTTTCCTGCAGAAACGACAGCTGATAGCCCAGCAGGGGCAGAATATTGACCCGGCGATGCTGGAGGACAGCCGTCTGCGCAAACAGGCAATGGAATCACTGGTAAGCCGTACCTTGCTGTTGCAGCAGGCTGAGAAGCAGGGCTTGGCCATCGCTGACGCCGAGCTGAACCGCATGATCATGCAAAACCCTGACTTCCAGGAGAATGGACGGTTTTCCCGCCAGCGCTACATGTCGATGCTGGGGGCCATTGGCCTGACACCGGCAATGTACAAACGTTTGTACCGCACCGATCTTTTGCAGACCCAGTATGTTAGCGGTATTGCAGATACCGGCTTTTTGACAGAAGGTGAAATGGCATTGCAGTCACGGTTTTTGCACCAGACACGTGATATTCGTTATATCACGCTTGGCCTTGAGCAGGAAAAACGCCGTCAGCAGGCGGCTGATGAAGAAGTCCGTGCGTTTTATGACGAAAACCCGGGGTTGTTCCAGAGCCAGGAGAGCGTTGTTGTTGACTACATTGAGCTGAAGCAGCAGGATTTTGAGCCGGAAATTGATGAGCAGGAAATTGTTGCAGCCTATAACAAGGAAGTTGAGGCGCTGGACTCCGGTGAGCAGCGTCAGGTGTCCCATATCCTGCTGACGTTTGAAGGCGATGAGGAAAAAAACAAGGCGCGGGCGACCCTCGAAGAGTTACGCACACGTGTAACCAACGGTGATGATTTTGCGGCGCTGGCTCGTGAATATTCACAGGATGTGGGTTCCAGTGCCCAGGGAGGAGCGCTTGGCCAGCTTCTTGAAGATGCCTACCCTGAAAATTTTGTCGCGGCAGCACGTGGCTTGCAGGAAGGCGAGATTTCCGGTGTGGTGGAAACGCCATCAGGTTTGCACCTGATCAGGCTGGACCAGTTGCTGCGTACCGATGTGCCGACACTGGAGCAGCGTTATGACGCACTGGCCAGTCAACTGCGTGAAGCCAAGGCCGGTCCATTGTTCTGGGCGGCAGTTGAGGAATTGAAAGATGTTGCCTTTAATGCGGTGGATTTGCAGCAGCCGGCTGACGTGGTCAATGCCGCAATCAAGCAAAGTGCCCCTGTTACCCGTGCCGGTGGCAGTGGTCTGTTCAGCGACCGCAAGCTGGTGACAATCGCTTTTTCTGATACGGTACTCAAGGACAAGTACAACAGCGAAGTCATCAATGTCGCTGATGATCATGTGCTGGTCATGCACCTGAATGAATACCGCCCTGCAGCCCTGATGCCATTTGCCCAGGTGGCCGCCAGGGCCAAGGATTTGTTGCTGACCCGCAAGGCGACTGCAGCCCTGCAGGCACGTTCTGCCCGCTTGCTGGCAGAGCTGCAGCAGGGTGCCGATGTTGAGCAGCTGGCACGTGCCAATGACCTGGACTGGCAGTTGCTGCTGGCTGCCAGTCGCAATACCGGCGGCACAGCCGGCAATATTGTGCGCCATGCCTTCAGCTTGCCGGCAGTTGGCAGTGATGAATTTGCCGTTGACGAGTTGAGTCTTGCCAGTGGCGATCGTGTCCTGATGGTGGTCGACAATGTCCGCGAGGGAAATCTCGACAAGGTCGATCCACAGGAGAAAACGATGCTGCAGCAGTTTGTGGCCCAGGGCCAGGCTGCTGAGGCCTTCCAGCTGCTGCAAAAGCAGATTGAAGCCGAGGCGGATGTGCGTATTTTCTGATCTGGCCGGGCATATCCACAGGATATGTCCGCAGCCCGTGATTATTGCGTTGTCTTTGTATAGAATACGCGCTTGTTTTTACCAGCCTATTTGGGAGCGATACCGTGTATAAAGTGCTTACCTACAATGCCATTTCCGTCAAGGGTCTGGACAGGTTCCCGCGTGATCAATACGAGGTGGCGAGTGATATCTCCAAGCCTGATGCGATTCTGCTGCGCAGTCACGTTTTGTCCGAGGACGATCTGCTGGCATCGGTTGGTGCTATCGCTCGTGCAGGCGCCGGTGTCAATAATATTCCTGTTGCTGCATGTACCAAAAAAGGTATCCCGGTTTTTAATACTCCGGGAGCCAATGCCAATGCCGTCAAGGAACTGGTACTGGCGGGCATGCTGCTCAGCTCTCGCGGCATTATCAATGGCAGCCAGTATGTGCAGACGCTGACAGACATGAAGGATCATGATGCGCTGGCCCAATTGCTGGAAAAAGAAAAAAAACGTTTCAAGGGCAACGAGCTGAAAGGCAAGACCCTGGGCGTGATTGGCCTTGGTGCAATCGGCTCGCTGGTGGCTGAAATGGGCCTGATGATGGGTATGAAAGTGGTGGGTTATGACCCGGCCCTGTCGGTAGAAGCCGCCTGGCGACTGCCTTCTGATGTGCAACGTATGGAGAACCTGGCAACATTGCTGGGCAAATCCGACTTTATCAGCCTGCACTTGCCGGTGCTGGAAGCCACCCGTCACCTGATTAATAAAGACTCGCTGGGCAATGTGAAAAAAGGCGCACGTTTGCTGAATTTTGCCCGTGAACAGATTGTTGATACCCAGGCCGTAGTGGCAGCACTTGACAGTGGCCAGCTGGATCGTTACATCACTGACTTCCCGACCCCGGAAATCATTGGGCGTGATGATGTGATTACCATGCCGCATATCGGCGCCAGTACGGATGAGGCGGAAGAGAACTGCGCTATCATGGCAGCGGACCAGCTGAAGGATTTTCTGGAGCATGGCAATATTGTCAATTCGGTGAATTTTCCGGTCACCCGCCTTGAACGCAATGGTGCCTGCCGGCTGACAATCACCAACAACAACGTGCCTAAAATGCTGGGCAGTGTGCTGGCGATTCTGGCTGATGCTGATATCAACGTTATCGACATGATCAACAAGAGCCGTGATGAGATTGCCTATAACATTATTGATGTTGATCGTGAGCCTTCACCGGAAAGCCTGCAAAGCATTCGTGGCATCAATGGCATTATCAATGTACGTGTTATTGTCTGACGGTTCAGTGCAGTGAAGAGAAGGGGGGCGTATTCGCCTCCTTTTTTTTGTCCGGATTTTTTGCAGCTGTCTTATTCGCCACCCGGGTATAGGCCTCGATATCAGCATAACCGTGTTCCAGCGATCCCTTCCAGGGCAGCAGGTGGTAATTCTGCTGATGTGAATAATCAATATACGGGTATTTAATGATCTCGAAATACGGCGAGTAGTCAAACAGGCTGGGTACCGTCAGCTTGGGATTTGACTGATACAGTAACACCCGGTTGTTTTCGTCGCGGCGGATCAGGGGCAGTATCGGAAACTGGACAAAGGCAAAGGATTCGGCAATCAGGGTGGAACAGACAGTTTTGCTGACCGCACCGGGGTTTGTGGTAAACAGGCTTGAGCGCCAGCGGCGCGGCATAATGGTCCACGGAAACAGGAAACGTGCCAGATCAAGAATCTGGCGAACGTCATAGTCATCACCGAGACGGCTGAGAGCATAACGGATGACGTCCTGGGCATCGCGGGCCAGCAGGCCGCGGGGCCGGCAGATACGAATATGCTCGTGACGGTAAACATCAATCGGGCGAACCACCGTGCCGATGCCAAGCTGGCTTTCAATCATCAACTGGGCGTCGGCAGGGCCGGCATAATGCCGCCTGGCCACTTCACGCACGCGCTCGTCCTCAATTTCTGCCAGCCGGCCGATATACAGTGCGGCATGTGACCACGGGCTCTGGGTAATCAGTTTGATGACATCACTGACGCGTGAGCGGCCTTCAATCAGCAAGATGTCACAGGGTTTCAGTTCATTGCTGATACGGCCAAAATGACTGAGCGGCACATCATCCAGTGGCCGTTGGTGATTGAGCCAGCGAACCAGCGGTTTGCTAAGGAAGTTCAAATTCATTGCCATAACAATGCCGGGGTCATGTGCTTTGCCTGTATTTATTGGTATCGTAAGCCCTGTATCCCAGTATAGATGTGATTATGGCGATTGATATTGACAGCATAGTTGCTGAACTGCAGCGCGATGGTGGCACAGCAAAAAAACGTCCACCGGTTCAACAGTGGCATCCGGCCAGGGCAGGCGAGATTGATATTGTCATCGATCGCCATAATGGCTGGCTACATGAAGGCGGCCGTTTTGAGCGCCAGGCGCTGGTGAAGCTGCTGGCATCGATCCTGCGCCGCGATGGTGATGATTATTTCCTCGTAACGCCAGCGGAGAAACTGAAAATCCGGGTTGAGGATGTGCCATTCAGGATAGTCAGCTTGCTACAGCGTCCCGGTCAGCCACTGCAGCTGGTCAGCAATGTTGAAGACCTTGTCTCGCTGGATGCCGGCTGTGACTGGCAGTTGAGGCCATACGACGGCGTTCTGGTTCCCTATGTCCGGGTGCGTGACCGGCTTTATGCCCGGATTGACCGGCCTGTCTATTACCAGATGATGGCGATGGCCAGGGAGCAATCGCAGGATGGAAAAACCGCTTTTTATCTCGACAGTGCCGGCAGCGCGTTTTTGCTGGGCGAGCTCACTGACGATGGCGAGGACGGCATCAGCGCAGCGCCCGCACCCTGATAATATGCTGCAGCAGGCCGGCAGTGGCCTGCTCAATGGTTTCGATGATCGGATAGAACTGTTCGATCCCCTCATGATACGGATCAGGAATCTGGGTGTTGCCGAGATTGTCGGGATGGTATTCCATCAGCAGGCGTATCTCACCGTGATAGTCTTTGGGTTGCCAGGCTGTCACGCTCATCATGTTTTTGCGATCCATCGGGATGATGTAATCAAAATGGCGATAATCGTCGTCACAAATCTGCCGTGCGATCTGGTCACTGATGTCATAACCGTAGCGGCGGGTCGCCGCCAGTGTGCGCTGGTCCGGCTGTTTGCCGACATTGAATGGTGCGGTGCCACAGGAATCGACCCGAAACTGTCCGGCCAGACCGGCCTGTTCAACATGGTGCTGGAAAATGCCCTGGGCACTGGGAGAACGGCAGATATTGCCAAGGCAGACAAACAGGACGCCGATTTGATCAGGTGTGGACATGGTTTACCCGTTATTTGCTCGCCCGGTAGAGCGAAAATTTGTGGTCGCCACTGATGCGCATGACATGGCGGAAAGACTGCTTCAGGGCCGCGTAATAAGGCAAGTGGCGGTTGCCGATCAGGTACAGTGAGCCTCCCGGTTTCAGGCAGCGATGGCTGTGCGCAATCATGTCGACCGCAATCGTATCACTGACTACATGCTGCTGGTGGAATGGTGGATTGCACAATACGGCATCCATCGCTGGCAGCTGCAGATCGTGCAGGATATGGTTGTGGTAATAACGACCATGCGCAACGGCTCCCAGGCTGGCAGCTAGCGATGCCTTGCAGGAGGCAATGGCCAGCGCCGATTCATCAACAAAGTGCATGCGCAGGGCCGGATTCTTCTGCAGGGCATAAATACCCAGTACACCGTTGCCACATGCCAGATCAAGTACCTCACTGCAATCACCCAGATCAGGAAAATGCTGCAGGAAAAAACGGCTGCCGATATCCAGCTGTTCGCGGGCAAATACATTGGGCAGGTTGCACAGCTGCAGTCCGAATGCATCGAGCTGCAAGTGGTGCTCGCGCTCGACTGCAGCACCGGCCATTGGTTGATCGAGGATCATCAGCTTGGCTTTTTTTACCCCCGGCAATACTTCCCGCCTGGCAAAAAACACCTCGCTGGCCTGGTAAAAGCTGGCTGGCCAGTGTTTTTGCATACCGGCCACCAGTACCGTGCACTCGGGAAGGCCGGCCAGCAGGGACAGCTGATAACGGAAAAAATGCAGGTTTTTTGGCAGCCGCAGCAGGAACACCTTGGCGCTTGACTCGCCCAGGGCATCAATCGGCACAACCACGGGTAACGGTTTTTCTGCTGGCCAGTTGCGTTTCAGGTAATGCAGGAACATGGCGGAATCGTTGTAAACCGAGGGGCCAAGATGGCTGAGCGAGCTGGTCAGTGCGCCGAATGTGTCATTGACAGTGGCAACCTCGCTTGCACCGGCAAAGCGCCCGGCGAGGGTGTCCAGCAGGTAAGCATCAGCCTGATTCCAGGCGCGCATATCACCACCCGGACTGTCCAGGCAGCATTCACCAAAAGCGCTGGAAAATGGCTCCCGTTCAGTTTTTGTTGCCGATCGAGGCACGGTATTCTCCTGGTGTCATGCCGGTCCATTTCTTGAAGGCCCGGTGAAAAGCGCTTGGCTCGTCAAATCCCATCAATGCCGAGACAGCATTGATCTTCAGGCCTGGCCGGTTCAGGTAGGTGATGGCTGCATCCAGCCGGGTCTTGTCCTTGAATGCCTGGTAGTTGGTGTTCTCGTTTTGCAGGCGGCGTCGCAGTGTGCGTACCGACATGTGCAGTTGTGAGGCGATTTCCTCAACTCCAGGGAAATCCTTGCTGAAATCATTGCCGACGATGGCGCGCATGCGGGTCTGGATGCTGGTCTCATCGACATGGTTGACAGACAGGTGGTAGGGGGCCGATTTCAGGAACTCGTTCAGCGTGTCCTCATTGTGGATGATCGGCGCATCAAGGAAGTCAGCAGAAAAACAGAATCCGTTACTGGGCTGCTCAAACACCAGCGGGCAGCGAAATACATCTTCCAGAATGGCCAGTTTGTCCGGTGCCGGCGCCTGGAAACAGACTTTGGTCAGCTCCAGCTGCTTGCCGATCAGCCATGAACAGAAACGCCGCCACATGTGCATGGAAGCGGCAACGGCAACCAGGCTGCGGGTCGGGTTGCCTTGAAAATCATCGGCGGTGGGCAGGTGGTTCATCACCTGCCGGTCATCCAGCCGGGTTAACGGTATGTGTGCCAGCGGTGGCAGGCCAGCCAGGTTGCGGCAGAAGCGGCTGAACTCATCCACCCGTTCAATGGCGGCCCCCAGGTTTTTGCAGTGAATGATGCACAGACACATCATGCGAAAGGTGCCGCTGGGTACCTTGGCCTTCAGGTGCAGGCCAAAACATTCATCCTGCAGCAGCCAGACAATGCGGGTGTACAGGCGGTTGTATTCCTGGGCGGTAATGTGGGTTGGCAGATCCGGGCTGTCAGCGAGCGGGTTGTAATCAAAATGGCTGGATTGCAGGAAATCATCAACATCGAAGCCTTGTGCCTCGACGACACGTAACACCAGCTGCGCCAGCTTGATTGGTACCAGTTCTGACATCGGTTGTGTTGTCACTCAGCCTGTGTTGCATCAAGCAGGCGGCGGGTATAGTCCTGCTGCGGTTGCCGGAAAACGGCGTCAGTGTCGCCGCGTTCAATGATAGCACCTTCACGCATGACCAGTACACGATGGCAGAAAGCCTGGATCAGGCCAAGGTCATGGCTGATAAACAGGTAGCTGAGGTGATGACGTTGCTGCAGTGCCAGCAGCAGTTCGAGTATCTGGAACTGCACGCTGCGATCCAGTGCCGAGGTCGGCTCATCCAGAATGATCAGCTGTGGCTGCATGATCAGTGCCCGGGCAATGGCAATGCGCTGGCGCTGGCCGCCGGAAAATTCGTGCGGATAACGGTGTCGCCAGGCAGGGTCCAGGCCAACTTCCTGCATGGCCTGCAATACCGCCTGTTGCAGTGCCTCGCGTGATAGCCGCTGGATGGCCGCCAGGCCTTCACCAATCAGCATTTCCACGGTCATGCGCGGGCTGAGACTGGCAAACGGATCCTGGAAAACCACCTGGATATGCCGGCGCTGAAGGCGAAATGCCTTTTCCTGCATGGCACCGATATCCTGGCCGGCAAAGCGAATGCTGCCAGTCGAGGGCAGCAGATTCAGCAGGGCATTGGCCAGTGTCGACTTGCCACAGCCGCTTTCACCCACCAGGCCGAGCGTTTCGCCGCGGCGCAGTTGCAGGGAAATATCCCGCAGGGCAACGAAATAGCGCTGTTTTTCCAGCAGCTTCTGTTTGGCAACCGGAAAGCGTACTGACAAGCCATCAACCTGCAGCAGCGGCGGCTGGCTGTCATCAACCGGGTTTTTGTCATACTCGGGGACATGCAGCAGCGCGCGGGTATAGTCATGCTGCGGTTGCCTGAACAGCGTCTGGCAGTCATTGTATTCGACGATGCGACCGTTTTTCATCACTGCAACATGGTCGGCATGGCGGCGCACCAGGTGCAGGTCGTGAGTAATCAGCAGGATGGCCATGCCATTTTGCTGCTGCAGTTTTTTTAATAGCTGCAGGATATCGGCGGCGACTGTGACATCCAGTGCAGTGGTTGGCTCATCGGCAATCAGCACTTTGGGCCGGTTGGCAATGGCCATGGCAATCATGACTCGCTGGCGCTGGCCACCTGACAGCTGGTGCGGCCAGGCATTGTAGCGTTGTTCGGCATCCGGGATGGCGACTTGCTGTAACAGTTCGATCACCCGTTGCTTTTTTTCACCGGCACTCAGTTGGGCGCTGTCAGGCAGGCATTCAAGAATCTGCCTGTCGATGGTTTTTAGTGGGTTAAGGGCCGTCATCGGCTCCTGGAAAACCATCGCGATGTCGTGGCCGCGAATCCGGCGCAATTGCTGTTCGTTACTGTCGACCAGGTTGATGCCATTGAATTCAACGCGGCCACTGTAGCGGGTCGTGGCAGCCGGTAGCAGACGCAAGATGGCCAGCGCGGTGACCGATTTGCCGGAGCCGCTTTCGCCGACAAGGGCGGTGGTTTTGCCGGCAAACAGGGAAAGATCCAGCTGCTCGACAATACGGCTGTCACCATCCTGGCCGGCAAAACCGACCGACAGCTGTTGTAGTTGCAGAACGGTGGTGTCCATTAGCGCCGGCCTCGTCGCGGGTCGAAGGCATCACGCACACCTTCACCGATAAATACCAGCAGGCTGAGCAGGATGGCAATACTGAAAAAGCCGGCCAGGCCCAGCCAGGGGGCATGGATATTGTTTTTACCCTGGGCCAGCAGCTCGCCCAGTGAGGCTGAGCCCGGCGGCAGGCCAAAGCCGAGAAAGTCCAGTGATGTCAGGGTGGTGATGGCCCCGGTCATGATAAACGGCAGGAATGTCAGCGCGGCGACCATTGCATTTGGCAGGATATGACGTAACAGGATGGCCGTGTCGGTCAAGCCCAGTGCCCTTGCCGCCGTGACATATTCCAGTTTGCGGGTTTTCAGGGTCTCGGCACGCACCACATCCACCAGGCTGGTCCAGCCAAACAACAGCATGATCAGCAGCAGCCAGCCGATGGACGGGGTAATCATGCTGGCCAGGATGATCAGGATGAACAGAACCGGCAGGCCGGACCAGATCTCCAGAAAACGCTGGCCGATCAGGTCAATCCAGCCACCGTAATAACCTTGCAGTGCGCCAACGGCTATACCAATCACTGAGCAACCGGCTGTCAGTGCCAGGGCAAATATCACGGATATGCGAAAACCATAGATCACCCTGGCCAGCACATCACGGGCCTGGTCATCGGTGCCCAGCCAGTGGCTGGCATCCGGTGGTGTTGGTGCCGGCCCGGGCAGGTTGCTGATATGGGTGTTATAGCTATAGCGTACCGGTGGCCACAACAGCCAGCCGTTCTGCTGGATCAGTTCGATGACATAGGGGTCGTGATAGTCGGCCGGGGTTTCAAAATCACCGCCAAAAGTCGTCTCTGGGTAATCCACGATAACAGGCATGTACCAGCTGCCCTCATAACGAATCAGTAACGGCTTGTCATTGGCAATCCATTCGGCAAACAGGCTGGTAATAAACAGGATCAGGAACAGGATCAGGCTGTACCAGGCGCGCCGGTTGGCGCGAAAGGTGTTGATGCGTTGCGTGAACAGCGGACCGGGTTTCATGTCATGCCTGCCGGTTAAAATCAATGCGCGGATCAACCAGCACGTAAACAACGTCACTGAGCAGTTTCAGCAACAGGCCGAGGAAGGTGAAGATGTACAGGCTGGCAAAAAATACCGGGTAGTCACGGTTAATAACGGATTCAAAACTCAGCAGGCCAAAACCATCGATGGAAAAAATGACCTCAATCAGCAATGAGCCGGTAAAAAACAGGCTGACAAAGGCGGCTGGAAAGCCGGCAATGATGATCAGCATGGCATTACGGAATATGTGGGTATACAGGATGGCAGTTTCACTCAGTCCCTTGGCCCGGGCTGTGGTGACATATTGCTTGTTGATCTCTTCCAGAAACGAGTTTTTGGTGAGCATGGTCAGTTGGGCAAAGCCACCGATGCTGTAGGCAATCACCGGCAGGGTGATATGCCAGAAGTAGTCGCCGATCTTGCCTATAGTGGACAGCTGGTCAAAGTGTTCAGATTGCAGGCCGCGCAGCGGGAAAATATCCCAGTAACTGCCACCGGCAAACAACACGATGAGAATGATGGCAAACATGAAGCCAGGAATGGCAAAACCGATGGTGACCAGTGAGCTGGTCCAGATATCAAAGCTGCTGCCGTGACGGATCGCCTTGCTGATGCCCAGCGGAATGGATACCAGATAAATCAGCAGTGTGCTCCACAGGCCCAGGCTGATAGACACAGGCAGTTTCTCCTTCATCAACGCCAGCACACTGGCATTGCGGTAAAAGCTGTCGCCAAAATCGAACTGTGCATATTGCCGGATCATCTGCCAGAAACGCTGGTGTGCAGGTTTGTCGAAACCATACATGGCCTCGATTTCTGCCACCAGGTTTGCCGGCAGGCCATAACGGTTCTGGTCAGCTGTGACGACTTCACCACTTTGTGAGCCACTGATATTGATGGTGGCAGTGTTGTGGTGGCCCTGTAACTGGGCAATCATCAAGTCCACTGGGCCGCCTGGCGCCGCCTGGATGATGACAAAGTTGAGCAGCAGGATGCCGAACAGGGTCGGGATAATCAGCAGCAGTCGTTTGAGAATATAGGCGGTCATTGCGGGTTCTTGATAGCCGCTGCCTTGCTGTCATCATACCACCAGGTCTGGATTGCCTGGTTGAAACCCGGGTCATAGCGGGGTGCGATGGCAGGGCGGCCAAACTTGTCCCAGTAGGCAACCCGGTGTGAGTCAATATGCCATTGCGGAATCACATACCAGTGATGCAGCAACACCCGGTCGAGCGCATGGGTTGCCGTGACCAGTTCTTCGCGGCTGTTGGCACGGATAATGTGTTCGACCAGCTGGTCAACGGCACTGTTCCGGATGCCGCCAAGATTGCGGCTGGCCTGAATATCGGCACTTTCTGAATGCCAGTACTGGCGTTGCTCGTTGCCTGGCGACAGTGATTGCGGGTAGGTGGCAACCATGATATCAAAGTTGAAACTGCGCATGCGATTGATGTACTGCGACATCTCCACCTTGCGGATGCTGGCTTTTATGCCGAGGCGTTTCAGGTTGCTGATATAGGGATTGACGATACGCTCAAATGCCGGATCAAACAGCAGGAATTCAAAGCTGAAAGGCTTGCCATCGGCATTGACCAGCTGGCCATTGCTGACCTGCCAGCCTGCTTCACTGAGCAATTGTTTGGCCATACGCAGTTGCTGGCGATTATTGCCGCTGCCATCGGTGACCGGCAGTGCAAACGCCTGGTTGAAAACGCTGGCGGGCAACTGGTCACGCAGCGGCTCCAGCAGTTTCAGCTCGGCCGCTGAGGGCAGGCCGAACGAGGCCAGCTCGGAGTTGCTGAAAAAACTGCTGCTGCGCCGGTAGGCATCGTGGAACAGGGCGCTGTTGGTCCATTCAAAATCAAACGCATAATTGAGCGCCTTGCGTACCCGGATGTCCTGGAACAGCGGATTGCGCAGGTTCAGCACAAAGGCCTGCATGCCGGTCGGGTTGTTATGCCGGATCAGTGTTGTCTTTAGCTGGCCGCGTTCAATCGCGCTGCCGGTATAGCCGGTGGCCCATTGTTTGGCGACATTCTCCAGCCGCAGGTCGTATTGGCCGGCTTTCAGTGCTTCCAGCAGCACCGTGCTGTCGCGGTAGTAGTCGATGGCGATAGTGGCAAAATTGTACATGCCGCGATTAACCGGCAGGTCTTTTCCCCAGTAGTTTTCATCGCGACTGAAATGCAGGCTTTTTCCCGGGTCAACGTGGCTGATACGGTAGGGGCCACTGCCGGGCGGAATCACCAGCGAGCTGTCGGCAAAGTTTTTGTCTTGCCAGTAGTGCGCCGGCAGCACAGGCAGTTCACCAATAATCAGTGCCAGTTCCCGGTTGTTGCTGTCGGCAAAATGAAAAATGACCTCATGTGCGGACGGGGTTTCAACTTTTGTCACGCCAGCATAGTAAGACCGGTAGCCCGGACTGCCATGCGCCATCAGCAATTCAAACGTGTATTTGACGTCGTGCGAGGTGACCGGCTTGCCATCATGGAAACGGGCGTTGCGGCGCAAGGTGTATTTTACCCAGCGACGATCCTCCGGCCATTCAATGCGTTCAGCCAGCAAGCCATATTCGGTAAATGGCTCATCGCCGGATTTGACGGTCAGGGTGTCATAAACAAGACCGATGTAATCAGCGGCATTGCCTTTGGCAATGAACGGATTCAGGCTGTCGAAGCTGCCCTGCACGGCGAGGTGCAGTTTGCCACCCTTGGGTGCATCCGGGTTGCTATAGGCAAAATGAGTGAAATCAGCGGGGTATTGCGGTTCGCCATGCATGGCAATCGCATGGCCGCTGTGCACGGTTTGCGCCAGTGCCGGCAAACCGGGGAACAGCAGGCAGGTAATCAGCAGGAGACGTAATAAAGACATGGCATTTTCGCTGTTATTCAGTGGCTGGTATTCATGACATTGACATACAGTGTCAGTGGCTGGCCCGGTTGTAAATACTTGTCCGGGTTGATGTTGTTCCAGTTAACGATCTGGCCAATGGCAACATTGAACTTGCCGGCTATCTTGGCCAGTGAATCACCGTTGCGTACCCGGTAATTGATGCGGGCAATCTTGTCGTCGCGCGGGCGGAAAGCGGATGACTTGTCGGCCGCCAGCCAGACCACCAGCTTGTCACCGGCGCGCAACATGTCGCCGGGCGCCTTGCTGTTCCAGCGTGCCAGTGCCTTGATGTCGACATCATACTGGCGGGCAATTTTCCAGAAACTGTCACCGGATTTGACGATATGCTCATGACGTGTCATCCCCTGCGCAGGCGCGTTGCCCTGGCGCCGGTTAACTCGCTCGGCTTCTGACAGGCGATAACGATGATGTTCTGCGCTGGCAATGGGGACCATCAACACCTTGCCGGCAATAATAACGTCTGATGTCAGCTGGTTGGCCTCACGAATCCAGTCTTTGTCTGTCTGGTATCGGCCGGCAATGCTGTTCAGTGATTCGCCGGGGCGGATGGTGTGGCGTTGCCAGGTAATCCGCTGGTTGTCGGGCAGGGCGGCAATCTGGCTGGAAAATTCCAGTTGTGCGCTGAGCGGGATTTTCAGTGGGTAGTTGTTTACCGGCGGGGTTGCCCAGCGATTCAGCCCCGGGTTCAGGTAATACAGCTCCTCAATACTGATATTGGCCATTTCAGCTGCCTGCAACAGGTCAAGCTGGCCATCCAGTGTGACGGAGGTAAAGTAGGGGCGGTTGCTGATCGGCAGCAGTGCGATGTCATATTTTTCCGGGTGGCGAAAAATTTCCGCCAGGGCAATCAGTTTGGGCACGTAGGCACGGGTTTCCGGGGGCAGTTCCAGATGCCAGAAGTCCGCTGGACGTTGCTGGCGCTGGTTACGCCTGATGGCATTGCGTACGGTGCCTTCGCCGGCATTGTAGGCAGCCAGTGCCAGCTGCCAGTCCTGGTCAAAAAAGCGGTGCAGGAATTTCAGGTAGGCGATGGCTGCCCGGGTGGATTCCACGACATCCCGGCGCTCATCCAGCCACCAGTTCTGGTTCAGGCCGAAACGCTGGCCGGATACCGGGATAAACTGCCACAAGCCGGCTGCCCGCCCGTGGGAATAGGCAAACGGCTCATAGGCACTTTCAATGATTGGCAGCAGGGCAAAATCGTAGGGCACGTCATTCTCGTGCAGCATTTCCAGCACATGAAACAGGTAGCGGCTGGCACGCTGCTGGACGCGTTCAAGGTATTGGGGGTGGCGCCGATACCAGTCCAGCTGCGCCTTGACAGCGGGGTGGTCGACATAATCCAGTGTCAGCCCGGCTTGCAAGCGGGGCCAGATCACGTCGTCCGGTGACAGCGGAAAATGTGGCTCACGGTTGCCATCAGACAACGAGTATTCATCGACAGGATAGCAGTGGTATTCGCTTTCCAGCGCCAGCCATTGTGGCAACTGCACCTGCAGGTTTTCATCCGGCAGGTGAGGGTCCAGTTGCTGGCAACCGGTCGATGCCAGCAAACTGGCAAGCAATAGAATCAGCGGGGCAGGCCGGGTAATCAAAACTGGTTTTTCCACTCACGCAGACTGTAAAAAACATCAACCGGCCTGTTGCTGGCCGCACCGTGACTGAGAGCGCTGTTGATGACGGCAGGTTCCGTAACCCGTAAAAAAGGGTTGCTGGCCAGCTCCTCGGCAATGCTGGATGGCAGGCTTGGCTCGCCCGCCTGGCGCAACTGCCGGCAGTGTGCCTCGCGCTGCCAGATGGCGGTGTTGTCCGGCTCAACCGCACGGGCAAACTGCAGGTTGGCCAGCGTGTATTCATGGGCACAATATACCCGCGTGGCACCCGGCAGGGATGCCAGGCTGTTCAGGGAATCCAGCATCTGCTGCGCTGAGCCTTCAAACAGCCGGCCACAGCCGGCGGCAAACAGCGTGTCGCCACAAAACAGCAGCTGCCTGGCAGGGCAGTGGTAGGCAACATGCTCAAGGGTATGGCCAGGAACGGCGATCACATCGAAGAGCAGGCCATCAATATCAAGTTGCTCACCGTTTTTGACAATATGGGTGACCGGTGTGATAGCCGGATGTTCTGGCGCATACACAGCGACGCCGGGGCCGGCCAGTTGCGCCAGGCCGCCGGTATGGTCTGCATGCCAGTGGGTGATGAGGATGGCAGATAAAGGCAGTTGTTGCTGCCTGATAAACTGCTCAACCGGTGCGGCATCGCCTGGATCAACAACGATAATGCGGTCATTGTGGACAAACGCCCAGATGTAATTGTCATTGAAGGCGGCAATCGGGTGAATGCTGGACATGGCGATAAAATTCCTGAGTTGTTGCGGATTATCGTGCATAATGATGGACAGTGAAACCGAAACCGCCCTGTATGAAAAAAAATCAGCTGGCTAAAAAACTGTTGCGGCCGAAGGCCGTTTATCCGCTGGCCGAAATGATGCCAGATCTTGAGCAGTGGTTTCAAACCGCGGCCGGACAGAAAATGCTGCGGCAACAGCAGGTGCTGCTGGATGAGTTGTTGCCTACCCAGTTTGGTTATCACCTGATGCAGATGAGTGTCAGCCGTGATGTCTGCCTTTACCGCAGCAGCAAGATTCGCCACTGTTTTGCGGTTGGCCCGCTGGCTGGTGGCGGCATTGGCAGTGTTTGTGATGAGCAGCTGGCACTGGATAATGAAAGCATCGATGTTGCCATCCTGCATCACGTGATGGAATATACCCAGCAGCCGCACCAGTTGTTGCGGGAAGTGTCGCGGGTCATGGTCTGTGGCGGCCAGCTGGTGATCCTTTCCATCAATCCGTTCAGCCTGATGGGTGCTGCTTCCTTGCTGCATCGTATGCGTGGCTGGGGGGTATGGCAAAATCACCTGATTGGTATTCGCCGGCTGGCGGACTGGCTGACGTTTATGGATTTTACCGTGCAATCTGTCCAGTATGGTTATTACCAGCTGCCGTCAGGTGGCCCGATGACACAATCGCTGGCATCGCTGGAGCAAATGCTGAACCGCTGGCAGTTACCGTTTGGCGGTTTTTTTATGGTGGTGGCGCGCAAGGATGTTTCACGCCTGACACCCGTCAAGTCCCGTCGTCGTCTGCAGGCACGATCACTGCTGCCGCTGATGGAGCCTTCTTATTACGGCCGTAAAAGCAACAAAAAGACCCGTCTGCATTAATGAATCATTCCGATATTGTTGAAATTTATACTGATGGCGCCTGCAAGGGCAATCCCGGCCCGGGTGGCTGGGGGGTGCTGTTACGCTACAAGGGCCAGGAAAAGCAGCTCTATGGCGGCGAGGCACACACCACCAATAATCGTATGGAGCTGCTGGCTGCCATTGAGGGGCTGGCAGCATTAAAAAAACCGTGTCGTGTGCAATTGACGACGGACTCCAGCTATGTCAAGAACGGTATTGAGCAGTGGCTGGCCAGATGGAAAAAAAATGGCTGGCGGGCTGCGGATAAAAAGCCGGTCAAGAATGTGGATCTGTGGCAGCGGCTTGATGCCGAAGCGGCCCGCCACCAGGTCAGCTGGCACTGGGTCAAGGGTCACAGCGGCCACAGTGAAAATGAAATGGCCGATGCACTGGCCAACCGGGGCGTGGAGGAGGTCATGTCATGCGCCAGATAGTGTTTGATACAGAAACCACCGGCATTGATCCGGGGCAGGGCAACCGGGTGATAGAGATTGGCTGTGTTGAGCTGGAGAATCGCAAGCTGACCGGCAATAATTTTCATTGCTACATCAATCCGCAGCGTGACAGCGAGCCCGGTGCATTGGAAGTGCATGGCCTGACCAGTGAGTTTCTGGCCGATAAACCGCTGTTTTCCGACATTGCTGAAGCGTTTGTTGACTACATCCGTGGTGCCGAACTGATTGCCCACAATGCAGCCTTTGATGTGCGCTTCCTGAACCATGAATTTGCCCTTGATGGCGGGCGTTTTGGCAGCATCGAGTCGCTTTGTGAGGTGACTGACAGCCTGCAGATCGCCAAATACAAACATCCGGGGTCGCCGAACTCCCTGGATGCCTTGTGTCGCCGTTACCAGGTTGATAACAGCAGCCGTGAACTGCATGGTGCGCTGCTGGATGCCCGCTTGCTGGCTGAGGTCTACCTGCGTATGACCGGCGGCCAGACTGGCCTTGAGCTGCATGGCAGCAGTGAGGCATCGGGCCGGCAGACTGCCGAGTCGGTGCGCAAGGTTGATACGTCGCTGATATTGCCGGTCGTGCCGGCTGACGAGGCAGAACTGGCCGAGCACGAGGCCTACCTGCGCCTGCTTGACAGCAAAAGTGACGGGGGCTGT
>DATCSZ010000132.1:0-1868 GCA_036568205.1 Pseudomonadales bacterium
TCGGCCAGGTAAGGCTGCCCAGCAACTGCATCGGTGGACTGTAAGGGTCGGGGTTCACCCAGCTCAGAATGGCCTGGATGAAGATTGCGAACAGGAATACATTAAGTACCAGATCGACGGTATCCAGCAGGGTTTTCAGTAGCAGCCCAAGTGCAGAGATGTCGCCCAGGGGGACGCCATTGAACAGTGCGACCAGGCTGAGTTTAATGGCGGTAACCAGCAATACCAGCAGCAGGGTGGCCATATCGATGCCGGCGAAGCCAGGTACGATGCGACGCACCGGCACCACCACCGGGTTGGTTATTTTGACAATGAACTGGGATACCGGATTATAGAAATCCGCCTTCACCCATTGTAATAACAGGCGTAGCAGCAGTACCAGGGTGTACAGGTGCAACAGAATATCGACTAAAAATGCGAAAGGGTTCATGCGTCTTTTCCTAACTCGTCTGCCAGTTCAATGGCGCGATCTCGCGCTGCAGTTAATGCCCGGAGCACCAGCTGTTCCAGGCCGTTTTGCTGGAAGCAGTTGATCGCCGCTTCCGTGGTGCCCCCTTTTGAGGTGACCTTGTTGCGCAACGTGGCCGGATCGTCGTGGCCAGCGGTGGCCATGCGCGCAGCCCCCAGTGCAGTCTGCAGACTGAGTTGTCGGGCGCTGTCCGCGTCCAGTCCCAGTTGTTCGCCGGCCGTTTGCATGCATTCCATTAACAGGAAGAAATAGGCCGGTCCGGAACCGGAAACCGCGGTAACCGCATCCAGCAGGTCTTCCCGTTCAACCCACAGGGTGATGCCGGCGGCCTCCAGTACATCCGTGGCCAGCTGTTTCTGCGTGGCGTCCACCCGGGCATTGGCAAACAGGCCGGTAGCCCCGGTCTGTACCAGGGCGGGGGTATTCGGCATGCAGCGTACCAGTGCGCAATCGCCACCCAACCAGCGGTCGATGTCGGTGCTGCGAATACCGGCGGCAATAGAAATCACCAGCGGCTGGCGCTGCTGTACAGGTGCTGCCAGCTGGCGGCACACGGTTTGCAGGATTTGCGGTTTAACCGCCAGTACCACCACGTCCGCCGATGCCACCGCACCGGGGCTGTCGTCGCTGGTCGCGATGCCGAACTGCTGCTGCAACTGCTGGCGTTTCTGCGGGTCCGGCTCCACAACATTGATCTGTTGTGCCGGATAGTCATTGGCCAGCAGGCCGCCGACCAGGCTACTGGCCATGTTGCCGCCGCCGATAAAGGTAATCTTCGCTGTCATGTTCTGAGTCGCTGTCGTTTTGCAGAAGTTTACATGATTATGCCATCTATTAGGAGAACGGCTGAAAAGCATGAGTCCGCAAATGAACGCTAAAAAATGGTTATTTAGCTAATGAGCCCGGGCAAACTCGAGAATAACAAAAATATTTGCCTGTTTTGCGTCCATTTGCGGACTCATGCTTTTATGTCTGATAGCAGGCACAGGGTTTCTGGAGTCGACGGTCAGTCTATGCCCGGGCACCGAAGATGGCGGTGCCGATGCGTACGATGGTGGCGCCTTCGGCAATGGCCGCTTCCATGTCATTGGTCATGCCCATGGACAGGGTGTCCAGTTGGTGGCCCCGGGCATTGAGGTCGGCGAGCGCCTGGTGTAGACGGTGGAAGATCTGGCGTTGCTGCTCGAAGCTCTCGGCTTTTGCCGGGATTGCCATCAGGCCACGTAACCGTAGCCCGGGCAGGTCGCGGATTTTATCCGCCAGGGCGGGCAGCTCTGCCAGCCTGATCCCGGATTTGCTGGCCTCTTCGCTGATGTTGACCTGCAGGCAGATATTCAGTGGTGGCAGCTTTGTATCCCGCTGCTGACTGAATCGCTGGGCAATTTTCAAGCGGTCGACA
>DATCSZ010000133.1:0-9269 GCA_036568205.1 Pseudomonadales bacterium
CGAGATGGCCGGCAGGCCGGCCAGGTTGACGGCAATGGTGTAAATGTCCTGCAGGTACATCTGTACCGGGTCGTCGGTTTTTTCGCCGAGGCGGAAAGCCGTGGCCGGTGCGGTCGGGCCGAGGATCAGGTCAACGTCACGGAACGCCTCAATGAAATCGTTTTTGATCAGGCGGCGGATTTTCAGTGCCTGGTTGTAGTAGGCGTCATAAAAACCGGCGGACAGGGCATAGCTGCCGACCAGGATGCGTCGCTTGACCTCTTCACCAAAACCCTCGGCGCGGGTGCGGGTATACAAATCCTGCAGATCGGCCGGGTTCTGGCAGCGGTAGCCGTAACGCACGCCATCAAAACGTGACAGGTTGGCTGAGGCTTCGGCCGGTGCTATCACATAATAGGCTGCAACCGACAGTTCGCTGTGCGGCAGGCTGACTTCGCGCACCGTTGCGCCGGCGTTTTGCAGGGTATCAATGGCGGCCTGGATCAGTGTGCCAATCCGGCTGTCGAGATCGGCGGCAAAAAACTCTTTTGGCAGGCCGATACGCAGACCGGCCAGTGGCCGTGCCAGGCCTGCAACAAAGTCGCCGCAGGGATTGGCCAGCGAGGTCGAATCACGCTCGTCCAGCCCGGCCATTGCGTTCATCAGCAAGGCGGCGTCTTCGGCATTGCGTGTCAGGGTGCCGGCCTGGTCGAGGCTGGAGGCAAAAGCGATCATGCCATAGCGTGACACCATGCCATACGTGGGCTTGAAGCCGGTCAGTCCGCACAGGGCTGCCGGCTGGCGGATTGAGCCGCCGGTATCCGAGGCGGTGGCTGCCACTGCCAGCTGTGCGGCCACGGCTGCTGCCGAGCCGCCGGATGAACCACCCGGTACCCGTGTGGTATCCCACGGGTTGTTGACCGGACCGTAGAAACTGGTTTCGTTGGATGAGCCCATCGCAAACTCGTCCATATTGGTCTTGCCCAGCATCACCGTGCCGGCCCCGGCCAGCTTCTCGACCAGGGTGGCATTGTAAGGGGCAATAAAATTGTCCAGCATTTTTGAGGCGCAGCTGGTGCGCACGCCGGTGGTGCAGAAAATATCCTTGTGGGCAATCGGGATGCCGCACAACGGGCCGGCCTGGCCGGCCGCACGCTGGCGGTCGGCGGCCTCAGCCTGTGCCAGGGCAATGTCGGCGGTGGTGGTGATAAAGCTGTTCAGTTGCGGGTCCAGCGTGTTGATACGCTGCAGGTAGTGGCGGGTCAGTTCGACACTGGAAAAGGCCTTGTCGGCCAGACCCTGTTGCAGTTGGCGAATGCTGTACTGGTGCATGTCGGTTCCTTACTCGATAACGCGGGGGACAAGAAACAGGCCGTTTTCAGCCAGTGGCGCATTGGCCATCAGTTGTTCACGCTCATTGCCGGCGGTGACCTCATCGCTGCGCAGGCGGGCGCTGGCGTCGTGCGGGTTGCCGAGCGGCTCGATGTTGCTGGTATCCTGCTGCTGCATGGTGTCAACCAGGGCCAGAATGCGGTTGAGACGGTCGGTGATGACCGGGATGTCCTGTTCATCAATCCCGATACGGGCCAGATGGGCGACCTTGACAACGTCGTCGCGGCTAATCGACATGGTGAATCACTCCTGGTTGGTGATGGTGTTGCGGCAGGCGGCGATGATACCGCATTCCTGTCTTGCCTGCCTTGCTGAACGCAGCCAGTGCAGGGTTTCTCAGGCCGGCTAAGTTACCATATTTACATCTTGCCCAAAATGTTTATGGCTGCTAGAGTCGCGGGATTTACCGAAATATGGCGGAAAAGGCGCCGGCAATGCCCGCCGAAGCCAGCTTGCGAGTCCCGCCCTGTTTCCCCCCGCCTGTTGACTGAAGGTTTCCGGCTATGATTTTCAAACGTATTCGCGGCATGTTTTCCAATGATCTGTCGATTGATCTGGGAACCGCCAACACCCTGATTTATGTGCGCGGCAAAGGCATTGTGCTGGACGAACCGTCGGTGGTGGCCATTCGTATGCACAACGGCCAGAAAATCATTGAGGCGGTAGGCAGTGATGCCAAACGCATGCTGGGACGTACCCCGGGCAATATTGCCGCAATCCGGCCGATGAAGGATGGCGTGATTGCCGATTTCCAGGTGACGGAAAAAATGCTGCAGGCATTTATTACCCGTGCCCACGAAAACACCATGATTCGCCCCAGTCCGCGGGTGCTGATCTGTGTGCCATGCAAGTCCACCCAGGTGGAGCGGCGGGCGATCCGTGAATCGGCATACGGTGCCGGTGCCCGCGATGTACGCCTGATTGAGGAGCCGATGGCAGCGGCCATTGGTGCCGGCATGAAAGTGGACGAGGCCAGTGGCTCGATGGTGGTGGATATCGGCGGTGGCACCACGGAAATTGCGATTATCTCGCTGAATGGCATTGTCTATTCCGAGTCGGTGCGCGTGGGTGGCGACCGTTTTGATGAGGCCATCGTCAGTTATGTGCGCAAGAAATTCGGCAGCCTGATCGGTGATGCCACGGCAGAACGCATCAAGATGGAAATCGGCAACGCGTTTGCCGGTGGTGAAAGTTACGAGATTGATGTGCGCGGCCGTAACCTGGCCGAAGGCATTCCGCGCAGTTTCAAGCTGACCACGGATGATGTGCTGGAAGCGCTGCAGGAGCCATTGTCAAATATCGTCAGCGCAGTGAAAAGTGCGCTGGAACAGTCGCCGCCGGAACTGGCTGCCGATATTTCCGAAAAAGGCATTATGCTGACCGGCGGTGGTGCCTTGTTGCGCAATATTGACAAGCTGATTGAGTCCGAGACCGGCCTGCCGGTGTATATTGCCGAAGACCCGCTGACCTGTGTTGCACGTGGCGGTGGCATGGCGCTGGAAATGATGGACATGCACCGGCTGGATCTGCTGTCGACCGAATAACCCGCCGTTGTGGCTCTCAGGGTGACCCGCTATCAAACCGTTATTCCAACAGCGTCGTTCGGTTGTCTCGCGGCTGGTGCTGGTCTGCCTGCTGGCGCTGCTGTTGCTGGTACTCGATGCCCGTCTGCAAATGCTGGCTGCGGTGCGCAGCTGGCTGCTGGCAGCCGCCGAGCCATTTTACCAGCTGGTTGACCTGCCGGCCTGGCTGGCCGACAGCGGCCAGCGCCAGCTGATGAGTCGTGATGACCTGCTGCTGGAAAATGCCCGTCTGGAAGCGGAAAACCGTGTATTGCAGGCGCGTCTGCAAAAACTCAATGCCCTGACCATCGAAAACATCCGCCTGCGTGAGCTGCTCAATTCCACCCGGCCGTTGCAGGAAAGTGCCACGGTAGCCGAAATCATTGCCGTTTCCCCGGATCCTTTCAGTCATCATGTGGTGGTCAACAAGGGCAGCAGCGATGGTGTATCCAGTGGCCAGGCGGTGATCGATGCCAATGGCCTGGTGGGCCAGGTGACCGATGTGTCGCCTTCTGTCAGCCGGGTGATGCTGATTTCCGATCTGCGCCATGCGGTGCCGGTACGGATTGACCGCAATGGTGTACGCCTGATTGTCGAAGGCAGCGGTGATTTCCAGCGTCTGCAGGTGCCGTTTGTAGCCCAGACCACGGATATCACTGTCGGTGATATTCTCAGCACATCGGGGCTGGGCGGTGTTTTTCCGGCCAATTATCCGGTAGCCCGGGTGATTGCCGTTGATGCCCGCCCGGGTGCCGCATTCCTGGTTGTGGAAGCGGAGCCGTTTGCCCATCTGGCGCGCGCCAGGCATGTGTTGTTATTGTCGGGCAAGAGCGGCGATGAACAGGACTGACGGGCTGGTACTGCTGACGTTGGTCGCGGCAGCCATGCTGGCGGTGATGCCATTGCCTGGCTGGGCTGCGCTGGCGCGGCCACAGTGGTTGTTGCTGGTGTTGTTGTACTGGGTGCTGGCATTGCCGGAACGTTATGGTGTGCTGGCCGGTGCGCTGGCCGGGCTGGTACAGGACGGCTTGTCCGGCAGTTTTTTGGGTACCCATATGCTGGCCTATGCGGTGGTGGTGGCGGTGTTTCTGGCCGGTTCACGCCGTATCCGCATGTTCAATGTCTGGCAGCAGGCGCTGTTGTTGTGGCTGCTGTTGTTTGTGCTTGAAGCACTGCAGTACTGGGCCACCCGGCTGGGTTACCCGGTGCGCAGCGGCCCGTGGTTGCTGTTGCCGCCACTCAGCGGTGCGCTGGTCTGGCCGTGGCTGCTGGTATTCCTGCGGGGCTTGCGACGTCGTGTCGGTACCACCAATGCATTCGGTTAATCTGATGAAACCCTTGATCCTGGCGTCGGCGTCGCCGCGTCGCCTGCAGTTGCTGGCACAGATTGGCCTTGCAGCCACTGTGATGGCGGCTGATATTGATGAAACACCACAGGCGGCAGAAAATGACCGCGACTATGTCCTGCGTATGGCCGCTGGCAAGGCCCGGGCGATTGCCATGCAGCGGCCGGATGCGCTGGTGCTGGCGGCGGATACGGTGATCAGCCTGGATGGCCGGCTGATCGGCAAGCCCCGCGACCGGGACGATGCCTTTGCGATCTGGCGAGCGTTATCCGGCCGCTGCCACCAGGTGTTGTCGGCCGTTGCACTGCTTGATGATGGTCGCCTGCAAACGGCGATCAGCTGCAGCGAGGTGCAGTTTGCCGTGCTGGATGCAACGGACATGGCCGCCTACTGGGATAGCGGTGAACCACAGGACAAGGCGGGTGCCTATGCGATACAGGGGCTGGCGGCCTGCTGGATCAGTGAAATTCGCGGCAGTTATTCCGGTATCATGGGGCTGCCACTGTTTGAAACCGCACAACTGCTGGGCAAGGCAGGTGTCAGGATAGTGTCATGAGTGATGAGATACTGGTTAATGCCACACCGCTGGAAACCCGCGTAGCGCTGATAGAAAACGGCCTGCTGCAGGAGGTGATGATCGAGCGGGTGCAGCGCCGGGGCCTGGTTGGCCATATCTATTGTGGCAAGGTGGTGCGGGTTCTGCCCGGCATGCAGGCCGCGTTTGTTGATATCGGCCTGGCGCGTGCCAGTTTTATCCATGTCAACGACCTGTGCCGCAATGCGGCACCGGAACAGGATATCCGTGAGCTGTTGCGGGAAGGCCAGCTGGTCACGGTGCAGGTGATGAAGGACCCGATCGGCAACAAGGGTGCCAGGGTGACGTCGTTTCTGTCGCTGTCATCACGTTACCTGGTGTATATGCCGGATCTGCAAAGTGTCGGCATTTCCCAGCGTCTGGAAGACGAGCAGGAACGCCTGCGGCTGAAATCGCTGATTGACGAGCTGCTGGCGACACGCTTTCCCGAGCTGCAGGGCAGCTTTATTGTCCGCACCGCCGCCGAGCATGTCAGCGCCGACGACCTGGAGCGTGACATGGAATACCTGAAACGGCTGTGGGATGCGTTACAGACTGATATAACCGCACGCCGCAGCCCCGGCTGCATTTATGAAGACCTGCCGCTCAGCCTGCGCATTTTGCGTGACATCGTGCGCCCCCATATTGAAAAAATCCGTGTCGATTCACGGGAAACCCTGCAGAAGATGCAGCAGTTCTGCCAGAGCTTCCTGCCGCAATCTGCCGGTTTGCTGGAATGGTATCCCGGTGAACGGCCTATTTTTGAACTGTATGGGGTGGAAGACGAAATCCGCAAGGCATTGGGGCGCAAGGTGGAGCTGAAATCCGGTGGTTACCTGATCATCGACCAGACCGAAGCGATGACCACCATTGATGTGAATACCGGCGCTTTTGTCGGTCACCGCAACCTGGAAGAGACCATCTTCAAGACCAATCTGGAGGCGGCCACGGCAATGGCACGCCAGCTCAGGGTGCGTAACCTGGGCGGTATCATCATTGTTGACTTTATTGACATGCAGGACGAGGAGCACCGTCGCCAGCTGCAGCGCACGCTGGAAAAAGCGCTGTCACGTGACTATACCCGCGCATCCATTTCCGGGGTGACAGAGCTGGGCCTGATCCAGATTGTCAGAAAACGTACCCGGGAAAGCCTGGAGCAGGTGCTGTGTGAGGATTGTCCCGCCTGTCAGGGGCGCGGCTCGGTCAAATCGGCAGAAACCGTGTGTTATGAGATTTTCCGCGCGGTGTTGCGCGAAGCGCGGGCCTATGACCATGACGCCTACCTGATTCTTGCCTCGCAATCGGTGGTCGACCGGCTGCTGGATGAGGAATCGGCCAATGTGGCTGACCTGGAGCAGTTTATCGGCAAGACCCTGCAGTTCCAGGTGGAAACCCTGTACACCCAGGAGCAGTTTGATGTCATTCTGCTGTAGGTTGATCGGCACATGAAAGTCTTGCTGAGGCTGGCGGATGCACTGTCCCATGTCATCCTGATTTCGTTCATGGTGCTGGTGATTCTGGCAGCGATTGTCACCAGCCTGCTGCGATACTACCTGCCCCAGCTGGACCAGTACAAACAGCCGGTATTTGAATGGCTGGAGCAACAAAGTGGCTGGCATGTCGAGGCACAATCGGTGTCGGCACGCTGGTCCACCTTCAAACCGGATGTCAGCCTGACCGGCGTGGTGATTCGCCATCAGCAGTTGCAACGCATGATCACGCTGGACACGCTGCGTTTTGAAATCAATCTGGTGAAAAGTGCGTTTTACCGCCGCTGGCATTTTGACTACCTGGAAATCGCCAGCCTGGATGTGATGTTGCAGCAGGATGAGCAGCGCAGCTGGCAGATGCGCAGCCAGCGCGATGTGGCCAGCCCGCCACTGGTGCTGGACGATATCCTGGCGCAGGTATGGGCGGTCGACACGCTGGAGCTTTCCCGCCTGAAACTGACACTGATACCATGGCGCAGTGACCCGGTGGTGCTGATGGATGTCAGTGCCAGTGTCAACAGCCTGTTTGACCGCAAGCAGTTTGTGCTGACCTTGTCGGATGAGGGGCAGCGTCGCAGCCGCCTGACGGTTGATGCCCGTGGCCAGCCATCCGATGCTGACTTTCACGCCGATATTCACTGGCAGGCGAAATCACTGCTGTTGCCGGGAATCCTGCCCTTGTTTGCCCGCGTTGACATGCTGTCGGAAAGCCGTATTGACCATGAGCTGTGGCTGCAGTGGCAGCAGGGGCGCCTGACCGGTACCGGCAGTTTTTTTATTGACCGGCTGGCCTGGCGCAGTGACCAGCGAAGCTGGACGATTGATGCGCCGCACGGCAACATGTATGTCGAAGGCAACCTGCAGCAAGGGCTGCATTTTTCCATACCGCAGCTGGTGGCCACCATCAATCAGCAGCCGTTACGCCTGGAAAAAATCAAGCTTCATTACGAACGCAATCTGTCACTGCAGATGCAGCAGCTGGATCTGGCTGAGGCAGAGCGTTACCTGAGGTTACTGCCGTTGTCGCCGGCGATCAGTCAGCTGCTGGATGACCTTCATCCGCAGGGCACGCTGGACAATATTTTTATGCAGTGGCATGACGACCAGGACTTTACCCTGCAGGCGTATCTGCACGATATTTCTGTGGGTGCCTGGAATAATGCGCCGGCACTGACTGGCGTTAACGGTTATCTGCACGCTGGCAAGCGGCAGGGGCTGGTGGCGCTGGACAGCACTGACGGTTTTGTCATGGCGTTTCCCAATCTGTTTGATGAGCCAATGCCGTTTGCCAGCGCCAATGGTGTAGTCAAGTGGCGGATCGGCGATGGTGTTGTCACTGTCGGCAGTGATGTGCTGCAGTTGACCGGTGCCTACGGCAAGGCGACAGGCTTGTTTGATCTGTACCTGCCAATTGATGGCCGTGACAAGCAGCAGGATCCGCCACGCTTTGGCCTGATGCTGAGCCTGGTAAACGGCGATGCACAATACCGTAACCAGCTGGTGCCCTACACCGTGGACCAGGGCCTGCGCGACTGGCTGGACAGTGCTGTCAATGGCGGGCGGCTGCTGCAGGGAAGTTTCATCTATCACGGGCCGGTGACGGATGATGTTGCCGAGGAGAAAACCGTGCAGTTGTGGCTGGATGTTGAGCACGGCAGCATCCGTTATGCTGACGGCTTCCCGTCGCTTGACCAGCTGCGTGGTGAATTCCTGCTGGACCAGCAGTACGGTTTTGCCCGCGCAGAGCAAGCGGTCAGCCGGTCACTATCACTGCAATCGGCATCACTGCGACTGTGGCCAGGCAGTGATGGCCGCCATATTGCCATTGAGGCGGATATTGATAATGCCGCCGCCGGTGTGCTGGATTATTTACAGCAACCGGCGCTTTCGGCGTTTACTGCGGGGGTGCTGGACCCTTGGAAAATCCATCATGGCACGCTAAAGGCACAGCTGGCTATCGAGTTAGCGCTGCACGATATCAGTGCCATGAAATTGTCCGTGGATGGCCGGCTTGATGATGTTACGCTGGATTTGCAACCCCAGTCGTTGCAGCTTGAGCAGGTATCGGGTGAGCTGGATTTCAGCCTTGACGAGGGCCTTGCAAGCCGGGGTCTGCAGGGGCTGTTGTGGGGGCAGCGCGTGCAGGCCATTATTGATTCACAGGTCAGCGGGGATGACATGCACTCGGTTATCCAGCTGGCCGGCCAGGTGGATGTCGGTGATCTGGAGCGCTGGCTGGCATTGCCGGTGCTGAAGCTGGCCAGTGGCAAGACAGCGGTTAGCGGCGAGCTTTACTGGGGCAGCCGGCACAGTGGCCTGACACTGCAAACCGCGTTGGACGGCATTGCCGTTGACGCGCCGCCGCCGTTTGCCAAGCAGGCCGGGCAGTCCCGGCAGCTGACCGTAAGCCTGCCGTTTTCCGGTGAAAGCAATGAGCTGGTGGTGGCGACTGATGATGGCCTGACATTATCGTTAAGGCGTGGAAGGAAAGCATTTGATGCCGGGTTGCTGAGCTTCGGCATGGCGGATAAAAAATATATTGAGGGTACGCTGCTGGTCAATGGCAATGTGCTGGCGGTGGATGTTGGCCAGTGGCTGGCCGTGTTGCGGCACTATCAGGCCCTGAGCCCGGACGATGAGGCGGAGGAACAGCGGCGCGGTCTTGAACCGGTACTGGACGGGCTGAATATCCGCCAGCTGCAGGCCGGCGATTACCGGCTGGAAAATGCCAACCTGTCGGCGATGCAGGATCCCTCTGGTTGGCTGTTGCAACTGCGGCACAGTACGCTGGCCGGTGCATTGCTGGTGCGCGACGATGACTTGCCCTGGGAAGCGGATATCGAGCATATTGATTTGACCCTGCTGACACGCAGTGCGGCTAACGGCAATGGCATGGGCGCATCCGCAGCAGCAGGAACTGGCAGCC
>DATCSZ010000134.1:0-2217 GCA_036568205.1 Pseudomonadales bacterium
CAAGGAATTTTTCCATGTAAACCGTGCCATCACCAAAAGCTGCCTTGGCTTCCGACTGGGTGACATGAATGGCATTCAGCAAATGTGCTTCGGTGTGCACCACCCGCATGCCACGACCACCACCACCGGCGGCGGCCTTGATAATCACCGGATAACCAATCTGGCGGGCGATTTTCAGGGTACGGTCGGTATCTTCATTGAGCGGGCCATCAGAACCCGGCACGGTTGGCACACCGGCTTTTTTCATCGCCGCAATCGCCGCCACCTTGTCGCCCATGGTGCGAATCACTTCAGGGCTGGGGCCGATAAATTTGAAGCCGCTTTTTTCCAGCTGTTCGGCAAAATCGGCATTTTCTGCCAGGAAGCCATAACCGGGATGCACAGCAACCGCATCCGTCACCTCACAGGCAGCAATAATCGCCGGCACATTCAGGTAACTCTGGCCGGATGGCGCCGGACCAATACAGACTGACTCGTCGGCCAGGCGCACATGCATCAGGTCCCGATCAACGGTTGAATGAACCGCCACGGTACGGATTCCCAGCTCCTTGCAGGCGCGCAAGATTCGCAGGGCAATTTCGCCACGGTTGGCGATAAGCACTTTATCCAGCATGATCAACTCCGCTTTCAGGCAATCGTGATCATTGGCTGATCAAATTCCAGTGGCTGGCCGTCCTCGACCAGAATCGCCTCGATCACGCCGCTTTTGTCGGCCTCGATCTGGTTCATCATTTTCATCGCCTCGACGATGCACAGGACATCCCCCACCTTGACGTGTTTGCCAACTTCAATAAACGCCGGCGAACCCGGTGACGGTGAACGGTAAAAAGTACCAACCATCGGCGAACGTACCACATGGGCATTGGAAACCGGCTCGGCAGCTGCAGCAGCGGTTTCGGCGGCAGCTGGCGCGGCCGGGGCAGGCGCTGCTGCAACCGGTGCCGCCATCACCTGGCCGGTATAAACACTTTTGTTGTGGCGGCTGATGCGCACCGATTCTTCACCCTCCCTGATCTCCAACTCATCAATATTGGACTCTTCCAGCAGTTCAATCAGTTTTTTTACCTTGCGAATATCCATAGCAGTAACTCTTTTAGCGGTTGTTATTGTGGTGGTTGAGATGATTGATTGCCGCCTGCATCGCCAGTGTATAGCTGTCAGCAGCCAGGCCACTGATCACACCGACGGCAATATCGGAAAAGTAGGAATGTTGCCGGAACGGCTCACGCGCATGCACATTGGAAAGGTGCACCTCGATAAACGGCAATTGCACCGCCAGAATGGCATCACGCAATGCCACACTGGTGTGGGTGAATGCGGCCGGGTTCAGCAGCATGAATGCCGTGTCGTCGGCAGCCGTCTGGTGTACCGCTTCAATCAGCACGTGCTCGGCATTGCTTTGCAGGCACCGAAAACCAAAACCCGCCGCCTCGGCCTGCTGTTGCAGTGATGCATTGATAGCCGCCAGCGTCTGCCGGCCATACAGGCCAGGCTCGCGGCTGCCGAGCAGGTTCAGGTTGGGGCCGTGAAGCACCAGAATGGCTGGCATGGCAAATTACCCTGACAACAATCAAAAAACGCATTGTGGCGCAAAGCACGCGCGGCTGTCTACTCAAGCCGCACAAAAAGTGGAGGATATCGACAAAATCAGCGCTTTTCCCGGAAGACAGCTCACCAACCCGGCACAAAAACGGGCAGGAGCATCATTTAATCGCCGGCCAACCTGGCCGACAAATGACGACATTCCGCCGGAAAAATACTGCTCCAGAGCCAAACACCATAACGTATGCGAGCACTCACTTTATATAATCTATGGCATCCAGCACGATGCGCTTGCTCAACAGCTGGGGCAGGATCAGGGCCGGCGCATCCGCTTCGGCCGGATACAGCAGATACAGCGGAATGCCACTGCGCTGGTAACGGCCCAGCAATGCCGTGATCTCCGGATTGTAGCGCGTCCAATCGCCGACCATATAGACAATGCCGGCATCACGAAACGCCTGCTGGACTTCATCCGTATGCAAGGTGCTCTTCTCGTTGGCCAGGCAGGTAATGCACCAGTCCGCTGTCAGGTCCACAAATACCGCCACCCCCTGGCTGCGCAGATCAGCCAGCCGCGCCTCGCTGAAGGTTTCGTAGGCATGACGGACGGCCGACTGGCCATCACTGACCGCCAGACGGTCGGAAAACGGCAAACTCAAGGCCAGCAACAAGGCC
>DATCSZ010000135.1:0-1946 GCA_036568205.1 Pseudomonadales bacterium
GACCCAGTTGTCGCCCAGCTCCTTGAACACTTCGCCGCCTTTAACCAGCGCGCCGGACATGGCCTGATTGGGCAGCCGGTACATCAGGCCACTCAGGCCGATGGCCGCCGCAAACATGACGCCAGATCGGGTATGCGCCACATAGTAGGCATAATTATCGGTATCAGGACAGTAGAAACTTACGTCAGGCAGGTCACGCGCGGATTTTGTCAGCAGCTCTACAATATCAGCATGCGCTGATGGTTGGTATTGTTTGAGGAATTCGACCATGCTTTTATTTTCAGCACGGCCTAATAGACCTTCAAACTCTTTAACAGGGTCCGACAAACTCATGGCGATGAGACTCCTGAATAATTTTTATAATGATGCCTGAATTATGGACACTGCACTGGCAAACATCAATCGCCGAATGCTGTTTATGCGATGCCGGTCAAGGGGCGCGATTATGCGGACAACTGGCTGAATACCGATTCCGCAATACGCATGGCATCGTCTATATTTTGCGCCAGCACATTGTAATGACCCATCTTGCGCCCCGGGCGGGCCTCGTCCTTGCCATACAGGTGCAGCTTGATGGCGGGCTCCTGTAACAGCACTTCCCAGTCCGGATGCCACAGGTCACCCAGCAGATTCACCATGACCACCGGTGACAGCAGCCGGGTATCGCCGGGCACCAGGCCGCTCATCACCCTGACCTGCTGCTCGAACTGCGAGGTTACCGCCGCATCCTTGGTGTAATGGCCGCTATTATGGGGACGCGGGGCCATTTCATTGAAAATCAGCTGATCGTCTTCGGTAATAAAAAACTCCACCGCCAGCACGCCCACATAATCCAGTGCTTCGGCCAGTTGTATGGCCTGCTGCTGGGCACGCTCGGCCAGCGCTGCATCGACCCGGGCAGGCACCACCGACTGGTGCAGAATACCGTTGCGGTGTTCATTTTCCGCGGGTGGATAACAGGCGACCTGGCCACAGGTATTGCGTGCCAGCAGGGCTGATATTTCCGCTTTAAGGGTGAGCTTCTTTTCCAGCACGCATTCCACCTGCTGCATGGCATGGAAGGCGTCAGCGGCCTGCTGCAGGCTCTCCACCACATACTGACCCTTGCCATCATAGCCCAGGGTCGCCGTTTTCAGGATTGCGGGCAGGCCCACCGCAGCTACCGCCACCGGCAGGTCGGCTGCCGTGCGCACCGCTGCAAACGGCGCCGTATCTATGCCGGCCTGCTGGGCAAAGTTCTTTTCACGGATACGATTCTGCGCGATTTCCACCGACTCGGCCGATGGAAATACGGGCTTACGCTGTGCCAGATAGCGCAGGGTATCGGCCGGCACATTCTCAAATTCGGTGGTGATAGCGTCACAGGCAGCCAGCATCCGGTCCAGCGCCTGCCGGTCATCATACCCGGCACACAGGTGCTCATCGGCGATACGTCCGGCCGGGCTAACCGCATCCGGGTCCAGCACCAGGGTTTTATAGCCCATGGTGCGAGCTGCCACGCAGAACATGCGGCCCAACTGGCCGCCACCTAATACACCTAATCTTGCGCCTGGTAATAACATGATCTGGGCACTCAGCTTTCCGGTGGGAGTTCCATGGCCAGTACAGCATCCTGCTGATCGGCACGGAAATTGGCCAGCTTTTCTGCCAGCGCCTCATCCTCATTGGCCAGCAGGGATACCGCAAACAGCCCCGCATTAGCGGCACCGGCCTCGCCTATGGCAAAGGTCGCCACCGGCACCCCTTTGGGCATTTGCACGATGGACAGCAATGAATCCATGCCCTTCAGGTAGCGAGAATTCACCGGCACACCCAGTACCGGAAGGGTGGTTTTCGATGCCAGCATGCCCGGCAGATGCGCGGCGCCGCCGGCACCGGCAATAATGCAGGCCAGCCCACGCTCGCGTGCGGTGGCTGCATATTCGAACAGCAAATCGGGGGTCCGA
>DATCSZ010000136.1:0-5922 GCA_036568205.1 Pseudomonadales bacterium
GGGCCGTGGCCAGTATCGGCCCGGCGACCGCTCGCGCCGTGATGATGATCGTTACCTGTTTCTCGAAGCGCTGCTTGCGACCCGCGAGTCGCTGCATATCAGCTGGGTCGGTCGCGATGTCCGTGACAATCATGAACGGCCACCGTCCGTGCTGGTGGCGCAGCTGCGGGATTATCTCGCCTCTGCTTTTTGCGTGACTGAAGGCACGCTGCTGGACGCGATTACCGTGCTGCACCCGCTGCAGCCATTCAGCCCGAAGTATTTCGATGGTTCGAACCCGGCACTGTTTTCCTACGATCAGGAATGGCGTGCAGCGCATGATGAAGTCACCGGACAGGAGCATGTCGTGCTTCCGCTGCCAACGAGCGAGCAGGCCATTGCCCTGAGCAGTGCCCAGCTGGCACGGTTTCTGAAAAATCCGCCGCAACTGTTCTTCAATGAGCGATTGAAGGTGCGCTTTGCCGGCGATGATGGTGCGGAAGATGATGACGAACCCTTTGCTCTGGATGGCCTCGGCAAGCACCAGATCAGCAGCAGCCTGCTCAGTGCCGCCATGCGAGCAGGCGCTGACGAGCAGGACATTGCCTTTGCCAGCGCAAGGCGGCAATTGCTGCGCAGTGGCGCGTTACCGGTCGGCCATGCCGGTGAGCAATTGCTGGATGGCATCGGCGAGCAGGCCTGGCAGGCAATCAGCTGCTGGCAGCAGTACTGCCAGCGCTTTGCCGACGTGATCCCCCTGCAGGAATTATCGATTTCTGCCTGCGTTCAGGATCAGGAATTTCTGCTTGAAGACTGGCTGACCGACCTGCGTCAGGACAGCGAACAACGCAAGGTACGCCTGAGTGTGGTGGCTGGCGAATTGAAGGACAAGCCGCATCGTCTGCTCGGCGACTGGAGCCTGCATCTGCTCGCCAACAGCGCTACCGTCTCCATCAGCACCGTGGTGATTGGCAGCGATCAGGTCATCACGCTGGCACCGATTGCCAGCGAGCAGGCGCGCAGCTATCTGCACACATTGCTGGAAGGCTGGCTGACTGCGCTGACCACACCGCTGCCACTGGCCTGTCGCACCGGCTTTGCCTTTGTTGCCGCTGAGCAGGCACTGGCCAACGGCAGCAGCAAGGCCAACCCGTTGAACAAGGCACGCGATGCCTATCAGGGCAGTGACTACGGCAGCGCGCAAGGCGAAGTGCACTATGCCAACCAGCAAGCGTTACGTCGTGCCTTTTTCGATTTCGATACGCTGATGACGCCACAACTTGGCGAGGAGCCTGCCTTTCTTTACTGGGCACGCGCCCTGTATGGCCCGTTGCTGGCCCATTGCGAGGCATCCGGCCATGAGTGAAATTCTGGATCCGATCCGCTTCCCGCTGCGCGGCACCCGGCTGATAGAAGCCAGCGCCGGCACCGGCAAAACCTACACGCTGGCGGCACTGTATGTGCGTTTGGTGCTCGGTCATGACGACAGCCCGGAGCCGCTGTTGCCGCCGGATATTCTGGTGGTGACCTTTACCGAAGCGGCCACCCGCGAACTGCGCGATCGTATTCGTGCCCGGCTGGCAGAAGCGGCGCTGTGCTTTGCCGGCCGAGCGCAACCGGAAAGCCATGATCTGTTTTTGCGGACGCTGTTGCAGGAATACCCGCAGGATGAACATCCGCTTTGTGCAGCACGCCTTGATGCCGCCGCCCAGTGGATGGATGAAGCGGCGATCTACACCATTCACGGTTTCTGCAACCGGATGCTGCGTCAGCATGCCTTTGATTCCGGCAGCCTGTTTACCCTGGAGTTGAATCAGGACGAACAGAGCCTGCGCGAACAGGCCGCGGCGGATTACTGGCGCAGCTTCTTTTACAACCTGAACGACGATACCACCAGCAACCTGCTCCGCCTGTGGTCGACACCAACCGCACTGATGCAGGCGGTGCGGCCAATGCTTGGCCACCAGCACCAGTTTGCCGAAGAGCAGCGCTCGCCGGCCGAGATCATTACCGAAATCAGCGCCGCCCGGCAGGCCATCCTTGACGAGCTGCGCCAGCGCTGGGGCGGCTGGACCAGCGACCTGCTGGGAAAATTCGAAGCCGCCTGGGACAGCAAAAGACTGGCGAAAAGCAAGCCAAGCAACAGCGCCACCATTCGCAAATGGTTTGATGCCATTGCCAGCTGGCTGGAAGACCCGGAGCAGCCGGCGCCGAAGTTGACCGAAACATTTTTTCTGCGTATGAATGCACAGTCGCTGGCCGAAGCCAGCGACAGGATTCCGGAAATTGTCAGCGATCCGGCCATTGCCGCCATCAATGAGCTGGACAATATCGAAGCACGCCTGCCGGCACTCCTGCCGGCCCTGCTGCCCCACGCAGCACGCTGGATCAGCCAGCGCATGGATCAGTACAAACGCCGTCACGGCATGATCGGTTATGACGACATGCTGACCCGGTTGCGCGATGCCATGACCACAGAACAGGGCCCGCGCCTTGCCGCGATTATCCGGCAGCAGTTTCCGGTGGCGATGATTGACGAGTTCCAGGACACCGATCCGGTGCAGTATCAAGTGTTCAGCACCCTGTATGCCGATCAGCCCGACACCACCTGGCTGATGATCGGCGATCCGAAACAGGCCATTTACGGATTTCGCGGCGCCGATATTCATACCTATCTGGCGGCACGACGGGCCACCGAGGGCCGTCATTACACGCTGGATAAAAATTTCCGTTCCAGTGAAGCACTGGTGCAGGCGGCCAACCATCTGTTCAGTTACGCCGGCCGCTATCCGGATGGCAGCTTCCTCTACCGTGATATTCCGTTCAACCCGGTCCAGGCCAACAGTCGCCGCGAACGTTTTCTGATTGACGGCCAGCCCGCCAGCGCCATGACCCTGTGGCAGCTCGACAGTGGCACGGACGATCCGAGTCTGGCCAAAGGCCAGTACCTGAAAGAAATGGCTGCACGCACGGCATCGGAAATTGTCCGGCTTCTGAATCTGGCGCAGCAACAGCAATGCGGCTTTGAAAAAGACGGAGAGCTGACGCCGCTGCGCCCGGCCGACATCGCCATTCTGGTGCGCGACGGCAAGGAAGCCGGCCGGATGCGCACGGCACTGAGCGAACGCGGCCTGCGCAGTGTCTATCTCTCCGACAAGGACAGCGTGTTTGACAGCATTGAGGCAACCGACCTGCTGTGCTGGCTGCAAGCGGTAGCGGAACCGGAATCGGAACAGAAGATCCGTGCTGCATTGGCCACCGCCACGCTGGCACTCAGCTGGCAGGAGCTGGATCAGCTGAGCCGTGACGAACAGCGATGGGAAGCAAAGGTCGAGCAGTTCCATCTCTATCATTGGCAGTGGCAACACCAGGGTGTGCTGCCGATGATTCGGGCGCTGCTGCGTGATTATCAGGTACCGGCCCGGCTGCTCGGCAACGACGATGAGCGCGCCCTGACCAACCTGCTGCATCTGGCCGAACTGGCGCAGCGCGCTGCCAGCCATCTGGACGGTGAACTGGCACTGGTGCGCTGGCTGGCGGAGTCCATTGATAACAGCAACGAGGCCGGCGAGGACACCATCCTGCGACTGGAAAGCGATGCCGACCTGATCCGTATTGTCACCATTCACAAATCCAAAGGGTTGGAATACCCGCTGGTGTTCCTGCCATTTATCTGCACTTTTCGCGCCGAGTCGGGCAAGTACCTGCCGCTGCGTTTTCATGACGACAACAATGTCCAGCGCCTGACCCTGACGCCGACACAACAGGATATTGATCGCGCTGATCGTGAACGTCTGGCGGAAGATCTGCGCCTGCTGTATGTCGCCGTCACCCGCGCCCGTCATGCCTGCTGGCTTGGCATGGCGCCGCTGCGCATTGGTCAGGGCAAGGACCGCACCGACCTGCCCGGCAGTGCCATCGGTTATGTGCTGACCGGTGGTGCAGCCATGCAACCCATCGAACTGTCGGAAAAGCTCGATGCACTGGTGCAGAACTGCGATGCCATGCAACGCATGGCCGCACCGGACAGTAACGATATCCGGGCGCGCCTGAACGCCGACCGGACAACGCTGCCGCCGGCCCGGGATTACTACGGCCCGGAAACCGAACACTGGTGGATTGCCAGCTACAGCGCGCTGGAGCCGGCCTCACGCGAGGCCAGCGAAGCGCCGCGTGATGTGCGTGACGAGGTGATGGCGGAAGAAAAGCAGCACACTGAACCGACGGTTTCGCGCCTGGCGGACAATAACGCAAGCACCGACAGCATCCACAATTTTGTCCGTGGCCCGCAGGCCGGTACTTTCCTGCATGGCCTGCTGGAACTGGCCGGCAGCCAGGGCTTTGCTGCGACGCTGCAGCAACGTCGCGAGGAGTTCCGCCAGCAACTGCAACGGCGCAGTCGCGTCGCCGGCTGGGAAGCACAGCAAGCGATGCTGGAGCGCTGGTTTGACGACTATCTCCACACAGAACTGCCGTTTGGCAATCAGTCGCTGCGTCTGATTGATCTGCCACGCCAGCAGTGTCAGGCAGAAATGGAATTCTGGATCCAGTCCAGCGCCGTCAGCACCGAAGCGCTGGATCAACTGGTGCAGCGCCATGTGCTGCCCGGCCAGCCGCGCCCTGCCCTGCGCCGGGATACGCTCAACGGCATGCTCAAGGGTTTTATTGATCTGGTGCTGGTCAATCAGGATCGCTATTTCGTGGCGGACTACAAATCCAACTGGCTCGGCCCGGACGAACAGGGCTACAGCAACAGTGCGATGGCCGAGGCGGTGCTGGAAAAGCGTTATGACGTGCAGATGTGTCTGTACCTGCTGGCCCTGCACCGTTTGCTGCGAGCCAGACTCGGAGAAAGTTATCAACCGTCGCAGCATCTCGGCGGCGCTGCGCTGTTGTTCCTGCGCGGCCTCTACAGCGACAGTCGCGGAGTCTGTTTCCAGCCACCGACCATCGCGCTGGTTGAGTCACTGGATGCACTGTTCCGCGGCCACCCTAATGGAGCGCGCCAATGAGCACTGAATTCTGTAGGAGCGGTCGATCGACCGCGATATTGCCACACAGGATCGCGGCTGATCAGCCGCTCCTGCAGTGGGGGTTTTTATGGAGGTCCGATGTCCTCTGAGCTGCTTTCGCTGCAACATCCGGCGCTGGCGCAACTGGACCAGTGGATTGCCGACGGCTGGATGCGCCCGCTGGACCGGGCGCTGGCAGCGCTGTTACTGGATGATGGTGACGAGCAGGACAGCCGGGTGCTGTTGCTGGCCGCGCTGGCCAGTCAGCAACTTGGTCAGGGCGATATCTGTGTCGATCTGCAACGAGCCACGACGACCCCGGCGCAACTGTTCCCGCATCCGCCGCGTAGCGACAACGCCGAGTCACCACTGAGCTGGTTGCAACAGCAAACGCTGGAATCACTGCTGACCGCCCTGCGTAATTCAAACGTCGTCAGCAATAACGCCGGAATCGACAGCGCACCGCTGGTGCTGCATGACCAGCTGCTCTATCTGCGTCGCTATTATCGTTATGAAAGCGATGTTGCGGCGCAGATTAACGAACGTCTTGGTCACCCGGTTGCCACCCCGTCACAAATTGGCGAGCGTCTCGACAATCTTTTTCCGGCGCGCAACGACAACCAGCCGGACTGGCAGAAAATTGCCTGCGCGCTGGCCAGTCGCAGCGCCTTTACCCTGATCACCGGCGGCCCCGGCACCGGCAAGACCACCACTGTGGTACGTCTGCTCGGCCTGTTGCAGTCGGTGGCCATGGAACAGGGCAAGCCGTTGCGTATTCGTCTGGCGGCGCCCACCGGCAAGGCGGCAGCGCGGCTGAAAGCCTCGATCAGCGGCGCCATTGCCGACCTGCCGCTTACGGAAAATATTCGCGCCGAAATTCCGGCCGATGTCAGCACCCTGCACAAACTCCTGGGCAGCCGTCCGGACAGCC
>DATCSZ010000137.1:0-10709 GCA_036568205.1 Pseudomonadales bacterium
CGGAGGGTGCTTACTTGCCCATCATGCCCTTGATGGCATTCGGCAGGTCAGCTGGCAGCACCAGCGTTTTACTGTTGCCGGACTTGGCCAGCGACTCAATCGCGGCAATGTATTTTTCACCGAGCAGGTAAACCACCGGCGTTTCCTTGTCACCAATTGCCTCGCTGACCATGGCGATGGCGCGCTGGCTGGCTTCGGCCAGGATTACCTGTGCCTCGGCATCACGGCGTGAGGCTTCCAGCCGGCCTTCGGCTTCCAGGATCTGCGCTTCTTTTTCACCGCCGGCACGGGTGACGGTGGCGCGCCGGGTTCGCTCGGCAGCCGCCTGTTCTTCCATCGAACGCTGCATCGTGCCGGACGGGTTGATGTCCTGGATCTCGACGGTTTTCAGCGTGATACCCCAGTCGGCGATATCATCGGAGATGCTGTCTTTCAGCCGTGCCTTGATCAGGTCGCGCGATGACAGGGCGTCATCCAGGTCCATTTCACCGACAATCGAGCGCAATGAAGTCTGCACCAGGGTCTGGATAGCCAGCCGGTAGTCCTCAACACCGTAAACGGCTTTTTCCGGCGACAGGATATTGATATAGGCCACGGCGTTGGCAATGATGACGGCATTGTCGCGGGTAATGACTTCCTGGGACGGGATATCCAGCACAATGTCCTTGGTGGTGACCTTGTAGGCAACATTGTCGATGTATGGAATGATGATGTTCAGCCCGGGATTCAGCGTGGCGTAATATTTGCCGAGTCGCTGGACTACCCATTTATTGCCCTGTGGTACCAGGCGCACGCCCTGGGCAATGGTGATAAATGCCATAAACAAGATGGCCAGTGCGATAAGAAATCCTGCATTCATGGGTGTTTCCTTTTGGTTTTTAGTGTTTGCAGACAATCAGGCTGTTGCCCGACACATCGATGACGCGTACCCGGTCACCGGCGGCCAGCGTATCCTGGCTGAGAAAAAGCCACTCATCCGAGCCGAGAATCGGCGCCGGAAAACGCAACTTGCCACGTTTTTCGCCGTTGGGTACCGACAGCACCTGGCCAACTTCACCGACAATGGCCTCACGTGACAGACCGGCCTTGGTCTTGTCGATGGACAGGGGTTTGAGAAACTTGAACCACAATGCGGTCAGGGCGACGGACAGCACGGTCCACAGCAGCAGCTGGCCGGTCATCGACAGGCCGGGAAATACCAGCAGTGCCACACCGACCAGTACGGCGCCGGCACCAAACCATAAAATCGTGAAGCTCGGCAGGGCGATTTCCATCAGCATCAACACAATGCCGAAGACAATCCAGTGCCAGTAAAGCAGTTCCAGGGACATGGGCAAACTCCAATCAACAGGCCAGTGATTATTCGGCCTTGGCGGCTGATTTGCAAACACAGATTTGCAAACTGGAGTGGCTGGCCTAAAACGGTACCGGGCTGCGAAAACTCATCCAGCCCTGGTGCTGCGGGTGATAAAAGCCGAGTGTTTCGGCATGCAGCATCAGGCGATGCGATTGCCGCTGTGAGTCGCCCTGGTAGTAGAGCTGGCAGCCGAGAATCGGGTGGCCGATTTCGCAACTGTGTACCCGCAGCTGGTGCGAACGGCCGGTGACCGGCATAAAACGCACGCGGCTGTTGCCATCGGGCAAGCGCTCCAGCACCTGGTAGCGGGTCAGTGATGGCTTGCCGCTGGCAAAGCAGACTTTTTGTCGCGGCCTGTGCTCCCAGTCGGTGATCAGCGGCAAGCTGATCTCGCCGCTGTCCTGTGTCGGTTGGCCCTGCACAATTGCCTGGTAACTTTTGGTCACCTGGCGTTGCTGGAATTGCATCGACAGGTGGCGGTGTACCGGTTTGCTGAGGGCAATCACCATCAGCCCGGAGGTGGCCATATCCAGCCGGTGCACCAGCGAGGCCGAGGGATAATCCAGCTGCAGCCGGCCAATGGCCGAATCGCGGTTTTCCGGCAGCCGGCCGGGGGTGCTCAGCATCGGCTCGGGTTTGTTGATCACCAGCAGCCAGTTGTCGCGATAGATGAGCGCAAGATCCTCCTGGCAGGGCGGTACAATATGCGGGGCGGAAACAGGCATGGCAGATGACAAAAAATTAGCGCCGGACAGGTGACAATCACCGTTACAATACACGCCTTTGACGATACAGGCTATGGGTGATGAAGGCATTGCGTGGCAATGAGCGCCATACCGGCATGGCGCTGGTAGTGTTGGCAACGGTACTGTTCTCGACCAAGGGCATTATTGTCAAGCTGGCCTACCAGTACCCGGTGGCACCGATGCAGCTGCTGGTGATTCGTATGCTGATGGCAATGCCGTTTTACCTGCTGGTGCTGGGTTTGCAATGGCAAAAGGGTCATGGCCGCCATGTCACGGCAGGCAATCTGTTGTTGACGGTGATGTTTGGTATCAGCGGTTATTATATTGCCTCGTATTTTGACCTGATGGGGCTGGTGTACCTGCCAGCCAGCCTTGAGCGCCTGGTACTGTACAGCTATCCCAGCATGGTCCTGCTGCTGGCGGTTGTGTTTCTTGGCCAGCGTCTTGGACGGCCGCTGCTGGCCTGTCTGGTGCTGGTGTATGTTGGCCTGATTGCATTGTTTGCTGAGGATGCGCTGGCGGTTGGCGAGGCCTCGGCCGGGCAGTTGTACGGCGCGCTGCTGGTATTGATCGCCGCGTTTGCGTTTGCCGTGTATTTTATCGGCAGTGAACTGATGTTGCGCAGCCTGCCCAGCCGGTTGTTTACCGCCATGGCGATGTTGTCGGCAACGCTGGTGATTATGCTGCATTACCAGCTGCATTATTCATGGCGCAGCCTGTTGCAGCTGGACTGGCCGGTGTATGGCCATACCGCATTGATTGCCTTTTTCTGCACTGTGTTGCCATCCTTTATGCTGGCTGCCGGCATTGCCCGTATCGGCGCTGCCAGCGGCAGTGTGATTGGTTCGGCCGGGCCGGTAGTCACGTTGATACTGGCCTTTGTCTTGCTGGATGAAACGCTGACACTGCTGCAGATGGCCGGCTTTGTGCTGGTGGTGATCGGCGTGTTTTTGCTTGGCCGGCTGCAGCAGCACGCCGCGTGAATCAGAACAATGCCAGCAGGCGTTCGGCAATGCGGTTGGCTGCCTCAATGGCACTGTCACTGTCATCGGCTTCGGCAATCATCAGGGCGGCCTCGGCCAGCGCCACCAGCGCCATGCGCACAATCATGCCGGCCTCCGCTGGCGGCAACTGCTGCAGGCGTTGGCTGAGAATGCCGCTGGCAAGATCCACGACGTTGTTATCCTGCCAGCGCTGGCGACCGAGGATCAGTGGCGCTTCCAGCAGTACAATACGGCGAAATTCTGTCTGTTTGCAGGTGGTTATAAACAGCTGCCAGATGGCCTGCAGATAATCAGGACGCTGCCTGTCAATGGCGGCAATTGCATCGGCCAGGCGGTTTTCCAGTTCCGTGGCCACTGCCTCGAACAGGCCCTGTTTGCTGCCAAAATAATGATAAACCGGGCGGGTGGTGAGCTGGCAGGCAGCAGCGATATCATCCAGGCTGGTATCCTGGTAACCCCTGGCGGCAAAGCACTGACGGGCACTGTCCAGCACCGCCTGGCGGGTTTGCTGGCGGCGCTGCTGCTGGGTCTGGCCGGTTTTGCTGGGCATTTTTGTCACTGGTTTTTATGGGAAACTTATGTAACTATATTGCATAAGTTTTCCGGCGTCATCCGCAATAACAAGAGTCCATGGTATGAATGAACATCTCAAGCGCTGTTTTTCGCCCGCCCGGCTGAATGGCCTGGAACTGAAAAACCGGCTGATCAAGGCCGGCACCTATGAAGGCATGTCAGTGAATGGCGAGCCGACAGCACGGCTGCGGGACTTTCACCTGCAGCTGGCCAATGGCGGTATCGGCATGACCACAATTGGTTACTGCGCGGTTGAGGCCGATGGCCGGCTCAATGAAAACATGATGTACATGCATGAGGGCATCCGCCCGCAGCTGTCCGGCCTGATTGACGAGTTGCACCAGGCCGGTACAGCGGTCTCCGGCCAGATGGGCCATGGCGGCGCGTTTTCAAAAAACCGCCAGCTGCAACGGCGCCGGCCAATGGGGCCGAATTTTGGCATCAACATGCTGGGTGTGGCACACGGCATGATATTTGCCGATGCGATGAAGCAGGCGGATATAAACGCTTTTGTACAAAGCTACCATGACGCGGCCCTGTTTATGAAAAGCTGCGGCTTTGATGCGCTGGAAATCCATTTTGGCCACGGTTATGGCCTGTGCCAGTTCATGAGCCCGAAAACCAACAAGCGCACGGATCAATACGGCGGCTCGCTGGAAAACCGCATGCGCCTGTCACTGGAAGTGCTGGAAGCAGTCCGCAAGGCCGTTGGTGATGATTTTCCGCTGATTGGCAAAATCAGTCTGACAGAAGGTGTCAGGGGCGGACTGGATTACGATGACGCGGTGAAAATTTCGGCCATGCTCGACAAGGGCGGCATCGATGGCATTGTCACCAGCGGCGGCACCAGCACCATGAATCCGATGATCATGTTCCGTGGTGACAGTGCCTTGCCACCGATGCTGAAAGCCGAGAAAAACCTGCTGATGAAAGCCGTGTTGCGGCTGGCCGGCCCGAGCCTGTTTCGTGATTACCCGTACAAGGAATTGTATTTTCTGGAACACGCCAAGCGGGTGCGCGAGGCGGTGCAGTGCAATGTGATTTATGTCGGTGGTGCCAGCTGCAATGACAGTTTCGAAACCGTGATGAAGGAAGGTTTTGATTTTATCCAGCTGGGCCGCTCCCTGCTCAGCGATCCCGACCTGCCATTACAGGCACAGCAGCAAGCCGGCTACAAAAGCCGCTGCCTGCACTGTAACGAGTGTGTGGCGACCATCGAACACCCGAACGGCATTCACTGCACCCGCTTTTGAGGTAAACCATGAACATATTGATCACCGGTGCGTTCGGCCGCCTGGGCCTGATGTGTGTGGAACAGGCCAGCGCGATGGGCCATCAGCTGCGCTGTTTTGATATTGACAGCCCGGCCACCCGCAAGGCGGCTGAAGCCTGGCAGGGCAGGGCCGAAATTATTTTTGGTGACCTGCGTGACGAGGCCTTGCTGCCGCAGCTGGTCGATGGTGTGGACGCGATTATCCATAACGCCTCCTTGCTGCCGCCGTTAACCGATACGTTGCCTGAGCTGGCCGAGGCGGTGAATGTCACCGCCTGCAAAAAACTGATAGACATTGCAGCCAGCCAGGGCAAAAAACCGGTATTTGTGTTTCCATCCTCGGTCACGGTGTTTGGCCAGCAGCCGCCAGCCCCGAAAGTCTATGGCCCGGATGACCCGGTGGCACCCAGCGACAACTACACCCGCCACAAGGTGATTATTGAGCAGGCCTTGCGTGACAGCAGCCTGCCGTGGGTGGTAGTGCGCGTTGGGGTGTCGGTGGATTCGCGCACGCTGAAAACCGATCGTGCCACATTCCGCAAGCTGCTGGATGTGCATCCTGACAATCCGGTCGAGTGGGTGCACCCGAAAGACGTGGCGCTGGCCATGTGCCAGGCGGTGCAGCAGCCACAGGCGGTTGGCAAAGTGTTGCTGTTAGGTGGCGGCAAGGATTGCCAGGTGACCCAGCGCAATTTCCTGCGGGTTGCCTTTGATGCACTGGGCCTGCACTTGCCAGAGAGTGTGCACGGCCGCGACAGTTTTTATACCCACTGGATGGATACCACGGAAAGCCAGCGCATACTGGGTTTCCAGCAGCACAGCTTTGCTGACTATCGCGCTGAAATGGCCGCCAGGCTGAAGCTGTTGCGGCTGTTGCTGGCGCCGTTGCGCTGGCTGGTCAACCCGTTGCTGGCAATCGTATTGCAGCGGTTGTAACAGCAGCCATGACGATGCAAGCGGCGCCTACAGGGCGCCGTTTTTTTGCAGGGTGTGGAGGATGGTCTCGGCCAGTTTGCGGTAGCCGGCCTCGTTGAAATGCACCTGGTCGGATTTGTAGTCCGGGCTTTTCAGCAGTCGTGAAATGATGTCATCAATAAACACCAGCCGGTATTCGTCGGCCAGTTCGCGGTACAGTGGTGCGCTGGTGGAAAACAGCTGTTTTTCCGGCACCCCGATCAGCAGCACCGGAATGTCCCGTGCCTGCGCTGCATCTATCATCGCAGCCAGGTTCTGCTTGCTGGTGTCGGCGTTCAGGTTGCGCAGTATATCGTTGCCGCCATGCATCAGGATCAGCAAGTCCCAGCGCTGTTCGTCCAGCAGTGCCAGCAGTCGTGGCAGGCCGTCAGCGCTGATTTCACCGGAGATGCCGGCATTGATCACCGTGCGCCCGCTTAATTGCTGCAGCACTGCCGGGTAGCTGGCGCTGCGGCTGACCCCTTTGCCTTCGGTCAGGCTGTCACCAAACGCCAGGATGTGGCTGTCGTTGCCAAGTGCCGGCAGGCGGTCGCCACCGCAGCCGGCCAGCAGGGCCAGTAGCAGCAGGACTGGCCCGTAGCGATAGGTTGTCATGTCATGCCCCGGTTGTTGTTGCTTGTGCAGCAGTGATTGTTATCTGCTGACTATTCTAGCAGCAGGGCAGCTGCGCACGGAAAAATCCGCTATCATCGGCGCGGGGGTGAATTGATGCGTTGTGTGTTGCTGCTGTTATTGCTGTTGTGCGGCCGGGCCGGGGCGGCCGAGCTGCCGGTATGGGAGCTGGGTGCTGCGCTGGGTGCCTATCATGCGCCGCATTACCTGGGCGCTGACCAGAGCGCCACCTATGCCTTGCCGTTACCGATTTTTATTTACCGTGGCCAGTATCTGCGTTCGGATCGTTCCGGCCTGGTTGGTGATTTGTACAATCATGAGCAGCTGGACCTGCGCCTGTCGGCCAGCGCTTCACTGCCGGTCAGCAGCGAGGACAACCGGGCACGCGATGGCATGCCGGACCTGGATTTCCTGTTTGAGGTCGGGCCGGTACTGGAATACCGCTTCCTGGAAGGTGATAACTGGCAATTGCGGGCAGACCTGCCGTTGCGGGCGGCATTTTCACTGGGTAATGACGGCCTGGTTTACCGTGGCCTGGTCAGTAACCCGCGCGTGTATGGCCGCGTGTTATGGGCCGATACCTGGCTGATGACCGCGACCATCGGGCCTGTGTATGCCAGCCGCCGTTTCCACGATTATTTCTACCAGGTGGATTCACAATACACGACAGCCGTGCGGCCGGCGTATCGTGCTGATGCCGGGCTGGTGGCGATGCGCTACAGTCTGTCGCTGTCGCGCTATTTTGGTGATCTGTATATTGGCGGTTTTGTGCATTTTTATGATCTGGGCCAGGCCGCCAACCAGGACAGTCCGCTGGTCAGGCGCAGCGAGTACCTGTCATCCGGCCTGGCGATTGGCTGGATGCTGCGCCGCTCGACCCGCATGGTACAGCGCTGAGCTCAGGCGGCAGCAAAACGCAGCGAGCGCGAACAGGCGGTCGACAGATCATGAAAACCGAAATCGGAAAATGCCAGCCGGTCCTGGTTATCGGCCAGTCCCATCACATACAGCAGCGGCAGGTAATGCTCGACCGTCGGCACCGCCTCGCGGGCGAACGGCAGTGTGTGGTAACTGGCCAGGGTGTTGATATCGTGTTGCTCTATTGCGCTGGCAATGGCGCGATCAAAGTCGACCGCCCAGTCGATGGCATCGCCTGGGCGTGCGGTCATCCACTTGCGGATATTGTGCACAATATTGCCGCTGCCGATAAACAGCACGCCCTGGTCACGGTATTCACGCAGCGCCTGGCCAATGCGGTAATGCTGCAGCAAATCCGGCTGGTTGCGATCCAGGCTGATCTGCAACACCGGGATGTCGGCATCCGGGTACAGGTGTTTCAGGATCACCCAGCTGCCGTGATCCAGCCCCCAGCTGTTATCCAGCGCGGCCTGGAAGCCGTATTGCATCAGTGTGCCGGCGATAGTGGTGGCAAGCTGCGGGCTGCCGGGGCAGGGGTAGTGCTGCTGGTACAAGGCGGGCGGGAAACCGCCAAAATCATGGATGGTGGGCGGCACATCATTGCTGCTGATGCGGGTGCCGGCGGTTTCCCAGTGCGCCGAGAATACAACAATCGCCGCAGGTGCGGGCGTGCCCTGGTGCAGCCTGTGCCAGTCGGCGACAAAATAGTTGTCTTCCAGCGCATTGATCGGGCTGCCATGGGCCAGGAAAAACACCGGCATGCGTGTGCTCATGTCACTCTCCGTAAAGCTGCTTGAGTACGTCGATGATGCGTGTGCACAAAAAGGCCAGGTCATTATTGTCGATCACATACGGCGGCATGATATAGACCAGCCTGCCAAACGGTCGTACCCAGATACCGGCATCAACCAGCGCCGGCTGGATGACGGCCATATCCACCGGCTGCTGCAGTTCGATCACGCCGATGGCACCGAGCACCCGCACATCCGCTACCACAGGCAGTTGTTGTGACGGCAGCAAATGCTGCTGCAATTGTGCCTCAATGCGTTGCACCGCGCCGCGCCAGTCGTTTTGCTGCAGCAGGTCAAGGCTGGCATTGGCCACTGCGCAGGCCAGCGGATTGGCCATAAAGGTTGGCCCGTGCATAAACACGCCGGCCTCGCCGTCGCTGATGCCGGTGGCAACGGCGCTGCTGCACAATGTGGCGGCAAAGCTCAGGTAACCGCCGGTCAGTGCCTTGCCAAGGCATAAAATATCCGGGCTGATACCAGCATGGTTGCAGGCAAACAGCTCACCGGTGCGACCAAAGCCGGTGGCAATTTCATCGGCAATCAGCAGTACCTGGTAGTCATCACACAACTGGCGCAGCTGGCGCAGGTAATCGGCGCTGTAAAAACGCATGCCGCCGGCGCCCTGGACAATCGGCTCGATAATCACCGCCGCCAGCTGCTGATGGTGTTGCGCCAGCAATTGTTTCAAATCGGCCAGATCCGCCTCGCCGGCAGGCTGGCCAAACGCGGTGGCAGGTGCCGGGGCAAACACTTGGCTGGCCAGAATCGGGCCAAACAGCTGGTGCATGCCGTTGACAGGATCGGTCACCGACATCGCGGCAAAGGTATCGCCATGATAGCCGTGCATAAAACCCAGCAGGCGGTTTTTCTCAGGTCTGCCTTGTGAATGCCAGTATTGCAGCGCCATCTTGATCGCCACTTCCACCGCCACCGAGCCGGAATCGGCATAAAACACGTGCTGCAAGGGGGCCGGTGTCAGTGCAATCAGCTGGCGGCCAAGATCAATCGCCGGCTGGTGGGTCAGGCCGCCAAACATCACATGGGCCATCTGCTGCAGCTGGTTTTCAATCGCCGCATTCAGGGTCGGGTGATTGTAGCCGTGGATGACCGACCACCAGGATGCCATGCCGTCGATCAGCTCACGGCCGTCATCCAGGGTGATGCGCACGCCATCAGCCGACTGCACCTTGTACACGGTTTGTGGCCGGCTCATGCTGGAGTAGGGGTGCCACAGGTGTTGCTGGTCAAACAGGATATCGTCAGGCATGGCTGTTGGGTCAGAAGCTTTGCCGGCGGTTGCCCGCCGGCGGGGATAAAGGGAATTACAGCAGTTCGATCGCCATCGCGGTGGCTTCGCCGCCGCCGATACACAGGGATGCGACACCTTTTTTCAGGCCGTTGCGGCGCAGTGCGTGCATCAGCGTGACCACAATGCGCGCGCCGGTTGAGCCGATCGGGTGGCCCTGGGCACAGGCGCCGCCGTAGATATTCACCTTGTTGTGGTCAAGGGCCAGGTCACGCATGGCCAGCATGGTGACCATCGCAAACGCCTCGTTGATCTCGAACAAGTCCACCTCGTCCTTGCTCCAGCCGGTTTTCGCCAGCAACTTTTGCATCGCGCCAATCGGCGCCAGGGTGAATTCGCCCGGTGCCTGGGAATGGCGGGCATGGCCGACAATACGCGCCAGTGGCGCAAGGCCCTGCTCACGTGCAGCCGATTCACTCATGATGACCAGCGCCGACGCACCATCGGAGATCGAGCTGGAGTTGGCGGCGGTAATGGTGCCGTCTTTGGCAAAGGCCGGGCGCAGGCCGGGAATTTTGTCGATATTGGCGGTCAGCGGCTGCTCGTCATCGCTGACCACGGTGTCACCCTTGCGGCCCTTGACGGTTACCGGCACGATTTCGTCGGCCAGGTCACCGTTGCGGATGGCATTCTGTGCGCGGGTTAATGATTCAATCGCAAACGCATCCATCGCCTCGCGGGTAAGGCCGTTGGCATTGGCGGTTTCCTGGGCAAAGCTGCCCATCATGCGGCTGGTGCTGGCATCTTCCAGGCCGTCGAAAAACATGTGGTCAAGAAACTGGCTGTGGCCGGTGCGCACACCGCCGCGCGCGCCCATCACCAGGTGCGGGGCATTGCTCATGCTCTCCATGCCGCCGGCCACCACGCAATGGTTTGTGCCGGCAATAATCGAGTCATACGCATACATCGCCGCCTGCATGCCGGAGCCACACAGCTTGTTCAGCGTGACACAGCCGGTAGCCGGTGAAAGACCCGCCTGCAAAGCCGCCTGGCGCGCCGGGCCTTGGCGCAAGCCGGCCGACAACACATTGCCGATAAACGCTTCATCAATGCGGCTGGCATCCACACCGGCACGCTCAACCGCAGCGCGGATGGCAGCGGCACCCAGTTCCACCGCAGTGACCGCGCTTAATGAACCCTGCAGACCACCCATC
>DATCSZ010000138.1:0-3011 GCA_036568205.1 Pseudomonadales bacterium
ACCACGGCCACCTGCCCTGCCTGCACCAGTGGCTCCAGCAAGGCCTTGTTGTCCAGTGCCATTTCGCTGGCGATATCAATCAAATCCAGCGATGTATCAACAAACACCGCCTGGCCGGCCGCAAAAAACGGCTGCAGCTCACGCCAGGCAATCTTGCCGGCCTCGCGGTTCAACTTGTGAAAAATTGTCTGTTTGTCGTCTGCCATCAGGATTTCTTGCGCCTGCTGGCCGGCTTGCCGTTTTGCTCATCTGCCGGCATGTCCTCGTCATCCTTGCCGGTCAGGTCCAGCTTGCCCAGCGTGGCCATTTTCAGCATGGTGCCAACAAAATGCTGGTAATTTTCAGCACCGGATTTGAGGCCGTCAAAAATAAACGGTTTCATCAGGTTTTTCATGGTTTCCAGGTCAGCATTCTGGATTTTTTCGCTCATCTGCTCCAGCATCTGGTCCTGGATTTTGCTGACATCCGGCAGGCCGAACAAGCGGCGCAGCTCTTCCGGCGTCATCTCGATTTCAAACTGGATTTTCATGGCAGACTCTTGCTGGTTTTGGTGGGCCTATCATAGCCTGCGCCAGCCGCCGTTAACAAGCGGCCTCACGGCAAGCGAACACCAAGAATTACGCCCTGGCTGTGCAGCTGTTGCAACTGCTGTTCACCATAGGCCAGGACTGCGGCCGGATCACTGCCGGGCAGTTCGGCAGCAATCTGCCATAGCGCCTGCTCACCACTGAAATCCGGCCGCTCATCCAGCAATTGCAGCAATCGTACCGTGGCCGGCGAGCTCTCGATAAACGCGACCTGCTGCTGGCGATTGCGGTAGACAATCAGGCAAACCGGCTGCGCCGATGGTGTCTGCGGCTGGTAGTTACGGCCAATATGATGAACCGGCCACTGGTATACCAGCGGCCAGGCCAATGGCGATACCAGCGGTGACTGGCGCAGCAGGTCGCCATTGGCTGCCACTGCCGGCAACGCCACATCGGCGACATCCAGTGCCAGCTCCACCCATTCGTAATGACACAGCTGCCAGGCAAACGGCCTGTTTGCCAGCAATGGCTGCGGCGCTTCGTTCAGCCATTGCAGGAAAGCCTCGCTGATCTGCAAAAAATACGGTGTCTGTGCGCGATAGTCGGCAATAAACCGACGCACCAGCGCCTGCCATTCAGCGCCATCAAACAGGCTTTTGAACACCGGGAAACCACTGGCAATAAAGCCTTCGATATTGTTGAAAAAAAGCTCGCGGTAAATTACCAGCCGCCGCTCATCAATCCCGGCAGGGGCAGGATTACACTGCGGATTGCGGATATGGCCGGCCAGCAGCGCCTGCTGTTGCTGCAAATCTAGCATGACTGCATCAGCCGGTCTGCCCCGGCCCGTTGCTGATGGCGGCGAATCACCTGTACTTCCTGTAACAGCCCGGCCATCGGTGGAAAGTTGAAATCCCGCTCCAGCAATGTCGGGCAGACACCGGCATGCCGGTAGGCCAGCTGCAGCAGCTGCCAGACCGGGTCAATTACATCGCTGCCATGGGTATCCACACGCAGGTCTTCAGCCTCAACGTAATGACCGGCCACATGCATATAACGGATGCGGCCGGCCGGCATCGACAACAAAAAATCCGCCGCATCATACGCATGATTGATGCTGTTGACATAAATATTGTTAACATCCAGCAGCAGGTCGCAGTCGGCCTCGGCCAACACGGCATTGATAAAGGTGCTCTCATCCATTTGCCGGAATGGCGCTGCGTAATAGGAGACATTTTCGATGGCAATGCGACAACCCAGCATGTCCTGTACCTGGCGGATACGGGCCGCAACGCTGTGAACGGCCTCCTCACAAAACGGTATCGGCATCAGGTCGTACAGGTGGCCATCATCGGCACAATAACTGAGGTGTTCGGAATAGAGCGGACAGTCAAATTCATGCATGAATGCAGCAATCGATTTGACCAGTTCGCTATCAATCGGGGTATAACCGCCCAGATTCAGTGACAGGCCATGTAGCGTGATCGGGAAACGCTCGGCCAGCTGGCGGAACTGGCGGCCAAAACGGCCGCCAACACCAATCCAGTTTTCCGGCGCCACTTCCATAAAATCCACTGATGCATCATCCAGCAACAGCAGATCGGCCAGCATGCCACGGCGCAGGCCAAGCCCGGCACCGTGAACCGGCCTGCGCATCGAGGTGGCGGGCAACCGGTTCATCGGTGAACCTTATTTGGCTTCACCGCACTTGCCTTCACCACATTTGCCTTCACCGCACTTGCCTTCCTTGTCGGCTTTTTTCTCGCCACATTTGCCTTCACCACACTTGCCTTCCTGATCGGCTTTTTCTTCGCCGCACTTGCCTTCACCACACTTGCCTTCACCGCATTTGCCTTCGGCATCTGCCTTGCTGACCAGGTCATAACCGCCATCGAGCGGCGTATTGCCAAACGGATTGGTTTCGGTCGCCGCCATGGCAGGCAAGGCAGCAGACGCCAGAAACGCAGCGCCAAGCGCAGCAGCCAGTGGTTTGTTGATGGTTTTGCTCATAATCATGTTCCTTGCTGGTTAATGGTCAAAAGAGCCTAGATGAATATCCGGACTTTTCCAAGCCTTTGTCGCCAGCCGGCCCGGCCTGTTACAAAAAATTGCGCTGGATGTCGTCCTCGATAGCTTGCCACAGGGCGTCCAGTCGCTTGGCGGATACCGGTTGCGGTGTCTTGAGTTGCTGGGCAAACAGGGATACCCGGAATTCCTCCAGCTGCCAGCGATAGTCCTCTACACGCGCCAGACCGATGCTGTCCGGGTGGCGCTCAAACAGTTCGGCCAGCCGCTGCCGGTGACGTTCAAGCTGCGCCATGGCTTCACGATTTTTGGCCAGCTGGCCAGGCAGACGCTCCAGCCGCTGCTGCATGGCGGCCAGATAACGCGGAAAATGCTGCAGCCGGTGCAGCGCTGTTTCGTCCATAAAATGGCTGGGCAACAAGGCCGCCCGCTGGCGACGCACATCGTCAACAAACGGCT
>DATCSZ010000139.1:0-1092 GCA_036568205.1 Pseudomonadales bacterium
AAGAGGCGGAGGTGACAGGGGCATTCGCATCGTCAGATACTCCAAATACTAATTTCAGGAAAATTAGTATAAGAGAGTAATCCGGCGCCATCTACTAATTTTTTAAAAATTAGTAGATGGCTGTGCGGCAGGGTAAACAAACCGGGAAATGGCCGGTGTGACGCCAGCGGCTATTTGTGTTCAACCTGGTAGGCAGCCACCTGCTCTTCCACCTTCAGGATCAGCTCGCCGGTATGGATGCCGTAAAAACGGCACAGCAGGCGCAGCGTATCCAGCGACGGATTGTGCTTGCCGCATTCCAGTTCGGAGATAAACGAGCGGTGCCGGTCCACGGCGGCAGCCACATCCACCAGCGTCAGCTGTCGCTGCTTGCGCAGCTGGCGCAGGGCGTCGCCCAGCGTATGCTGGAACAGGTCAATATCGTCAGAATGGATGCGTTGCGTCATGGGTGTGAATGAAAGCAAGTTTGTGGAAAAAAAGAGTCGTGTATATGCGACATGCAAAGAAAAGTGCTTTATGATTTGCCTGCAATGCCGTTGCATGGCCCAAGGCCATGCAGTTACGGCGACACAATGACCAGAAAACACGGAAAAGGAGATAAGGATGGCAGGCAAAAACCGTTATGGCGCCAGTGTAATCGAAATGCAGCGGGCATTTGTGTCACTGTTTGCCGGCGCCGGCCAGTGGCTGGATACGGTAAACAGCCATAACTGCATGGCCGCGCAAACACTGGATGCGCTGGCCAGGCAGCTGAACAATGAGGTGGAGGGCTTTATCGCCATGGCCGAACAGCTGCAGCAGCGGCGGTTTCTGCGGGGCCAGATCAGCGCATTATGGGAGGTGGGCGATGGCGAACGCTTCCGGGTGCTGCTGACCCTTTATCTGGAAAACAGGCGCGGCCGCGCCCTGCTGCACCAGCTGGAAAAAGCCCTGCCGTTGCGGCTGCTGGACAACACATCAACAGCGCGGCTGAAAACCCATCGCGAAATCCGTTATGACATACGACCGGGCAGCCATTGCCGCAATGGCGAGCGGCTGCATTGAAACACGGTATTGGTAACGGGACGCAGTGCCACATAAAACAGCGTCGCC
>DATCSZ010000140.1:0-1905 GCA_036568205.1 Pseudomonadales bacterium
CATGCCGGCGCAGGACCTGCACTCGACCCGATCGGGGCCGGCATCCAGCGCTGGCAAGCGCCAGGCAGGCTACAAACCTGGACACCGGCCTTCGCCGGTGTGACGGGCTAAGGGCATCGGCCGCTGTGACCAGCGGAAGTAACAGGCCCATAGGCCCCATTCGTCATGCCGGCGAAGGCCCACTACTGTCCGCAATAAATTCGGGACTGTCATGGCAAGCTTTATTCTGAACCCTGCAACCAGTCGTCATGCCGGCGCAGAGCCTGCCCTCGACCCGATCGAGGGCCGGCATCCAGCGGTGGCAAGCGCCAGGCAGGCTACAAATCTGGACACCGGCCTTCGCCGGTGTGACGGGCTAAGGGCATCGGCCGCTGTGTCGAGCGGAAGTAACAGGCCCATAGGCCTTTTATTCGTCATGCCGGCGAAGGCCGGCATCCAGAGATGGCATGCAATGGCCTGCGCTGTCTGTGACGGTGTGAGGTGTGAGGCGTGAGGTGTGAGCTGAGGTGTGAGGCAGGATAATAAACCCGGCAACACGCTGCGCCGGGTTTATTGCTGTATCTAGTCAATCGCAATACGGCGCGCTTTTTTGGTCTTGTCCTTTTCCTTGCTTTTCGGCACGCTCAGCGTCAGCACACCATCATCAAACGCGGCCTTGATATCGGCCTCCTTCACATCGCTGCCGACGGTGAAGCTGCGCATGAACTTGCCGTAGCGGCGCTCCTGGCGAATCACCTTGCCGTCTTTTTCTTCCTTGTCTTCCTGGCGGCTTTCCGCCTCAATGGTCAGTACACCGTTATCCAGCGTGACGTGGATGTCCTCCTTTTTCACGCCCGGCAACTCGGCCTTGACCTGGTACTGGTTTTTCTTTTCCTTCAGCTCAATGCGCGGGGCAAAAAAGCCGCTGTCACTGATCGACTCACCCGGATTCAGCCAGGCATCCAACAGGCGGTCGATATCAAACACGGAACGACGGGGTAACAGGTTCATCACAGATCTCCTTTTGTGTGTTGGAACTGCCAATCTAGCGCTGTCGCCGTCCGCTGTTTTTGCGCTGCATCAAACTTTTACTGTGTCGCTGCGTTTGTTGCCACCGCCTTGATGCCCGTCACATCGGCAGGCGGCCACCGGCACGCCGCGCACGCTGTGCCTTGTCGATACGGATCAGCTCAAAAATGTTGTCCAGGTTGACAATGCCGGCCAGCCGGCCCTGCTGCTGCACCGCCAGCAGTGGCGGCGAATCGGTACCCTGCAGGCGCCGGAAAATGGCCTCCATCGACTCGCCGGCATCCACCATCACCAGCGATGGCAAATCCAGCGTGCCAATGCGCTGGCCCGGCGCGTGCTGCTGCAGGGCCTGCAGCAGCTGCGCCTGGCTCAGCAGGTAACGCGGCTGGCCGGCCTCGGCGACCGGGTAATCTTTCTGGCTGGTCTGCAAGGTGGCATCAATGGCGCGCTGCAGGCTGTCATCGGCATCCAGCAGCACAAAATCGGTAATCATCGCATCACCGGCATGCACATGCAGCAGGCTGGTCTGCATCGCTTCCATATTGGCCTCGGCCGATGCCGTCAGCCAGATAAACGCGGCAATCAGGATCAGCCACGGGTTGTACAACATGCCGAGAATGGCCAGCACAAACGCCAGTGACTGGCCGATCCGCGCAGCCTTCTGGGTTGCCTCGTTATGCGGCATAAACAGCGCCAGCGCGGCACGCAGCACGCGCCCGCCATCCATCGGGAATGCCGGCAGCAGGTTGAACACCGCCAGCACAATATTCACCACCATGACCTGGTACCAGAACGGGATACGCCCGGCCAGCACATCCTCGGCGGTCAGCGGTGTCATGGTTGCCGACAGGTACAGCCACAGCACGCCGGCAATCACCACATTCACCGCCGGCCCGG